>JACPNO010000066.1 GCA_016185465.1 Candidatus Solibacter usitatus
CTTTGACGATCAACTGTACTTGCACCTTCCTCTTGCCCGCGACGCTGAAGGGGACAACCAGACCAACCTGGGAAGCATAGGTGTAGAGAATGGGCGCGGGCACTCCGTCGAAGAGCACTTTGGTGCCGGCGAGCTCGGTGGCGACGCGGCCGGAGGCGTCCAGACGAGGGGAGGTCAGGAATGACGGCCCGATCTCGCCGGGGAAACCGAAATCATCGCGAATGACCAGTACACAGCCCGGAACAACCGGCAGCGACTGAAAACTGGCGCCGTGCCGCAGGCTGCCCAAGCCCAGGTTGGACACAGGGCCGCCAATCGGGGTCACGTCCACCACTTCGGCGGCGGTCGTGTCAAAGCGAATCATGCTGTCCGCCCTGCGGCTCACCGTGTACTGATACTTCCGGTCCGGCGAGATGAAGTTTACGCCAGGGAACAGACCGATCCTGACAACTCGAGGAATCCACTTCTCATTACGGAGGTCGTACTGATAGACGCACTCTCCGTCGTAGGAAGTGATCAGGAGGCGGTCTTTGGCCGCCGACAGATAGATTCCTGACAGCGCGCTGGCCGGCCAACCGCGCTGGCGGCCCATCTCCTTGTAGACATCGTAGACGTTCAACATGCCGAGGAACTCGTCGGTGTCCATGTGGATTTTGTAAATGGAGCAGAAACCGCCAAAGTACCCGATGCGCTTCTGCTCGTCGAAATCGGCGACATCGCCGCCGGCGCCTCCCTGAAAGGCAGTGGTGGGCGGCTCGAACCTCTTCAGCACGCGGAGCGTGGCGGAATCCAAAACGTGGAGGATTGTTCTTTCGCCGAAGGTCCCCTGCTGGACGTACAGCTTGGCGCCGTCCGGCGACACCAACACCACGGCTTGCCCGGCAACGCTCGGCAATTCGAGACGGAAAGTAGCGAGAATGTCGAGAGTGCCTGCGTCGAGAATCACGATCCGGTCCGGGTCCCTGCGGGCTGGACCGGCAGTCGCGGCGATCTTGTTCCGGAAGAACTTGATCTTGTTCGACAGTGCCAGTCCATCAGGAATCTGGCGGCTGAAGATCAGCGAGCCGTCCGCGGCGTTGATCACCCTGAAATAGGTGTAGTCTCCTACATAGAGTTTCCCGTCGTAATAGGCGCACTCACCGGAGCCGGACAGTCCCGGAAGGTCGAGGGTTCCGGCGAGTTTACCGGTATTGAGGTCCAGTTTGTGGATCAGAGGAGACCGGTAGCAGGTGATGTAGGCAAGCGATCCGTTGGTTGTGCCCGCGGTAGGGAATCTCACGCCGGGAAAGAACCGTACCCGCATCACCTCGCCTCCGGTCAGCGTATCCACCTTTCGAATGAGAGACAGAGCGCCTTCCGTTGAGTACACGAAGCGGGGATTTGCAGGGTCGAACTGGATGGAGGCGATGTTGCCGGACGGGGAGATGGGGAAACGCTGGGTCACCTTCCGTGCAACCGGATCAAATTCCACGATGAACATCTTCGCCATTTCCCGCCCCTCCGACGACCCGGTCCAATCCCCGACCGCATAGATCAGGCCGTTCCCGGGATGGACTGCGAAGTCTGTGACTCCATCCTGGATAGCGGTGGAAGGGCCGGCCACGAAGGTAGTCAGATCAAAGGAGGTAATGTTCCCAAAGCCGCCGTAATTCTGCGCATCCATCCAGCCGAGGTGTGCGACATCGCCGGCAGGGGACAGTAGCAGGCGCTTGATTCCTCCCTGTGGCCTTACCGCCGCCTTAGGCAGCAACATCCGCCGTTCTTCACGCCCCGTAGCCAAGTTGAAGGCGTGGAAAAAGTCCTGGCCGTTCTGGAAACTCACGGCGTAGACGAGATCGGCCCGCTTCGCGGACAGCACGATTGAGTCCAAGAGAACGCCGAATGACGTCGTGGTGTAGGACAGGTCGGCGCAGGACACGGTGACCAGTCGTCCGTCCAGGAGTGCTATGTAGACCTTTCCGGTGGGCGACGCTTTGACGCTATCGCCGAACCCAGGGAAGAACGGAAGAACCTTGACCACTCGCTCCGCGGCAGTGTCGATGACCGCGATGTTACCGGTCCCCTGGTTCACGACGAACAGGAGTTTGCCGTCCGAGGAGAGGACCGCCTGAAGGGACTGCACCATGACACCCGCGGGCGCGAGGTCGATGGCAGACCGCAGCCGTCCAGCGATCAAGTCCACCACCAAGACAACGTCGGGGGCTTTGAACGAGACATATGCGGTGGATCCATCGGGGCTGATGGCCAACCCGTGCCAACCTGTTTCGCTGCCTTCCAGCCGCAGGGCGACGGCAGGGTGCGGACCGCCATCCGTTGTGCGCCCGGCGGCGGATCCACGCAGGGCCAGCAGGGGCACAAGCCCCGCATGAAGAATGCCCCGGCGAGAAAGAAGCAGTTGGCTGGTCTGACGCGGCGCGTTCAGAAACGGTTCGAGCGGCATGGCGAGCTCCAGGCGCGGCTTATATTCCAGCTAATTCGACCTGAAAATCGCCGTCGCCTTGGTTCAGTGTACTAACAATCAGGCCGCCGCAGCGTCATCCGTGACGAGAAGCTGATCAGTCAGGCGAGTGAGTGGGATTCGAGAAGGTTCCGTCGGTTCGCTCCAGTGAAGTCCCACGGCCCGTCAACTTGCTGCCCGTCGCTGAGATGTGGAATTACAAGGGGTAGAGCCTGCCTGACGGCGTTGCGTTTACCAGTTCCCTCGCACCAGTTCCCGCCCACTGGCCAAAAAGTGGGCATCTCCTCCATCGCCCGGCCCAACGCCCTCGACCCTCGCTGTAGATTAGGCAGAAATTCCTATCTTGGGCCGCGAGGGCCCGCGCGTTTGACATCCAGAACAGCCTGTAGTCCGATCCGCATATCCTTGCCGCCGGGCGGTGGCCGCAGCTACCGACAACGCAAGGCGATGCCCCCATTCTAGATCCCGGCCTTGGCCCGGCGCGCCATCTCACCGAGCGACTGGTTGGTCTTCGGCTGGTAGCCCTTCAGCGGCAGGATGCGCTCGTGCACCGCGTCCAACACCCACGACACTTGCGGGAAGAACAGCGTCTCCAACTCCGCCGCCGGAGTGATCCAGTTCCGC
>JACPNO010000067.1:0-57543 GCA_016185465.1 Candidatus Solibacter usitatus
GACGAACCCGTAGCGCATCACGCGCGGGCCGATGTCGCTGGTAATCACCAGCTCGACTTCGCCATTGGAAACACGGTAGCTGTTGGGCCAGCCTTTGTAATTGGTTTTATCGATCTTGACGGCTGCGGAAGCGGTCATGGTTAGGGCAAGCGCGATGGACAGTGTTCTAGTCATCGACTCGCTATTATGCCTTAGTTCTTCACGGCAAGCACGGCATCGAGTGGAGCGCCGGTGAGACGCCCCTCGACGGTGCCGAAGCCGGCGGCGCGCAGCAGGGCGTCATACTCCCGCAAATTTCGTTCGCGGCCCTCCGTGCACACCAGCATGTTGAGCGATTGCATGGCGCCCCACATAGGACCGGTCTTGTCGTCCTGCAGCAGTTTCTCGGCAACCAGCAGCGCGCCGCCGGCTGGCAGACGCGCGTGAATCTTGGCAAGCAGCGTGCGGATTTTTTCCTCCGACCAGTCGTGCAGGATGCGCGACACCGCGAACAGATCGGCTTCGGGCAAGCTGTCCTGAAAAAAATCTCCGGCGATCAGCTCTACGCGCGCCGCGACGGCCGTTGCCGCCACCTGCTCACGCGCGATTTGGATCACCGCGGGCAGATCGAACACCGCCGCGCTCATGGCCGGATACCGTTCGCAGGCCGCGACCGCCAGGTGTCCCGTCGCGCCGCCCAAATCCACCAGGCGGCGGAAGCGGCTCAGGTCGAAGCTCGCCACTACGGCCGGTGAGCTTAGCAGGCCGTAGCCATGCATGCCCATCAGGAACATGCGCTTGTCGTCTTCGGTGCGGAAGATGTGATCGAATATGGCGGCGGCTTCGAAGCCGAATGCCTGCCGCCAGCGATGGCTGCCTTCGCGCACGGCGTCTTCCAAATGTCCCCACAGGTGGTAGAGAACCTGGTTGGAATATTGTATGTATCCGGTCATGGCGCGCGGGCTCCGCCGCGCCAGATATACCGACGCCGCCGGCTGGTTGGCGTAAACGCCGTTTTGCTTGCTCAGTAGCGTTAACCCCACGCAAGCATCCAGCAGCCGTTCCAGCGCGCCACAATCTGCCCCAAGATGCCGCGCCAGCGTCGCGGCGTCAGCCGGGCCTTCTTCCAGCCGGTCGAACATGCCCAGCGTGACGGCGGTGAACATGGTCTTCGAACGGCGGAAGGCTTCGATGAGATCGAGTACGGGAGCGGGATCGGGTTGCGTCATGATTGCCGGAAATGATCGTACCCTAACGGCGCCAATCGCCGCGTGTTAAGGAACACGGCGCCAGCCGGTCCTCGCCGCATGACGCCGATTTTGGTCAACGGAATTCCCTGATGGCTGGCCGGAACGCGCGCGTCCATTATGGCTGGAACCGTGAACAGCAACTCGTAATCTTCACCGCCGTGCAGCGCCTGTTCCAGGCTGGCTCCGCGAAACACCGGTGGGTTTACGATTTCAGCCGCAAGACTTGAGGCGATCGCGAGGCGGCGGAGGTCGATCGACAAGCCGTCGCTCAAATCCATGGCGGCGGTGGCATGCAGTTGTTCGGAGATGAACCGGCCGAGAGCCAGGCGCGGGGAAGGCCGCAAGTGCACGCGCCACGCGCGCCCCGCCTGCGTCTTGAGGCCCAGGGCTGAGCCGCCCAGCCGTCCCGAAACATAGATGCAATCGCCGGCGCGCGCCCCGCTGCGCAACAAAGCGCGGCCGCGCGGCACTCCCCCGCACACCACGATGTCGCAGGAAAATTGTTTCGACCGCGCCAGGTCGCCACCGGCCAACACGGCGCCCGCTTGACCGGCCAGACGCAGCAGTCCCCGGTAGAAACCGGAAATCCAGCGGGAATCCGCCCACTTGGGCGCGGCCAACGATACCAGACAGAACTTGGGCTTACCGCCCATGGCCGCAATGTCACTCAAACCGCGCGCCAAAGCTTTGTGGCCGGCTGCCGGCGCCGGGTGTGTATCGCGCCGGAAGTGGACGTTTTCGATCAGTTGATCGGTGGTGAAAAGCAGGTCTTCCCTGGCCCCGCGCGGGCGCAGCACGGCGCAATCGTCACCGATGCCCACGACGATCTCGGAATTCCTGGGGATCGAAACGCGGGCCCGGATCTGGTTGAGTAGGGTATCTTCGCGCCCGGCCACTCGCAGATTCTAGCGTGGCTGGCTTGACCGCACCAGCCCTATTTGAGAAAATACTAGGGTTGTAAGAAATGGTTGTTCGTCGGCAGACCGGGAGAACTTAGTGGAGCTACGAGGCGACCCTTCGTAGCTTTTTCTATTTTGGGACCCGAAACACGCCGGACAATATCAGGAGAATGGTAGTGAAAGAAAAAGGCATTGTGAAATGGTTTAACGCCGCAAAAGGCTACGGGTTTATTCAGCGCGCCAGCGGCGACGATGTGTTTGTCCACTTTTCGGCCATCCAGGCGAATGGGTATCGCACTCTGGATGAAGGTGCGGAGGTAGAGTTCGAGGTGAAGCAGGGTCCTAAGGGACTGCAGGCCGAGAACGTCAGTCGGCCGTAATCACCTTTCCCAAAACAAAAACAATTTAACGAACGGGCCGCCGGCTTGGCGGCCTTTTCCATTTGTGGAGTCGAAGCTATTTCTGGTTTGCGGCCGGCGCCGCATCCGACCGGTCTTGCACCACCGCTACGCCGTTTAATTCCATCCTGAGAACGTAATCGTAATGATCGAGTCCGGTCGAGTGAGGCGAAGGCCGGCCTTCCGTTTTTTTGGTCCATACACGCAGGGTCGGTTCGCCGGTAACCAGCCGGGCGATGAGGACCAGATCATAGCGGGGCATAGGATCGTCCAAAATCATCATGGTGCTGTTGGCTGGGACCTTCAGCCCCAGGGTTTGAAAGCTTCGAATGGCGGTCAAGACCGGGCGCTCGGCATCGAGGAGTATCGGTCGAAAATACTTCGTCCAGATCACCGCTTCGCGGCCCACCACCCCGATGGCTGTGGCCACCAACAGACCGGTAACCACGGGCTGATGCCAACGGCGCAGCCCCGGCAGGATGGCAATCCAGCGGGCAGCCGAAACCGTTAGTGAGCCGAGCAGGATGGCCCACCCGGCGAGCGGAATGTAGAGGCACGACCAAATCCGTCCCGTCAGAAACACGATGGGCAGCGGGCTCAGCACCACAAAAATCTGGCAGAAGCGAAGCTGCGGCGACGGCCTACGCCACGCCAGATATACCAGCGCCAGCCACAGCGCGATCGTCTTGGCTGGGGTAAAAAAGGCGCCCGCATAGAACAGGGCATTCAGGTAAAGGGTCTGCTGCTCCATGAATCGCTGAACGGTATAGATCGAACGGTAGAGTTCCATTTGATTCAGCGAGTCCGTCCCGGTGAGCTTGCCAATGACGTACGCCAGCGTCAGCAGTCCAGAGAGGATGGCCAGGCGCCCCTCGCTGAGGAGCCACCGCGATAATCGACTCCAATCTTCAGGCGCATGGTACAGCAATTCGTACGCCAGCACAAAAACAGGAAACGTGACGGCCATTTCTTTGGAGTTCAGCGCGCCAATGTAAAGCAGCAGCACTCCGGCGGATTGCTTCCACGTCAGCAGCCTGCCTCGCGAGCGAATTCCCAGGTACACCACGAAGGCGGAGAAATAAAAAAAGAAGCAGAGAATGTCGTACACCACAGCGGTCACGATGTGTAAATCCGCCAGGTAGCCGTGATTGCTCACCGCGAAAGCGGCGATGAACGCCACCAGATAATCGCCCGTGAGCAGCGCCGCAAAGCGCCACATCAGCACCACGTTCACGCCTAGCAGCAGGAAGATTACCGCGCGGTAAGGAAAAGGATTCAACCCTGCAAAATGATAGATGGGCAGATAAAAGGCCGCCCCCATGGGTCGGTAGAACGTGGAGAAAAACAGCAGATTTCCTTGCAGCGCCTTCGCGGGTCCCGCGCTCCAGTAGTAGTGCAGGTTCATCATGTCGTCGTTTCTGAAGCCCGCGTGGAGCCCGCCCCAGGCTGAAAACAAAAAGTAGACGAGAACCACAGTTAACCCGATTCGCCGCCAAGGAAGCTGCGGCATGGGCTCTGAGGAATCAGGCGAAGCCATCGCGCGTATTATACGTTCTGATGGAGGAATGGCCTATTCGCCGCCAGGTAATCCGCTACGGCTCCAGATAAACCGTAACTCGGTTGCTTTCCTGGCCATCCGCTGCCAGGTAAAGCTCCGCCGGGCCGGCGTTCACCAGAGTGGGAAGCTGCAGCTCGATCAAATAGAATCCGACGTAGCCAGGCGCAAGCGTAGCCCGCGTGACCGTGACCGCTGAGCGCTCGATATAAGCGCGCACCGCGGCCGCAACTTGCGGCGGGTTATCGAGCGGAGCGGCGCGGCCGGTGGGCCAGTTGGGCTGCACACGGCCCAGGCCAGTAGCCAGAATCTGGATGCGCGCGCCGGAGCGCGCCGTATTCCGTGCGTCCAGCATTAAGCCGGTATCGGCGTCAAGCAGCAGCGGCGCGCCGTCTCGATCCACAAAAATGGCTGGAGACACCGGCTGCACGGCCAAACCCAGCGACACCTGTGTAGCGCCGTCGAGCGTGAGCGACACGGCAGGGCCGCTGGCTTCAAACGGAACCTGGATTTGCGCGCCGGCTTCGGAAGACGCCAGTATCGGATATTCCAGGCCGCTGGCTCGCGCGCCGCGCACCGGCCCCCCCAGCACGCTTACCAGCGACCCGGGCGCGGCGGCGCGATTGGTGAAGTCGGCGGCGTTGACCAACCGTAGTGTTCGGGCCATGCGGCGCCGGCGCGGCGTACACGCCGTATCCGTCGAGCGAAACGTAGAGCTGATTACCGGCCGCGTCCAGCATGACATCTGTGGCCCGTGCCGCCGGCAGCGAACTGCTAACCGGCGCCCATTCCGATGCGGGGCCCGCACCCTCCAGATCCGCGCGAGCGAAAAACACTCCGCGGCTGGTGGCCGCGTAGATTACGCCGGCGGCGCGGTCGGCGGTCACGCCATAGGCGGACGCCTCCCCCAGGTTGGCGGTGAGATCGTCCCAGAATCCGCCGGTATTGGTAGTGCGAAGCACGTGCGGGCCTTTGCCGCTGAGGGCCGCTAGCGCCACGCGGGGCGATTGCGCGTCCACAAACAGCCGTTCCACCGCGCCCGATGACGCCGGCCGCGTGAGATTCCAGGTTTGCCCGGAATCGAGCGAAGCCCAAATCCGCCCATCGCGTGAGCCGGCATAGGCGATTTCGCCCGATCCCGCTACGGCGGTGATTTCGGCGTTCAGGGCCGTCGAATAGGCGCGGCGAAGCTGGGCTTCGAGCTCCATCCGGGTACCGGACACCGGCTGCCAGGCGCTTGACGGACCGGCGCCGGTGGCCGGAATCCATTCGAACGCTCCCGCGCCCGCTACTTCGATGCGCATGCCACGGCCATTGGCTGGAGGCGCCACCAGCCTCTCGACCGGCAGGTTAGGCAGGAACTGGTTCATGCCGGTCCAGGAGAGGCCGCCATCGCTCGATCGCCACAGCCCGGCGTCGTTGGCCAGCACGATTTGCTCGGGATCGGCGGGAGATACGGCGATGTCGTGTTGATTGGGGCCAATGATGGAGGCGTGATTGAAGCTGGTGAGATTGATCCAGGTTCGGCCGCCGTCGTCGGATCGATAGAGATGCTCGGCGAGCGCGAACAATTTGCGCGAATCGGTGGGATGGGCGCGCACTACTGCGCCGGGTTCCGGCAGACGCGCGGCCTCGGGAGCAGCATCGGCCTCACTGCGCACCGGCGGCTGGGCCAGCCGTCTCCAGTTTTCGTAATCCAAGGTGGCGAAGACCGCGCCGGACGTTGTCCGCGCAAACAGGCTACTGGCATCGGTCGAAAACCAGACTTCAGCAACCGGCCCGCTAGCCGGTGACGCCAGCATTTTTTCAATCGCCAAATTGCCGATTTTGCGCCACTCAGGCTGCTGGGTCGCCAGCGGGTTGGCTGGTATTTGAGCGAGGGCTGCGCCCCAGGCGATTAGCATGGAGCCGCAAAGGCGGGCGAAAGATCGTGTATCCCCGTGACACATCGACGTGTCTTATTTTACCGTATTGGCGCTGGCCGCCTTCTCAAAGGCTATGATTCCTTGAGATTTATAGCAACTTCACTTCTGCGGCCTGGTAGTTGCAATGGAGTTTTGATGCTAGACTAGGCCTGTAGTAGTGTGGCAGGTCTGGCGGGGAGACGGATGCCCAGGGGCTCGACGAAAGAATTGTCGAAACTCATAGCCGCACTAGCGGTGTGCGCTATCTCTGCGTGTGCCCAGACTTCGGCAGCGGCCCGCCTGCGCAGCCTCACCGGCCAGGTTTCGGTTCTACGGGACAGCTCGCCCTGGGCATTGAGCGTCGGCGACGCGGTCCAGCCCAGCCAAATCATTTTGAGCGGTCCGGACGGCTTTGCGGTATTTGAAGTCTCCGACGGCAGCACTTTCGAAGTTTTCCCCAATTCCCGGGTAGTATTTCGCGACAATCGCGCCAATTGGAAAGACCTGCTGGAAGTGCTGATTGGCCGGGTCAAGATTCACATCCAGAAACTCGGCGGCCAGCCCAATTACAACAAAGTTCGTACGCCTACCGCGGTAATCTCGGTTCGCGGCACTACCTTCGATGTCAGCGTGGAGGATGAGGACGCAACCACGCTGGTGATGGTGGAAGAAGGCCTGGTCGCGGTGCAGCATTCCCTGCTGCCGCGCGGGGATGCCAAGCTGCTGGGCGCCGGCGAATGGATTCGCGTGTATAAGAATCAACCTCTGGCGGCCAAGACGATAGATCGCGGCGGAGTACTGCGCACCACTCTGCGCGCGGCGGCCGACGCCATGTACGGCATTCTTCTCCGCACGTCGCGCGATCCGGGGAACACGGGCGGCTCGGGCGGTTCTACGCCTTCGTCGGGTCCGCCGGCATCGGGCGGCGGCGTGGGAGATCAGGGTCCGGGAAAACCACCTCCGCCGCCACCACCTCCGCCGCCACCGGCAAAGCACTAGCGCGGCTTGAATCGCTCGTCGATTTCCACCTGATACCCGCTGGCCAGGCGATTGGTTTCGTTGGCCATGCCTGCCACCGCCATCAGCTCGGCAAACATTTGGTCTGTCATACCTGCCTTGCGCGCAGCCGCGGTGTGGGACGCGATGCAGTAACCGCATTGGTTGGTCGCGCTAACGGCGAGGTAGATCATCTCCTTGGTGACTGCGTCCAGCGCGCCCGGCGCCATGACTTCCTTGATGCTCTCCCACGTCCGGCGCAGCGTAGCCGGATCGCGCGCAATCGCCTTCCAGAAATTGTTGATCCAATCCGTCTTGCGCGTGGCCATGATGTCGTCATAGACGGCGCGTACCTCCGCGCTGGCGGATTCGTATTCAATGAGTCCCAAGGTTGCCATTTCGTTCTCCCACGCAATTATCCCGCGGAAACTTTCGACACGCGCGTCGACGGCATTGCGTTATATTTTTCACAAGTGGCAGCCGTCCTCGAGCTTCGCGAACTGAGCCAGCAATACCCCGGGCATCGCGCCTTGAACGGCGTTTCGCTCGAGATTCCCCAGGGCAGCTTCTATTCGCTGCTAGGGCCTTCCGGCTGCGGCAAGACCACCACGCTTCGCCTGATCGCCGGCTTTGAAGAACCAACCAGCGGCGAGGTCCGCCTCGGCGGCGTTTGTGTGAACGGGCGGCCGCCCTATGAACGCAACGTCAGCACGGTATTCCAGAGCTATGCGTTGTTCCCGCATATGACGGTTGAAGGCAATGTGGAATTCGGGCTGCGCCAGCAAGGCGCCTCGGAACCGGCGGCGAGCGTCGCGCGCATCCTGGAATTGATGGAGCTAAGCGGCAAACAGAAACGGTATCCAGCCGAGCTCTCTGGCGGCGAGCGTCAGCGTGTGGCTCTGGCGCGGTCTCTCGTGCTGGCGCCGCAACTTCTCCTGCTCGACGAGCCGCTGGCGGCGCTCGATCCCAAACTCCGCAAGCAGATGCGCCACGAATTGAAAGAGCTGCAGCGCCGCGTGGGCATTACGTTTCTGTTCGTCACCCACGATCAGGAAGAGGCCCTGGCCATGTCCGATTCGATCGCCGTCATGAATCACGGCCGCATCGAGCAGGTGGGCTCGCCCGAGGATGTTTATTTGCGGCCGGCAACGCGCTTCGTGGCCGGGTTTTTGGGCGCGGTGAACTGGATCGATGGCATCGGATTGCGCCCCGAAGTTACTGGCATCGCGCGCCAGGCTCCAGCCGGCGCGGTCTCGCGCGCGGCGACGGTGGTGCATTCCACCTTTCTGGGAAACTGCATCCAGGTGATGGCCCGGCTCGACTCGGGCGAGCAGGCGGTGGCGGAATTGGCTCGCGGCAATGGCGCTTTCCACACCGGCGAAGCCGTGCATCTCTACTGGAAGCCGGCCGACGAAATGCGCTTTCCATGAGCCGGCTGCGCTTCTGGTTCCTGCTGCCGGCGCGGGTGTGGCTGATTTTTCTGTTCGCCTTCCCGCTGGCCATCGTGTGCGCATACAGCTTGCTGGAGCGCGGAACCTACGGCGGCGTCGAGCTTCCCTGGACGTTGGAAAACTACCAGCGTCTTTTCGACCCGCTCTATGGCGTCATCTTTCTGCGCAGCTTTGGCCTCGCGCTGGCGGCGACGGCCATCTGCCTGCTGCTGGCGTTTCCGCTCGCGTTATTCATCTCCAGGGCCGGACCGCGCAAGAATCTGTACCTGCACCTGGTGATCCTACCGTTCTGGACCAGCTTTCTGGTGCGCACGTACGCCTGGCTGTTTTTGCTGCGCGACACCGGGCTGCTCAACACGCTGCTTCAGAAAATGAAACTGATTTCCCAACCGCTGCCGCTGTTATATAACGACGGCGCCGTGCTGCTGGGCCTGGTCTACGGTTTTCTGCCGTTCATGGTGTTGCCTTTGTACGCGACGCTCGAGCGCCTGGATCCGGTGCTGCTCGAAGCGGCGGCGGATCTCGGCGCGCGGCCCTGGACGGTCTTCTACCGCGTGATCGTGCCGCTGGCAGGTCCCGGGATCTGGGCGGGATCGGCGCTGGTCTTCATCCCGTGCTTGGGAGCCTATCTCACGCCGGATTTGCTTGGCGGCGGCAAGACGGTGATGATCGGCAATCTGGTGCAGAACCAGTTCACGACCGCGCGCGACTGGCCGTTCGGCGCGGCTGCGTCGCTCGCGCTGATGGCGTTGGCTGCAGGGCTGCTAGCGGTTTTCATGCGCAGCCGGAGCAGGGAATTTCTGTGAAGCGCGCGCTTGGCCTCTACGCTGCCGCGGCGTTCGCCTTCCTGCATGTGCCGCTGATCACCCTTATAGTTTTCAGCGTCAATGCCTCGCGCTTCACGCTGTGGGAAGGATTTTCGCTGCAGTGGTATCGAGCGCTGGCGCGCGACACGCAAATGCTGGAAGCTGCCTGGAACAGCGCCGTCATTGCCATGGTCTCAACCGCCATCGCGACCGTGGCCGGCACGCTCGCCGCTTACGGACTTTGGAAACGTGCCTCCCGCGTGCTCACGGGAGCGCTGTATCTGTCGCTGGTGACGCCGGAAATTGTCATGGGCATTTCGCTGCTGGCTTTCTTCCAGTGGATGTTCCGCTGGCTCGGCTGGCAATTGGGACTGCACACGGTGATGCTGGCGCATGTGGCGTTCTCGATCGCCTACGTGGCTGTCGTGGTGGCGGCGCGCCTGCGCACGCTCGATCGCGGCCTGGAAGAAGCTGCCATGGACCTGGGCGCAACTGAATGGGGAGCATTCCGCCAGGTGACTTTGCCCCTCCTGGCTCCCGGAATTACCGCCGCCGCGCTGCTCTCGCTCACGATTTCTTTCGACGATTACGTCATCACGAGTTTAGTGGCCGGTGTGGACTCGGAAACCCTGCCCATGGTGATTTACGCCATGGCCCGCCGCGGCGCCAACCCTTCGATCAATGCGATTTCGACGGTGATCGTGCTCTTCTTTGGGACGCTGATCCTGATTTCCGAGCGCATGAGGAAAGCATGAACCGGCGAAGCTTTTTGCTGGGCGCGCCTGCGCTGGCGTCCTGCGCGGATCGCCGCCGCCGTCTCAACGTGCTCAATTTTTCCGATTACATTGCGCCCGACACCGTCCCGAACTTCGAGGCAGAGAGCGGAGCGCGCGTGCGCTACACCGTGGCCGAGACCAATGAGGAAATCCTGGCGCGCGTGATGAACGGCAATTCCGGCTGGGACGTCATTTTCATAACCCACAATCGTATTGGGCCCATGCGCGAACTCGGCCTGCTGGCCCGCATCGATCGCCGCAAGCTTTCTAATCTGGATAATCTGAGCGCCGAATTCCGCTCGCCACCCTGGGATCGCGCGCTTGATTGGGGCGTTCCTTACATGTGGCAGTCGAGCGGTATTTGCAGCGAACTGGCGCACGAGTTTATCAACTACCTGCTGCGGCCCGCTGTGGCGGTGGCTATCGTCACCTCCGCTAAAACGGCAACTGCCAATGGACGCGCGCAAGCCATGCTGCCGGCCGCGCTGCGTGACAATCCGGCGCTCTATCCTCCGCCCGACGTGTTTCAGCGCGGCGAATGGGCGGCCACGCTGCCGCCTGCCACTCAGCGTTTACGCGACCGGCTGTGGACCGAGATCAAGTCGGCGTAGAGTAGTAGATATGCTGTTCGCCCTCGTACTGGCTCTGGCCGCGCCCGCCGACTGGGTCCCGGCGCGCTGGAAATCTCTGGAAACCAAAACTCTGGAACTGGTTTCCGGCACGCCGATCAATTGTCTGCTGCTCGAATGGAACGCCGCCGGAAAAACGCAGCTTCCCGGATTTGCCGCCGCCGCTACGGGGCGCAGCGTAGCTACGCTGGCCGTAATTCGTCCCGGCGCGGACCCCGTCGAAGCCGCTCGCGATGCGATGCGCGCCAAGGTTTCGGGCATCGTGTTAGAAGGCGATTTTCCCGCCGGCACGGCCGGGCGCGTGCGCGATTCGCTCGCCGATTTCAAGGCGCCGGTTATCGAGATCACCGCCCGCAGCGCCATGAAATTGGATAGCAGCTCGCCGGTCGTGGGGACGAACCAGGGCGTTTGGCCGGGAATTCAAGTGCTCAAAGATGGCGCCGCCAAGGCCGGTCCATCGGGCTCGCCATGGATCGACACCAACTCCGGATTTCTGCGCGCGGCCGGCGCGTTCGGCCACACCGTTTGGCTGGGGAATCTTCCGCCGCCGAACACGGTAGTCACGGGGGACCGTTATTTGCAGGCAATCGGCGATGCCGCGACAGCCGGCGCGCGCTGGATTATCGCGTTGGATGACGATTTCTCGCGTCGTCTCTATCAGAACGACGCGAGCGCTCTCCGCGACTGGCGGCGCATCACCGAGCTTTTGAAATTTTACGAAGGGCACGCGGACTGGCGGTCGTTCCGTCCCGCCGGACGCTTGGCGGTGGTGCAGAGCGCCGAAAACGGAGCGTTCCTTTCGGGCGGCATTCTGGATATGATTGGCGCGCGCCACACACCGGTGCGCGCCGTGCCGCCGCAAAAGCTGACGCAGGAAGTGCTGGCAGGCGCGTCCATGACGGTGGATGTGGAGAGCGACAGTCTTAGCGCGGAACAGCGCGATGTGCTGCGGAGCTTTACCCGCTCCGGCGGGACACTGCTCTCCGCGCCCAAGGGATGGAAGAGCCCGGCGCCATCCACGCCCGATCAAATCACGCTGGATGAAAAAGAACTGAAGCGCCTCGACGAGATTTGGCACGATATCAACGCTATGATCGGACGGCGCAACCTGGGTGCGCGCCTGTTCAATGTGTCGACGATGCTGTCCAACCTGCTGACCTCCGCCGACGGAAAAGAATTGCTCGTTCACTTAGTGAACTACGCCAGCTACCCAGTGGATTCGATCACGGTGCATTTGCTGGGCGATTGGAAGCACGCGCGACTGTACACGCCCGATGGCAAGGAGCGCGAGCTCGAAGTTTACAAGAATGACGAAGGCACGGGCGTGGACATCGACCTGGTTTCCGTTTGCGCTACGTTGCGATTAGAGTAACCGGAGAACCGGCTAATGGCGGCAAGGGCTGTCTGTCCTTAGTTGAGAAATCCTTCTAATCTCAGGCTCGCCCAGGGCGCGATTGTAGAAAACGATTTCGTCGACCCGCCCGGCAAGGTGCGCGCTTCTTTCGTGGGTGGAACCCAAGCAGACATCGCCCCAAAACCTAATTGGATCTGCTTTGGGAACAGCTACGCTCCCCATCAACGTACCGTTAATGTACAGCCGCCGCTCGCCGGCATCAACGACCACGGCGTAGTGGTTCCAAGTTTCAGCGGTTACTGGACTCGTACTATGAACCGCCTGCCCTGGCGAGGTATCACCGGCGATTTCCAGGACGATTCGGTTGTCGGGCGACTTGAACAGCCGGTGGCCGGGACCTCTCAGAGCATTTGCACGTTCCAGGAGAGTCATCTCACCCTGAAGGGCGTCGAATTTGACAAATAGCGACTCGGTCCAGGAATCACCGCAGTCTCCACAAGCCGCCCATGGGCGCGCGCGTAGCATGCTGTCCTTCCCGTTGAGGCGGAGTGCCTGGCCGATCAAACCGGGCACGAATGTTACATCGCCCTCCGGTACCAGGCGCTCTACTTGCCGGACGTCGTCGAAGCTTCCATCGCCCGGGTAGAGGTTGAACTGGCCTTCCTCCGGAGGCAAACACGGTTGATCCAGCGTCTTGAGAACCAGCAGGCCGGCGGGTTGAACCACTACCGCGCGCCTGCCCGTGGCGTCGAACACCACCTGGCCGTAGGATTCCCTTGCGTCTGCGTATGTTTCTAGAACTGCCTGTTTCGACACGTCCAACACAGTTAACCCCGGGCCCGAGAAGACGAGCCGCCGGCCGTCCGGAACAAACGTGCCTTCCTGGTTGGTCTCACCCTTAACCAAATTCACTTCCCTCGCGAATGTGCGGACGATCGTGCGATCGGCGGAGCGGAGCAGATGAGAGGCAATCCCCGGAACGATTGGACAGCCAATGTGATCGTACGACGGCGCCGAGCACGCATCTTGTCCATTCAGCAATACGAATGGGCTCCCGGGCGCGAAGGATACAGAGCTCCCAACCATTGGAGGACCCGTAACAATCGCGACCCTCCGTTCCGACTCGACATCGTAGACCTCGACCGAATCATGACCACGATGGCCACCCGGCCCGCCGCATTGGTAGCTCACAAACAGTTCGCGCCCACTCGGATCAATCCCCACGTATTCCGGACAAGCAATTTCAGAAAGAAGCCTGATTTCACCACTGACCATGGAAATGCGCTTAAGGCCGGCAGCCCCCATGGCCAGGAACACCTTTTTTTCATCGGGCGTGACCGCCAGGTTGCGGACCGGACCACCGGTGGCAAAAATCCGTTCGAGAACGCGGTCTTGCTCCGCGTCCACAACCATCACCCCATCTGTGGAAGAACCGATATAGATTCGTTCCCCGTGCCGAGTCATCACCGCCGTATTTGCATGCAATGGGAGTATGAGAGTCCGCTTTACGGAATTGTCTAAAAGTCCCACCACTGTGATTGTCTTTGCCCCGCGTTCGATCGCATAGACCTTTGTTCCACTAGGATTCATAAGAACTTGACCTGGCATGCGATCCAGCTTGATCACAGCGGGCCGGCAGCCTTCACAAGTAAGCAGTGCGAGCAGACGGCCGGCCGCCGGAACGGATGAAACTGGCGCGGTTAACTGGTTCAGCCGAAGCGCGAATAACGCACCGGCTATCGCGAGTACACTAGCGATTAGCGGCGTCAAGGCAAATCGGAAGGGCCCTCGATCCGCGGGTGGTCCCGGAATTCCGGGATCGGCCCCTGGCACCTCTGCCGGCGGTTCCTGTGTGGATGCTGGTTCCCAACTCTCCTGAACCATGCCGATAAACTGGTACCCCCGTTTGGGGACGGTCTTGATGATTTCTCTCCCAATCGCCCTGCGCAAGCTCGTGATCTGCGTATGCAGGTTGCTGGTCTCTACGATGCAATCCGCCCACACGCTTTTCAAGAGATCTTCGGTGCTGACCACCTGGCCGGCATTCTGAACCAGTACCAGCAACAGGTCCACCGCCTTGGGCGCAACTTGGAGAACTTGGTCACCGCGCCGCAGAACGCCTTCCGCCTCGCTCAATCGAAAAGGGCCGAACTCGTAAAAGTGCTTCCGATTGTTGCTGATCGAAGACATTAGGAATTATTCAGGAAACTTTTCGGCCGTTCTTCGAGGGATCGAGCTATTCTTCTTCACTCTCACCCATGCTGAAACATCCATGGTCTTGCCGCGGCTGTCAGATCGTGCGCTGCGCCGGCCATTTTGTTTCGGTCTGGTCACTTTGTTCGTGCTTTAGAAACTACAACGTTTACGCCATTCGCGCAAATGCGCAAAGGAGAAATTTATGACACGCTCGGTCTTCGTAGGTCTGTTGTTGGCAGCAAGCGCAGTGTCCCAGGCCCAAGTCACGTTTAGCGAGTATGCAATTCCTTCACCAAGCAGCGGACCATATTCAAGCACTCCTGGCCCAGACGGTAATGTCTGGTTCACAGAGCACGATCAGAACAAGATCGGGAGAATTACACCAGCCGGTGTGATCACCGAGTTCCCAGTACCGACAAGCAGCGGGACCCTGGAGCAAATCGTTACCGGGCCAGACGGCAACCTGTGGTTCACCGATTTCTCGGGACAAACCATCTGGAGGATGACTACTGCCGGAGTTACCACGCCATTTGCAACCGGCGGCAATCCGGAGGGGATCACTGCGGGGCCGGACGGCAATTTGTGGTTCACACAAAGAAGCGGGAACAAGATAGCGAGAATCACACTGAGCGGGGTCATTACGGAGTTTCAGGTCCCAACACCGAACTGTCAACCGTATGGCATAACTGCGGGGCCGGACGGTAATATTTGGTTCACGGAAGTGGAGGATACGGTCCACCAAATTGGGCGAATGACGCTGGCAGGTGTGTTCACGGAATTTCTGATCCCCACAGCCAGTAGCGCCCCATATGCCATCGTACCTGGCCCGGACGGTAACCTGTGGTTCACAGAAAGCGCTCCTCTAGCGAATCAAATTGGGAGAATAACTCTCGCCGGTGACATCACGGAGTTTCCTATCCCAACGGCGGGTGGCGCTCCCGTTGAGATCACTGCGGGCCCGGACGGCAATATGTGGTTCACAGAGCACAACGGGAACAATATCGGACGAATCACACTGAGCGGGGTGATCACTGAGTTCCCAGTGCCCACCGCGAGCAGCCAGCCCTGGTCGATCAGAACCGGACCAGATGGTAATCTGTGGTTCACAGAGATCTCCGCAAACCAGATCGCCAAAGCAATTATCCCGATATTTGATATTGTCAGCCCCGTTACATCCAATGTCTCGATCGCGCCTAGCCCGCTGGCAGTAAACACGGCTTCGTCACTCACTGCCTCCATTTCGGATGCCATGACTGGCGGCAGCAACATTGCCTCTGCCTATTACACAATTGACGGGGGCAGCTCATTTCCGATGTTGCTCACGCCGAGCGTCGCAGTTACCACGCAAGCATCGGCCACCTTACTGCCCTTTTCACAGTCGAATGTCTATAACGTCTGCGTCTACGGTGCAGATTCGGCGGGCAACACCGGGGCCAATACCTGCATCCTGCTGCCGGTATACGATCCTAGCGGGGGCTTTGTCACCGGTGGTGGCCAAGTTGCTTCTCCAGCTGGAGCGGACCTCCTCAATACCTCGGCGGCTGGTCAAGCCACATTTGGTTTTGTCTCCAAATACCTGCCGGGAAGAAATATCCCGTCCGGCAATCTAGAGTTCCAATTCAAGAACGGCAATCTGAACTTCAAGAGCACCAGCATGGACTGGCTGGTAGTGACCGGGCAGCCGCGAGCGAAATTCCACGGAATTGGAACCGTCAATGGGACGTACACTTGTAACTTTGAAGTGGATGCATGGGCGGGATCCTTTACTGGGAATGTAGATGCCTTCGGCTTAAAAATCACCTCATGCTCGAATGGCGGGGATCGCTATAACCTGCCGGCAACGGCCTTGACCAAAGGGAGCATCATCATCCACAAGTAGGGACGTAGTGCGATGGCCGGCAGTGCGGGGAACGGGACTCTCGCGCTGCCGGCGCTCTACCTCCAGACTTGTCTCCGTTTCCGTTTACCCCACCTTGCGATTAGACTAGTGGCATGACTCGACGAGAATGGCTTGCCCTGGCTGCGTCGGCACCTCTGCTGAAGGCTGCGCCTTCCGCTCCCACCGCTCCCGTGGCGGTCGCCAAATGCCCTTCCTACAACGAAGACCTCACCGCAAAACTTTCTACGATGTTCGATCAGCTCGGCGGCTTGGAGCGCATCGTGCGCGGTAAAACGGTCACCGTCAAATTGAATCTTACCGGCAGCCCGGCGCTGCGTTTCCAGGGCCGGCCGCTGGGTGTCACGCACTACACGCATCCGAAACTTGTCGGCGCCACCGCGCATCTGATGGGCAAGGCCGGCGCCAAGCGCATTCGCTTCGTCGAGAGCGCGTGGGCCACCAGTGGGCCGCTCGAAGAGTACATGCTGGATGCCGGCTGGAATGTGCGCGCGCTGCTGGGCGCGGCGTCTGGCGTCGAATTCGAAAACACCAATGCGCTGGGCAAGGGCATGCGCTATTCGCGCCTGAAGGTGCCGGGCAGCCCTTATATTTATCCGGCCTTCGATCTGAATCACGCTTTTGAAGACACCGACGTCTTCGTGAGCATGGCCAAGCTGAAGAATCACGAGACTTGCGGCGTCACGCTCTCGCTGAAGAATTGCTTCGGAAATTCACCGGCGTCGACTTATGGCGACGACGCTGGTGTCGACGAGCCCAACGAAAATCCCACCTCGGGCCGCGGCGCGGTCTGCCATGCCGGTCAGCGTCAACCTTCGAAATCCGCGTTGCCGGAAATTGATCCGGCTTCCAGCCGCGATCCCGGCTACCGCGTGCCCCACATCGTGGCCGACATGTGCGCGGCGCGGCCCATTGATCTCGCCATCATTGACGGCATCGAATCCATCGCGGGCGGTGAAGGCCCGTGGATCCAGAGAAACTTGAAACTGGTCCAGCCGGGCGTGTTGATCGCCGGCACCAATCCGGTGACGACCGATGCCGTGGCTACCGCCGTCATGGGATATGATCCGCGGGCGAAACGCGGCAGCAAGCCATTCGAAACGTGTGACAACACCATGCTGCTGGCTGAGGTGCACGGCATCGGCACCAGCGACCTGAGGCGCATTGAAGTCGTCGGCGTACCTATCAAACAAGCGCTGTACCGTTATGAAAGCTAGCCTCGCGCTGTTCGCGGCTGCTGCGCTGCTCGCGCAAAATCGCCCGACGATGTTTCCTCCGGTGCGCGGCACCCGGGAGATGGTTGCGGCGGCCAATAATTTTGAAGTCGAAGCCGGTTACCGAATGCTGACCCATGGCGGCAACGCGGTGGACGCCGGTGTGGCCAGCATCCTCACCGCCGCGATCACCGAGCAAGCCCGCATCGGCCTGGGCGGTGAAATGCCGCTGCTCATCAAGCCCGCCGGCAAGCCGGTGCTGGCCATAAGCGGCGTCGGTGTGGCGCCCGCTAAAGCCACCGTGGAATTTTATAAAGCCCGTAAGGCTGAGCCGTGGGAGCCGGAAAGCCGCATGGCGCCTATCCCGGCAGTGGGAATTCTAGCGGCAACCGTGCCCGGCATGTTCGACGGCCTGCTGCTGGCGCTGACGGAGCACGGGACGATGTCGTTCGCGCAGGTGGCCGCGCCTGCCATCGAGTACGCCGGGGGATTTCCGATCGGCGACGAATTCGTCAACTTCATCCGCAATACCCAGGAAACTCTGGAGCTGTGGCCGGCATCGCGGGATTTTTTCCTCCCCGGCGGACGCCCGCCCGTTCGCGCCGAGATCTTCCGTGAGCCCACGCTGGCGCGCACGCTCGAAGAACTGGCTTCGGTCGAAAAGAAAGCGCCGGGCGATCGCGCCGCCAAGATTCAGGCCGTGCGCGACTATTTCTACCGGGGCCCGCTAGCCCGCAAGATCGGTGCTTTTTCGGAAAGCCACGGCGGCCTGCTGGCGTATCAGGATTTGGCCAAATTCCACGCCGAAACCGACCAGCCGCGCACCACCAATTACCGCGGCTACGAGATTTACAAGCCGGGTTTCTGGACGCAAGGCCCGGTGATGCTCGAAGCCTTCAACATGCTGGAGAGCTACGATCTCAAGGCCATGGGGCACAACAGCCCGCTGTACCTGCATACCGTGGTCGAGGTCGTAAAGCTGGCTTTCGCGGACCGGGACCGCTACTATGGCGATCCCAAATTTTCTGAAATTCCAGAGCGCATTTTGCTCTCGAAGGAATATGCGGCCGCGCGGCGCGGGCTGGTGGATCCGGAGCACGCCTCGATGGAGCATCGTCCGGGAAGTTTTGGCAAGCCGCTGGAGCCACCGGTCTCCGCGCATGTAGGCGGCGGCGATCAGGATACAACCTGCGTCAATGTGGTGGACCGCTTCGGCAATGTTTTCTCGGCAACGCCGAGCGGCGCATGGCTGCCGTCGGTGATTGTGGGCGATACCGGAATTCCGCTCAGCAGCCGCCTGCAGACGCTGGTGATGACGCCCGGGCATCCCAATCAACTGGCGCCTGGCAAACGGCCGCGCGTCACTCTGAGCCCGACCATTGTGCTGAAGGACGGCAAGCCGTATCTCGCGATTTCGACTCCGGGCGGCGACAATCAGGACCAGGCCATGCTGCAGGTGCTGCTGAATATCATCGACTTCGGCATGTCGCCGCAGGAAGCCGTGGAAGCGCCGCGCTTCCAGACGGAGCACTTCTATACTTCTTTCGCGGCGCACGAGTTTGTTCCCGGAAAACTGAATCTGGAAGGTCGCATTCCCAAGACCACCGCCGAAAAACTCAGCGCGCTCGGTCACGTGGTGAGCATGGGGGGCGATTGGAGCAATGGCTCCGCGCCGACTGTGATTCAAATCGCCGATGGCGTGCTGCAAGCCGGCGCCGATCCACGGCGCGGGCGATTTGTGTTCGGGCGTTAAGTGTCATAATCGAAACTACGGGGAGCTGAAAAGCTGAGAGGCGGCCCGGCGCAGAGCCGTGATCCGCGACCCGATGAACCTGATCCGGATAATCCCGGCGGAGGGAGGCAACATGACGCAGAATTCCCTGAATCCCGAAATCACCAAACCGTTTCCGGCGTCGCGCAAGATTTACGTTCCCGGAACGCAGCCGGGCGTGCGGGTGGCCATGCGGGAGATTGCGCAGACGCCCACGCGCAACATCGCCAACCAGCCGATTCGCGTATACGACACCTCTGGCCCGTACACCGATCCGGAAGCCGCGATTGATTTGCGGCAGGGGCTCGCGCCGCTGCGCCGTCCGTGGATAGACGCGCGCGGCCGCGCCGGCAATGTTTCCCAGATGCATTATGCGCGCCTTGGAATCATCACACCCGAGATGGAATACATCGCCATCAGGGAAAACCTTGGCCGCGGACAGCGCGCGGAATCGGGAGATGCGCCGCATGGACAGGGACGCGATCACCAGCACGCCGGCAACGGCTGGGGAGCGCGCATTCCCCGCGAGATCACGCCGGAATTCGTGCGTCAGGAAGTAGCAGCGGGCCGTGCCATCATTCCCGCGAACATCAATCATCCGGAAACCGAGCCGATGATCATCGGCCGCAATTTCCGCGTGAAGATCAACGCCAATATAGGCAACTCCGTGATCGCGTCTTCCATCGAAGAGGAAGTGGAAAAAATGGCGTGGGCTACACGCTGGGGCGCAGATACGGTGATGGATCTCTCGACGGGGCGCAATATTCACGAGACCCGCGAGTGGATCATCCGCAATTCGCCTGTGCCCATCGGCACGGTGCCTATTTATCAGGCGCTGGAAAAAGTAGGCGGCCGCGCCGAAGAACTGACCTGGGAGATTTATCGCGACACCCCTATCGAGCAGGCGGAGCAGGGCGTGGACTATTTCACGATTCACGCCGGTGTTCTGCTGCGCTACATCCCGCTCACCGCCGGACGTGTCTGCGGCATCGTGAGCCGCGGCGGCTCCATCATGGCCAAATGGTGCCTGTCGCAGCATAGCGAGAGTTTTCTGTATACGCATTTCCGCGAGATCTGCGAAATCATGAAGGCCTACGATGTGTCCTTCTCGCTGGGCGACGGTCTGCGGCCCGGCGCTGCGGCCGATGCCAACGACGCGGCGCAACTAGGCGAGTTGGCAACGCTCGGCGAGCTTACGAAGATCGCTTGGGAGCAGGATGTGCAGGTGATGATCGAGGGCCCGGGCCACGTCCCCATGCAGCTTATCCAGGAAAATATGGAGCTCGAGCTGAAACATTGCATGGAAGCGCCGTTTTATACACTGGGCCCGCTAACGACGGATATTGCGCCGGGCTACGATCACATCACCAGCGCCATCGGAGCCGCCATGATCGGCTGGTTCGGCTGCGCCATGTTGTGCTACGTCACGCCTAAAGAGCATCTGGGCCTGCCGGATAAAGACGACGTGAAGGAAGGCGTGATCGCGTACAAAATCGCCGCGCACGCCGCCGACCTGGCCAAGGGCTTCCCGCACGCGCAGGAGCGCGACAATGCGTTGTCCAAAGCGCGGTTCGAATTCCGCTGGGAAGATCAGTTCAATTTGGGTCTCGACCCCGATCGCGCCCGCGCCTATCACGACGAAACGCTGCCTGCCGAAGGCGCCAAGACAGCCCACTTCTGCTCGATGTGCGGGCCGCATTTCTGCTCGATGAAGATTACCGAAGAGGTTCGCCAGTACGCCGAGGAAGGCATGCTGGCGAAGTCGGAGGAATTCAAAGAGAAGGGCGCGGAGCTTTACGTTTTAGAGTAACGTAAACGCGCTCTTGCAGAGCCGTGACCAAAGGGAGCGGTGCCTTAGCTGGCCATCTCCAGCTCAATTTTCTTCTGCGCTGCATCGAGCTTCAGAATGCGGAAGCTGCGAATCTGCCCCGCTTGAGCCGGCTCGGCCTTAGCGGATGCCGCGCCGCTCTTCCATTTGGCGTTCAGCATGGACGTAAGCGCGGAAAGATCCGCCTTGGCCTGTGTCGCGGTGGATTCGCCGGCGTCGGCCGCCGACACGCTGCACGATGCGTGAATTCCCTCGCCCAGCTCCACCACGACTTTGCCCTGCGAAACTTTGGACACACGCCCCGTAACCAGGTCGCCGGCCTTGTGTTCGGCAATGTATTCGTCGAGCGACGTGGGTTGAAGCTGCTTGAGTCCCAGCCGGATGCGGCGCTTCTCGCGGTCCACTTCCAGCACGACCGCGCGCACGACTTGCCCGGTTTTGAAAACTTCCGAAGGTTGATTGATGCGTTTTTCAGCGCTGATATCGCCGACGTGAATCATGCCTTCGAGCGATTCATCCAGCTGCACAAACGCGCCGAATTTCGTCAGGCTGGTAATCGGCCCTTCGACCACTGTGCCGGCGGCGAAACGCTTCTCCACGTCCGCCCAGGGATCGCCCAGCGCCTGTTTGAGTCCGAGAGAAATGCGGCGGTCGGCAGGATTCACGCCCAGCACTACGATCTCGACTGAATCTCCCGGCTTTACGACGTCGCCAGGCTTATGAATTTTCTTGCCCCACGACATTTCTGAGATGTGGATCAAGCCTTCGACGCCCGGCTCCAGCTCCACGAACGCGCCGAAATCGGCGGTCCGCGTAATGACGCCTTTCACACGATCGCCGGCCTTGAATTTGGCCGCAGCCTGATCCCAAGGGTCGGCTTGCAGCTGCTTCAAGCCAAGAGAAATACGGCGCGACTTCTTGCCTTCCGACGCGCCCTCCATTTTGAGAATACGCACGTCGATGGCATCGCCGACTGAAACCAGGTCAGCCGGCTTGTTCACCCTGCCCCACGACATGTCGGTGACGTGCAGCAGTCCGTCGACGCCGCCAATATCCACAAACGCGCCGAAGTCGGTGACGCTGCGCACGGTGCCGTGCACAGTCATGCCTTCTTGCAGCGTGGCAATTTTTTTTTCGCGGTCCTGCTTTTCCTGCTCTTCCAGCACCACGCGGCGATCCACCACCAGGTCTTCATCGGCAACGTCCAGTTTGATGATCTTGCAGCTGATTTCCTGGCCGATCAATTTCTCCAGCTCCGCGGCGTCGCGCGCGCCACTGCGAGAGGCCGGCATGAACGCGCGCACCCCAACGTCCACGCTGAGCCCGCCCTTGACGGCGGCCGATACCACACCCGCGATGGCGCGTTTTTCGGCGAATGCTTTTTCCAGCGACGACCAGTCCTTCGGCCGCGCCACGCTGATCTTGGAGAGCAGGTAATACCCCTCCGTGTCCCGCCCCGTAATCGCCACCCGCAACTTGTCCCCAGGCTTGGCCGCGAGGGATCCATCCTTCTCCCGCAGTTCCGTGAGCGGAAGGATGCCTTCGATTTTCAAGCCGACATCCACAAATGCCGAGTCGGCCGAAATGGCGACAATGGTGCCGTCGCGGGCATCCTCGGTGCGTTTCGTGGAATGAGATTTTTCGAACTGCGAGAGCAGGTCGCCAAAAGACGAACTGGCCTCCGGTCCGGGAAAATCCGGATCGTGGTCAACTGATTGTTGGGACATGAGACTTTAGTTTTTATTTTGGCACAATCGCGGCTAAGATAGCAGGCGTGACGGCCCCGCGCTGGACGCAATGGATCCGACCGCAGGATATCGTCTGGCTGGTGCTGTTCGCGGGCATGGCGGCGCTGAGCCCCGGCCTCGATGCGGATGCTGCTGAATTCCCCCTGAGCCCTTGGAGCAAATCCGGATTTTTTTGGCTCATTCTGCTCGGCGCCGCGCAGATCGCCGAGCCCAAAGTTTCGTTTCGCAACCCTACTGCCGGCAAGGTGTTTTGGATCGGCCTGAAACTGGTGCTCGGCTATTTTCTGATCGGGTATACCGGCGCCTTGGTCAGCCCGTACTTCTTTATTTTCCTGCTGCCGGTGGTTTCGGCGGCGACCTTGTTGAACGCCGGATGGACGCTGCTGTTTACGCTGCTGGCGTGTGGCTCTTACCTGTCGTTCGTACTCTTTATCGATTTCTCGCAATACACCATTGAGCCGGACCAGGTACGCGAGCTGCTCTTGCGGCTGCTGTTTCTGGCCGTCGCCGGCAACCTGGCCAACATATTGGCGCAAGCATTGCGCGAACAATCGGCAAATTACAAAGCCGCCGCCGAACAACTGGCGGAGGCCAACCGGCAATTGCAGCAAGCCGAAGCCGCCGTGCGGCGCTCGGATCGCTTGGCGGCGCTCGGACAGCTCTCCGCCGGACTGGCGCACGAGCTGCGCAATCCGCTGGGAACGATCAAGGCTTCGGCCGAAATGCTGACCGCCAGCGTCAGCCGGGAGAACGACGTTTCGCGGGAGATGGCCGGGTTCATTTCGAGCGAAGTCGACCGCACCAATTCCCTGGTGACCCGCTTTCTGGAGTTCGCCCGGCCTTTGCAATTGCGTTTCGCGCCAACCGACCTCTCCCAGGTGATCGATCAGGCCGCCATGCTGGTGGAGCGCGACAACGGTACGGCGCGCGTGAACTTTCGCAAGGAGTACGGCGCGAATCTTTCCAGCATTCCTCTCGACGCCGAACTGATGGAACGCGTGTTCTACAATCTTCTGCTGAACGCCGCGCAGGCCAGCCCAGCCGGATCGCAAGTCACCGTGCGGACCTGGCGGACGAACGGTACAGCGGTCAGCGAAGTGATCGATCACGGCTCCGGAATTGAGCCGAAGAACCGCGAGACCATCTTTAATCCTTTCTTTACTACCAAGCCCGAAGGCGTGGGACTCGGTTTGGCCATCGTGGCTAAGATCGTCGACGAGCACGGCGGTAAGATAGCGGTTGAAAGCGAACCCGGCCAAGGCAGCATCTTTCGCGTCACCCTGCCTGCGTCAAGAAAAGCATGAAGCATCACATCCTGGTGGTTGAGGACGAAGAGAAGCTGCGCCGCGTCATCGAGCTGCATTTGCGCTCGCGCGATTTCGAAGTGGAGCAGGCTGCTACGGCCGAAGACGGTCTAAAAAAAGTCGACCGCGCCGATCTGGTGATCAC
Organism: Candidatus Solibacter usitatus; assembly: GCA_016185465.1. Lineage (GTDB taxonomy): Bacteria > Acidobacteriota > Terriglobia > Bryobacterales > Bryobacteraceae > JACPNO01. The sequence continues at coordinate 24,101 of JACPNO010000067.1, forward strand.
CGATTTGAAGCTGCCAGGTATGGACGGCCTTGAGCTGCTGGCTCAAATCCGCCGCCAGAACAGCGTGATCCCGGTGATCGTGATGACGGCATTCGGCACGATTGAAGTGGCGGTGGAAGCCATGAAAGCCGGCGCCGTCGACTTTCTGCTGAAGCCGTTTTCGCTGGATCACCTGACCACCGTGGTGAACAAGGCGCTCGAAGTGCGCGCGCTGCGCGACGAGAACCGGCAGCTGCGCGAAGAACTGGGCCGGCGCTACGAATTCGACAACATCATCGGCCGCAGCCCGCCTATGCAGGAGATTTTTGCCACCATTATGCGTGTGGCTCCGACGCGCGCCACGGTGCTGCTGGCGGGAGAAACCGGAGTCGGCAAGGACCTGATCGCGCGTGCCATCCATTTTCATTCGCCGCGCCGCGACCGCCCGTTCGTGAAGATCAATTGCACCGCGCTTCCGGAAAATCTGATGGAGAGCGAGCTGTTTGGCTATGAGAAAGGCGCGTTCACCGGCGCCGCCACCAGCAAGCCCGGTAAGTTCGAACAGGCCGATACCGGAACTGCGCTGTTGGACGAAATCGGCGATGTGCCGCCATCGATCCAAGTGAAGCTGCTGCGCGTGCTGCAGGAGCGCGAGCTGGAACGGCTAGGAAGCAACAAAACGCGGCTCATCGATGTTCGTGTGATCGCCGCGACCAATCGCGATTTGCGCGAAGCCCTCGAGCAGGGCGCGTTCCGCGAGGATTTGTACTACCGCCTGAACGTCGTGCCTATAAATATTCCGCCATTGCGCGACCGCAAACCGGACATTCCATTTCTCGCGGAGCATTTCGTGAGCAAGTTAAGAAGCGACAGCGGAAGCCAGGTGGAGAAAATCACCGAAGCCGGTATGCGCAAGCTGGTGGAATACTATTGGCCCGGCAACGTCCGCGAGTTGGAAAATGTCATCGAGCGCAGCCTGGTGATGGCCACTGGGAAAGAACTTGACGCGGAAGATATCCAGCTTGAGAGCGCGCTGCGGCCGCGCGGCGCCGGCGCAGATTTCGCTATTCCCAACGGCATGACGCTCGAAAGCTACGAGCAGGAAATCATCCGCGAAGCGCTGAAACGCGCCGATGGCAACAAGAGCCAGGCAGCCCGCGCACTCGGATTGACGCGCAACGCGCTGCGCTACCGGCTCACGCAGATGGGTCTGGAATCTTAACTTTTCAGAATCGCGCGCGCGGCGTTATAGCCTGGCGCGCCCATCACGCCGCCGCCGGGATGTGCTCCGGACCCGCATAGATACAGGCCTTCGAGCGGTGTGCGATAGCGCGCCCAGCCGGCCACCGGACGCATGACAAACATCTGGTCCAGCGCCATCTCGCCGTGGAAAATGTTGCCGCCGGTGATGCCGAAGCGGCGTTCCAGATCGAGCGGCGTAAGCACCTGGCGTTCGACGATGATCGACTTGATATTGGGCGCGTACTCCGCAATGAGATCGATCACGCGATCGCCGAATGGCTCACGCTGCTCATCCCACGTCGTGTCGCGCAGCGTGTAGGGCGCGTATTGCAGAAAGATGCCCATGATGTGGCGGCCCGGCGGCGCAAGCGAGGCGTCGTACATTGTGGGCACGGTCATTTCGAGCAGCGGACGCGTGGACGGGCGGCCATACTTGGCGTCGTCCCAGGCGTGTTCCACGTAATCGATCGACGGGCAGATGTGCATCGTCGCGCGATGCTGCGGCCCCGGAGTTCCCGGCAGCGCGCGGAAATCCGGCAACCCACTCAGCGCCAGATTCATCTTCAGCGACGTGCCTTCGATGCGAAAACGCTTGATGGCTGTGGCAAATTCGGGCGGCAGGTCATTCGGCCCCAACAGGCGCAGGAACGTGGTGGGCGGATCGAGATTGGACGCAACCACCGGCGCCATAATTTCTTCGCCACCTTGTAAAACCACGCCGCGCGCATGTCCATCCTTCACCAGGATTTTTTCCACGGCGGCATTCACGCGAATCTCCACGCCCTTGCTGCGTGCCGATGACGCGATCGCTTCAGATACCGCGCCCATGCCGCCGCGCACAAATCCCCACAACCCACGATGCCCATCCACGCCGCCCATGCAATGGTGCAGCAGGATGTAAGCCGTTCCGGCGGAGCGTGGTCCGCCGTTGGCGCCAATCACACCATCGGTTGCCAGAGTCACGATCACTTCCGGAGACTCAAACCAGTCGTCCAGAAAATCCGCGGCGCTCTGGGTGAAAATTTTTACCAGGCCCGCCAGATCGGCGCGATTCAGCTTGCGAAAACGTCCCACCAACTTGAGATATTCGATGAAATCCATCGGACCGCTTGGCGGAAATTCCGGCGGCTCGGTAAGCAGCAGCGACTCCACCACCTGCGAAAGCCGCTCCAGATGGGCCTCGTAGGCGGGATAGCGCTCGGCGTCGCGCTGGGAAAACTTGGCGATTTCAGCCAGCGTTTTGCGCTGATCCTGCCACATGAAAAAGTAACGGCCATCGGGGAATGGTGAAAAGAAAGCGGGATCTTTGGCGTCCACGTGGTAGCCGAAGCGGTTTAGCTCAAGCTCGCGCACGATGCGCTCCTGCATCAGGCTGGAAAGGTACGCAGCGGTAGAGACGCGGTATCCGGGCCAAATTTCCTCGGTGACCGCGCAGCCGCCGACGAGCTCGCGCCGTTCCAGCACGATCACTTTGCGGCCGGCCTGCGCGAGATACGCAGCCGTCACCAGGCCGTTATGGCCACCGCCAATCACGATCACATCGAACTTGTTGGTTGTCATGCGCGCCTCTGGAATGCCACCACCGAGAGCGGCGGCAGGGTAATGGAAATGCCGTGATTGGCGCGCTGGGCTGAGGGCCGGGACGCCACTCCGGCCGCGTTGCCGGCGTCGCTTCCGCCAAATCGCGCCCAATCCGAGTTGAAAACTTCTTCGTAAAATCCCGGCTCCGGCACTGCAAATTCGTAGCCCTGATGCACGACCGGCGTGAAATTACAGCAAAACAAAAGATTCTGGCGCGGATCGCGAGCCTTGCGCAGAAAAGCGATTACGGAGTGATCCATATCGCGGAAATCCACCCAGTCAAATCCGGTGTGGTGGAAATCGACTTCATACATCGCCGGTTGAGCCTGATAGAAAAGATTCAGCTCGGCCACCATGGTTTGCAGTTTGCGATGGTAGTCGTATTGCAGCAGCTCCCAGCGCACGCTGGCGTTGTGATTCCACTCTTCGTATTGCCCGATGTCGCAGCCCATGAAGAGAAGTTTCTTGCCGGGATGGCCGAACATGTAGGCCAGAAACGCCCGCACGTTGGCGAAGCGCTGCCACTCGTCGCCGGGCATTTTGTCGATCAGCGATTTCTTTCCGTGCACTACTTCATCGTGGGAAATCGGCAGCAGAAAATTCTCCGTGAACGCATAGAGCAGGCTGAACGTGATGTCGTTGTGATGGTACTTGCGGTGCAGCGGATCCTGGCTGAAATAGTGCAGCATGTCGTGCATCCAGCCCATGTTCCATTTCAGCGTGAAGCCCAGGCCGTTCAAATAAACCGGGCGCGACACACCGGCAAAGGCGGTAGATTCCTCCGCCACCGTGAACGCCCCCGGCACTGCGTGGGCCAGCTCATTGAAGCGGCGCAGAAAATTCAACGCTTCCAGATTTTCGTTGCCGCCGTATTGGTTCGGCACCCACTCGCCCGCCTTGCGCGAATAATCCAGATAGATCATGGAGGCCACGGCGTCCACGCGCAGGCCGTCGATATGGTATTTCTTCAGCCAGAAGAGAGCGTTCGAAATCAGAAAATCGCGTACTTCGTTGCGTCCGAAATTGAAGATCAGCGTGCCCCAGTCGCGGTGCTCGCCCAGGCGCGGGTCTTCATGCTCGTAAAGCGCGGAGCCGTCGAAATAACCCAGCCCGTGCGCGTCTTTCGGAAAATGCGCCGGCACCCAATCCATGATCACGCCGATGCCGTGCTGATGGCAGCAGTCGATGAAGTACATGAAATCTTCGGGCGTGCCAAACCGCGAAGTCGGCGCGTAGTAACCCACCACCTGATAGCCCCACGATCCGGAAAATGGATGCTCCATCAAGGGCATCAGCTCCACGTGCGTGTCACACATGCGGGTCAGGTATCCCACCAGGCGCTCCTCCAGCTCCCGGAAACTTAAGGCGCCCCCAACCGAAGCGCGCAGCCAACTTTCCAGGTGCACTTCGTAGATGGACATCGGGGCACGCAGCCAATCCTTGCCTGCGCGCGCTTCCATCCAGGCAGAATCTTGCCATTCGTATTTGCTGATATCCCGCACCACCGATGCCGATTTCGGCGGAGTTTCGCAATAGAATGCGTACGGATCGGCCTTCCATTGCTGATAGCCGCGGAGCCGTGATCGGATGTAATATTTGTAGGCCGCGCCCTCGCCCACGTCCGGCATAAAGATTTCCCACACGCCGCCGTCGCGCAGCCGCATGGGATGGCGCCGGCTGTCCCACTGATTGAAGTCGCCCGCAACCGACACCGTTTCCGCATTCGGAGCCCATACGGCAAAGCGAACGCCGCGCACGTTCTCTACTTCGGTCAGATGAGCGCCCAGCGTGTTGTAACTTTCGTAATGCGTGCCTTCGCCGTGCAGGTGCAGCTCAAAACTGGTGAGCAGCGGCGGGAAGCGATAGGGATCGTCGAACTCCACAATGGTGTTGTTGTAGAGCGCGGCGTGCAGACGATACGGCTGAGGATCGCCATCCAGCATGGCTGCGAAGAAACCTTGCGGATGCCGCTTCACCATCGGGCAAACCAGCTCGCCCACGCGCACTACAACCGATTCTGCGTGGGGAAGGAACGCCCGCACTTCCCAACGCGCCTGCCCGGCTTTCTTGCGAAGGCTGTGTGGTCCCAGGATGCTGAAGGGATCGCCGTGGTACCCGCCAACGATCGCCTCGATGTCTGCCTTCGTCACGAGCCTTATATTATGGCAAGGATGACGCGCTGGAACGAAGTGCAGAAGGCGGAGCTCCACTTGCACCTGGAAGGATCGGTCACACCGGAAACCATGCGCGAGCTGGCGCCGGACGTCAGCGCGGAGGAGATCGCGGCGCGTTATGCCTTCACCGATTTTGCCGGATTCCTGCGCTGCTTCATCTGGGTGGTCGAGCATTTGCACACTCCCGACGACTACGCGCTGATCACTCGCCGGTTGCTCGAACGGTTGCGTCTCGAGAATGTTACCTACGCGGAAATCACTCTGGCTGCCGGCGTGGTTCTATGGAAGAAGCAGGAGTTTGCGCCCATTTACGACGCCGTAAAGCGAGCCGCGGCGGAATCCGCAATTGCGGTTTTCTGGAACCTGGACGCCACCCGGCAATTTGGCGCGGAGCACGCCATGCGCGTGGCGGAGCTGGCTGCGGATCGCGCGGGCGACGGCGTAATCTCCTACGGAATTGGCGGCGATGAAGAGCGCGGCCCCGCTGAATGGTTCTTCGCCGTTTATGAATTCGCGCGCGCTCACGGATTGCGCCTGACTGCGCACGCCGGAGAAACAGTAGGCCCTCATTCCGTGTGGGGCGCGCTCCGCTTGGGCGCCGAGCGCATCGGCCACGGCATTCGTTCAGCCGAGGATGCGCAGCTACTGCGCCACTTGCGCGACCACAATATCCCGCTCGAAATCTGTATTTCGAGCAACGTGGCAACAGGCGCGGTTCGATCGCTGGCGGATCATCCCGTGCGCCGCATTTACGATGCCGGCGTGCCCATCATTCTCAATACCGATGACCCCGGCGTGTTCCGCTGCACTCTCAACGGAGAATACGAGCTGGCCGCGCGCCAGTTTGGTTTCTCCGACACCGAGCTGCGCGGCATCGCGGAAAATGGATTTCGCTACGCATTCGGGCGCTGAGCGTCCAGCGACGCCGCCGCGATTTGCGCGATATCCAGCAGTTTCGGCGGATTCGGTGAAACCTGCGCCAGCGCGTCGCGAAACATGCTTTGGCAGAATGGACATGCTGCGCCGACTGTCGTAGCGCCGGTGCCAGCCAGCTCTTCGGCGCGAGCTACGTTCACGCGCTTGCCTTTTTCTTCGCCCAGAAACATCATGCCGCCGCCGGCGCCGCAGCAGAACGAATGTTCGCGCGACTTCGGTGGATCGACCACCTCCGCTGCCCGCGCAAGCACTTCGCGCGGCTGGTCGTAGACGTTGCGGTAGCGGCCCAGGTAGCAGGGATCGTGATAGACCACTTTCTCGCGCGCGCCATCCGCCGAAGGCAGGCGCTCACGGTGCCGCGCCATCAGCTCGCTGTGATGTTCGATTTGGAACGACGCGCCCAGTTCCTTCCAGTCTTCGCCGATGGTGCGCACGCAATGCGGGCAAATGGAAACCAGCTTGCTCACTTTGCTTTCGTTCAGATGCTGAATGTTGGGCTCCGCGAGTTGGGAGAAGAGATAATCGTTGCCCAGCCGCCGCACCGGGTCGCCCGTGCATTTCTCCTTGCGCAGAACACCGTAGGTAATGCCCAGGTGATTCAGCACGCGCGCGAACGAAAGCACGATGTCACGGCCTTGCGGGTCGTACCCGCCCATGCATCCCAGCCAGAGGCAATATTCCTGCGTGCCGTCATAAATGGGAAGCGAATTTTTCTCCAGAAATTTTTGGCGCTCCGAAGCCGCGAATCCCAAAGAGTTCCCATAGCGCTCCAGCGTCAGGAAAAATTTGGCGCCATACTCGTTCTCCCACTTGCCGGTATTGACCGCGCCGCGGCGTAAGCCGATGATTACCGGTAAGTGCTGAATGCCCACCGGACACGCGTATTCACAGCCTCCGCAGGTGGTGCATTGAAACGCCGCTTCCTCGGAAATGTGCTTGCCCAGCAGCGGCTCGGCGCCCGCCGCGCCAAATTCGGTGAGGTAATCGCGCACCCCCAGAATAATTTCCTTGGGGTTGAGTATTTTGCCGGTATTGTAGGCCGGACACAGCTCCGTGCAGCGTCCGCATTCGACGCAGGAATAAGCCTGCAGCGCGATCAGCCGCGTCAGGTCTTTGCCGGTGTCGAGGCCAAAATCTTCGTCGCCCGCAAGTGGCGGAATCTGGCTGAATCCCTGGCGGCGCAGGAAAATTGTAGCCGGGCTCAGCACTAAATGGAGATGCTTGGTGTGCGGGATCAGCGGCATGAAAATCAACAGCGCCAGCGTGTGCAGCCACCAGTTCACCCGGCCGGCAACGCTCGCTTCTTCCACCCGGAACGTAGCCAGATAAGTAACCATCAACACGAAGATCAGCAGCGCGATGTAGCCCGATTCCGGCGCAACTTTCCCCAGCCAGATGGGCCGCACCAAATAGCGGCGTACCGCGAGCGATGCGATCGAGATCGCTACCGCCACCGCGAACAGGCCGACAAATCCGTAGTAAATCTGCCCGAACGCGGTCTGCCGAGGAATCAAATTGAAACCAAAGCCCTGCGCGAAATGGTTTAACGTGACCAACGCAAACGCGCAGAATCCCCAAAAGACAAACGCGTGCGCAATTCCGGCGAGCGGCCGGTCGCGAATCACTTTGCCTTGCAGCAGTACTTCCCAGATGAAGGCCCGGGTCCGCGCCGCAACCGATCCCAGCGTCCAGCTAGCGTCCGGTTTGGCTTGTCGAATGGCATGCACCACGACTCGAAACCTGCGCCAGAATCCGTAGAGGGAGATACACAACAGCGCGGCGAAGATCAGCATTTCCGGCCACGAAGGTTGCATCTGTATGACTGTAGCATTGGCTACTTGGCTACAATGAAGAACTTTGGGGGTGGGTCTGCGAATCGTTCTCTCCGGGGCGGCCGGTTTCATCGGCTCCCACATGTCCGACCGTCTGCTGGCCGAGGGGCACACCGTTGTCGCTCTCGATAACCTGATCACCGGTTCGCTCAAAAACATCGCGCACCTGGAGTCGCATGCGCGCTTTCAGTTCATCCATCACGACGTCACGCAGCCGGCGCCGGTTGAAAGTCCGGTCGATGCCGTTGTGCATATGGCGTCCCCGGCCAGCCCCAAGGATTATCTGGAACACCCCATCGAGACGTTGGACGTCGGCTCGCTCGGCACCAGGCAATTGCTCGAGCTGGCCCGCGCTCACAACGCGACTTTCCTGCTGACGTCGACTTCGGAATCCTATGGCGATCCGCTGGTTCATCCGCAGGTGGAAACCTATTGGGGCAACGTGAATCCGGTGGGTCCGCGCTCTTGCTATGACGAGAGCAAACGATTCGCCGAGGCGCTCACTATGGCGTTCCATCGCAAGCACGGCCTCCGCACTAACATCGCGCGCATTTTCAACACCTACGGCCCGCGTATGAAACTCGATGATGGCCGCGTGGTTCCGGCGTTCCTGGATCAGGCACTGCGCGGCGAAGCCATGACCCTTTTCGGCGATGGCACCCAGACGCGCAGCTTCTGTTTCGTGAGCGATATGGTGGACGGCCTGTATCGCCTCATGCAATCGGACGAGCGCTATCCAGTCAATCTGGGCAATCCCCGCGAGCTGACTATCAAGCAATTTGCCGAAGAAATCCGCAGGCTGACCGGCACGAAATCGCCGCTGGTCTATCGCCCGCTGCCCACCGACGATCCCAAGCAGCGCCAGCCGGATATTTCCAAAGCCCGCCGCCTGCTCGGATGGGAACCGCGTGTGGAACTGGAGGATGGTTTGCGGCAGACAATCGAATATTTCAGCGCTTTGCACCGTTCTTGAGCCAGCCGTCCAGGAATTCATAAGCCGCCTGGCGGACTGCCTGGGGAAATTCGTGACCGGTGTCCGGATATGTCGCGACCAGACGGCCGCCGGCATGGAAAATGCGCTGGTACACCGGCATCGCGGCCGCGACGCAATCGCGCACGCCGGAGACTTCAAAATTGGCATCGTTGAGCGGGGCGTTGATGAAGACCGGCCGCGGCGCGAGCGCAGTCAGAATTCCGGGAAAATCGAACGGCATGCGCGCCGGATCTTTGCCATAGTCGCTCGCGATGCGTGGCATGTAGCCCTTGTGACTCCAGCCGGTGAGATCGCCCTTCATATATTTTGCAAAGGCGTTGAAGCCGCAGCTGGTGACGATCGCGCGAATGCGGGTGTCGAATGCGGCGAGAAACAGCGAGTTATGTCCGCCTAGCGAATGCCCGATCACGCCGATGCGTTTCGCATCCACCTCCGGCAAACTTGCCAGCAAGTCCACCGCCCGCATGTGATTCCAGATGCCTTTCATGGTCGTGCTGGCGTAACCCATGGCGTAGGCATCCACTTTGTAATCGCCAAAATTCGGGTAGTCGGGTGCCAGCGTCACGTAGCCGCGCTCGGCGAGTTCGCGCGCGTACTGCAAATCGGTTTTTCCTCCGACACCCGCAGGCTCACCTTTTCCGATGCGTGTGGTCTGATGCAGGCATAGCATAGCCGGGCGGCGGCGCTTCGTACCGGCAGGCAGGAACAAGTAGGCGGGTACACGATCGCCGGCCTCGGAAACATAGGTGATTTTCCTGCGTGTGAACTTCGGAAATGGCTCTTCTTCGAGAACCACGACACGCAGGGGTTCCGGCCGGCGACGCGGCAGCGGCCCCATGACCAACTGCATGCCCGCCAGAGTCTGCCGGCGCTGCGCGTCCCATTGCGCGCGCGTGTGGACTTCGGGAAGTTCGGCGCACAACGTGAGCGCGACGACTAAACCTGCGATCACTTCACGTCCGTGACGTCCAATCGGCCTTTTTCGCGCGCCACGCCAACAATCATGAATTCCAGATCGCCGGCGGCGGTATTCTCGAACGAATGCACGTCGTTGAAATGCACCGGCACGGCGTCGCCTTTCTTGATGGCCGCGGTTTCCTCGCCGATACGCGCAGAGCCCTGCCCCGCGATCACGTAGAAAAATTCCTCCACGCCGGCATGAACGTGCCGTCCGAGCGACGCGCCGGCGGGAATCACCAGATGGTCCACGTACGCCCAGTTGGTGAAAAAGACTTCCGGCTCGAGCGCCCGCCGGTAGCGAACCGTGCCAATGCCGCCGTGAAAATTAACCACTGGCGCGAGCAGCGCGCGGTCCAGGCGCATGGTGATGAAAACGGGCTTAGCGTCGAGCGGCACGCCCACGCGGTCGTCACCCAGGTCGGAAGCGTCGTACTTTCCCTTCACGCTGCCGACGGCGATGTTCATCCACTCCGTGGGCCGGTCCGTAGGATTGTAAATCCCGTGCGAGCGTCCCATGCGGCACGGCGCGCCCGCCGGACCCACGACGCGCGCAGTGCGCCCGTCGATCGTAAACTGCGCTTCGTTATCCAGGATGACGAACATCTCTTCCATCTGATTGTGATAGTGATGTCCGATGCCGCCCTTCGGTTGGATCACGCCGCGGTGCAGGAATATCAGGTTGGTGTTGAGGCTGGTGGCGTCAAACATTCCTCCGAAAAGCAATTCACCGGCGCCGCCGTGGACCGCCTTCGCCGGCTGATATTTCGCGGGGTCGGAATGCGCAATGCGAGCAGCTAGCGGATCGCGCGCAGCTAAGGGAAGCACTGCCATCATCGCTAAGAGTGAAATTTTCAAAGGGTTACCCTCTCCATGGGCGCTTCGCTTTTCACCACGCCGAACTCGGTAGTGTTGATGAGTTTGACGTCCTCGTAGCGATTGCGCCGCAGATCGTAAACTTCGCACGTATCGAACGGTTTGGAATAAATGTGCAGCGTGACTGCGCGCCCGCCGAAAGAGGACGCGTTGACTACTTGATGAATGGGCTCTTCCGGGTCCACTTCCTGCGGGGTTTCGGGCGTGATCAGAAAATTCGTGCTTGACGCAAGCTCGCAGAATCCAGTGGCCGCATCTTTACGCACCATACGAAAATTGTGGACCTGTACCCTGCCATACGCCATCGCCATCCAGCAGCTCTGGTCGCGATGATTGTGAATCGCGCTCTTTTGGCCGCTCTCCCAACAAATTGCGATCAGCTCATAGAGCGGCGTCCGCTGAATCAGGTTGCGGGTATAATGCTCGCGCGAAAAGTAAAGATACGGCGCGAGGCTGGCGGGATCGACGCGATGGTCGCGCAGAAATGCCAGCACGCGCTCGTGCGTGAATTCCGGCTCCGGGATGCGGGCCAGTTCACTGGCGAAATGATCGATCGAGATCAGACCACCCTCCTTGGCAGCAGCGGATTCAAATGCATGGTCAGATCGTACACCGAGGTCTTCGAGCTGTCGGCAACGTCCTCGGGACGCGAGCCTTCCTGCCAGTCGAAGCAGGTTACTGTGTCGCCGATTTCCACTTTCCGCTCCGGGCCGATCTCGATGATCGAATGGCTGGCCGATACCGACGCCACCACCGGATACAACGCGCCGTTGATGCGAACTTTGGAACGCTTCGCCGTTTCCCGCGGCCAACCGTCGGTATGACCCACGGGAATGGTGGCCACCCAGGTGTCCTTGCGCGCCATGTATGCCCGGTTATAGCCCGCGCTCTCGCCTTCGCGTAGTTGCTTAACGTACGCGACGCGAGCTTTGAGCGCCATCGCCGGCCGCAAATCCAGAATGCCCATGCCGCGAAATTCCGGCTCCGAATAAACTCCGTAGAGCGCCATGCCGGGACGCACCATGTCCAGAAACGCTTCCGGCCGCTGAAAGAGCCCGAAGCTGGAACACGTGTGCTTGCGGCCCAGCGCGATGCCGTCTTTTTCCAGGGCCGCGCACAAATTCTTGTAGCGAATGAGCTGCTCTTTATCGAATTCCGGATCTTCGGTGAACGTCATCATCACGCCGCGCAGAGCGACTGATTTCCGCCCCGCCAGATCGCGAATCAAATCCGGCGCCGCGCGATAAGGGACGCCGACGCGCCCAATGCCGGTGTCGACGCAAACGTGCAGCGGCACGGGCTTGCGCAGCTTCTGCGAGATTTTATCGAGCGCGGCGCCCACCGGCGTATACACCATCGGCATGATGTCGCGCGCAATGGCTTCTTCCAGGTTCTTGTCGTCGAACGGACCCATCAACAGGACTGGCTTCTTGATCCCGGCGTCGCGCAGGGCGACCGCCTCATGCAGCTTCACCACGGCGAACCCGGCGATCGCGGCCTGTGGCTCCAAGTGCTTCGCGGCGTTTTCCACTCCAAGCCCGTAGCCATTGTTCTTGATGACGGCAAGAATCGGCCGGTCCGCGACACGCTTCGAAATCACTTGCACGTTGTGCCGCAGATTTTCAGTATTGATTTCGACCCACGGGTCGAAGGAGGAATCGGCGGCCCAAAGGCTCAAGCGTGGCAGCACGCTGGCAGCCGCCGCCCCAAGCAGAGCTCGGCGCGAAGTCTTCATGATCGACGAGTATACATAAAGTGGGGCAGGTCCCCGACCTGCCCAGAGAATTTCTGAAAAGTGGCAGGTCGGGGACCTGCCCCACTACTCGTAGCGAAGCGCGCGCATCGGGTCGACCCGCAAAGCACGTCTCGCTGGCAGTAAGGCGGCCAGGGCAACAGTCACAGCGAAAATTCCGATAGCCGCCAAATACGCCACCGGGTCCAGATTGCTCACTCCATAGAGCGCCTGCCGCAAGATCTGCGACAACGCCGCCGCGCCGCCCACACCCACCACCAATCCAGCGATCACCGCAATCGAGAATTGGCGAAGCACAATCGCCAGCACATGCGAGGGCCGCGCGCCCAGCGCCATCCGAATGCCGATTTCCCTGGTGCGCTGCGAAACCGCGTAAGCCACCAGTCCCACGATGCCGAGACACGCCAGAAGCAGTGCCACGAATCCGAGCACGCTTACCGAAACCACGCTGTATTCCGCCGTTTGCAGTTTGTCTCGAAATGCCCGCTTCATCAGCTGCACTTCGGGAAAAAGCTTGGGGTCGATGCTTTTCACGATGGACGCCACCACCGGCGCCAGGCTTTCTGGCGGCGCTGTCGTTCTCACCAGCACCACCATCGGAGATAAGTCCGCGCCGGCAAGCTGATAGACCTCGACCGCGTCCGAATCTTCCGGCGAAACCAGCCGCGCACTGCCCGCTACTCCGACGACGGTATAGTTTCCGTCTCCCATCTTGAACGGCTTTCCTAGCGGATCCTCCGCCGGCCATTGCAGGCGCGCCAAGGATTCGCTGACAACAATAGACCGCGCATCGCCGGGTGCAAGACCGCGCCCGCGCAGCAACGGAATCCGCATAGTCTGAAAGAACGCCGGATCGATGGAATTGAAATGCACGTTCACCGCGCCTCCGGGGACAATGGTCCGAACCACGCTCCAGCGATTCCCCAACGGCGGATTGGACGCCAGCGCCACCGATTCGACGCCAGGTAAACCGCGCAGCCGGCTTCGCAGCGTGTCAAGAAACGTCCGCGCGCTGCTCGCTGAATAGCCGTGGCTCCCCAGACCCAGGTCGACCGAAATCACTTGCTGGTAATCAAATCCCGGATCGGTGGACGTGGCGCGTCCCAGCGCCCGCACCAGCAGTCCGCCCACAATCAGCAGCACGCAGCTGGCAGCGACTTGCCCGCCCACCAGAAATTGCCGAAAGAGGGTCGCGCGATGCCGCTGGCGGGCGAGTTGCAGCGCCGGCGTCAGCCCGAACAGCAGGGCAGCCGCGAATCCCATCGCGATCGCGAAGACCATCACGCGCCAGTCCGGCGCCGGGCTCAGCCATTCCGGCACGCCGGTCCAGGCCATCAGGCTGCGCAGTACCAGATAGCCCAACGCCAGTCCCGCCGCCGATCCGCATAACGCCAGCACCAGGCTTTCGGTAAACAATTGGCGGATCAGCCGGGCGCGGCCCGCGCCCATCGACACTCGAATCGCGATTTCGCGCTCACGCGCCACGCCGCGCGCCATCAGCAAGCTGCCCAGATTGCCGCAGGCGACGGCAAGAATCAGCAGGCACAGCGCGCCCGCTAAAGCGAGCACCGGATACATCGGGGGGATCAGGCGCACGGCGTAACCGGCCGGCTCGCTGGGCAGCGTTTCGTTTTCCCAAATGTCGTTGGGATGCTGGCGGTGCAGCTCCGCGGCGAGTACACGCAATTCCTCCTCGGCCCGCTTGGGAGGCTGGCCGGGTTGCAGCCGGCCCACCATCAATACGCCGCCGCCCGAAAAATCCGTAAGCAAGCGGCTGCCATCGACGAAATACGGCTGTTGATTGATGGGCGCCCATAAATCCGGCTGCTCCAAGCCCAGACCGCTGAACTCGCGCCCGGCGACGCCGATTACAGTGACGGGCTTCGCGTTCACGCGGATGATTCTGCCAACGATGGATGGATCGCCCCCAAAATGCCGCTGCCACAATCCGTGGCCCAGCACCACCACCGGCTCGGCGCCCGCAGCTTCGTCGCGGGCCGGATCCAACATTCTCCCCAGTCGCGGCGCGGCGCCCAGCTCGCTAAAGAAATTCGCGGTGACGAAGCGCGCATCGATCTGCTTTTCCTCGCCATCTAGAGCAACCTTGGCGAAGCTTACGGCCATCACCTCTGCGAGCGCCTTGCTGTTTGCACGGTAGAACGCCACTGCCGGATACGGAAAATTGTCCGAAAAATTCCCCGGAGCGCTGCGTTGGATTCGCCGCAGCGTGACCGGGTCCCGCACCGGAAGCGGCCGCAGAACCATTAAATTGAAAAAGCCAAACGCCGCAATATTGACGCCGATGCCCAGCGCCAGCATCATCACCGCAGCCAGCGTGAAGCCGGGTGACTTGCGCAGCACGCGCGCCGCATAGCGCAGGTCCTGGGAGCAGCGGTCGATCCAGGTCCAGCCCCAGGCTTCGCGCGCTTCCTCGCGCAGGCGCAGCCCGTTACCGAACGGCCCGCCGCCCCCGCGCGCTGTCATTTCGCGATGAAATTCCATCTCGCTCGCCAGCTCACGGTCAAAGCGGCGGCGGTTCAACAGATAGCGGAGGCGGCGAAAAAATTCCTTCATGGCAGGTGTCCTCAGGCGGTGCGTAGAACCGATTGAATGGCTTGGTTCACGCGGTCGTACCCCGACAGCTCCGCGTCAAGCTGCTTCAAACCCTCCGGCGTGAGCCGGTAGATCTGTCAAGGACACTGATATAAGCTAATCTCATGGTGCTGCGAACCCTGTCGTTCGGCCTCTTCCTGTCTTTTGCGGCGGTTGCCGGTCCCAACGTTACGTTCAACAAGGATGTGTACCCGATTTTGCAGAAGCGTTGCCAGAGCTGTCACCGCCCCGGGGAAGTGGGACCAATGGCGCTGCTCACCTATCAACAGGCGCGTCCCTGGGCCAAGGCCATGCGCGAGGCAGTCATGCTCAAGAAAATGCCGCCATGGTTTGCCGATCCGCACTACGGGACCTTTTCGAACAATCCCAGCCTGACGCAAGCCGAGATTGATACCTTCGCGAACTGGGCCGCTGCCGGCGCTCCCGAAGGCGACGCCAAAGAACTGGGCAAACCGGTCGAATTTATCGACGGCTGGAATATCGGCAAACCCGACCTGGTGGTCGAGATGCCCAACGCCTTCCATGTGCCGCCCACAGGCTACGTGGATTACCAGACCATCGTCATCCCCACCAATTTCAAACAGGACATGTGGATTCAGGCGGCCGAGCTGCGGCCCGGTGATCGTTCCGTGGTGCATCACGTAACTGCGTTTGCGCGGCAACCGGGCTCGCTCGCATTCGCCGGCGCCGAACCCGGCATTGCGTTTCGCCAGGATCGCGAAAAGCAGCGCAAGCTGACGCGCGATATCGACCGCCCCGAGTACATCGTCGGCTACACGCCCGGCCGGCCGGCCAGCGAGTTCGTTCCCGGTGAAGCGCGGCTGATCAAAGCCGGTTCGGACATCGTGCTCTCGCTGCATTACACGCCCAACGGCAAAGCTGTTGAGGATAAGACCAAAATTGGCTTCATCTTCGCCAAAGAGCCGCCCAAGCGCAGAGTGGTCAACGTGATGCTGGCCGATCCCAATATCCTGATTCCACCCGGCGAGCCGAATTACCGTACCGATGCCTCGTTCACGCTGCAGGAGCCGGCCACGCTGGTGCGCCTGTGGCCGCACATGCACACGCGCGGAAAATATTACGAGTATCGCGTGGTGTTTCCCACCGGCGAATCGCAAGTGGTGCTGCGCGTTCCCAATTTCGATTTCGCCTGGCAGCTTTCCTACAACCTGGAAAAGCCGCTCTATCTGCCCAAGGGCACGCGCCTCGAAGGGACGGCCTATTTCGATAACTCGCCGAACAATCCCAACAATCCCGATCCCAAGCAGGAAGTGCATTGGGGCGAGCAGAGCTGGGATGAAATGAGCGAAGGCTACATGGATATGGCCGTCGAGCCCAATATCGGGCCAGGGGATTTGCGGCGAGCCAAAGAATCAACGGCAGCGTTGAACTGAGGACCCTCGCATGCGTCTCGTCTTGCTCGCGGTCCTGGTGTGGGCTGGCCCCGCCCGCTCTGAATTCGCCGACGTCAACGGCATTCGCATGTATTACGAAACCCACGGGCAGGGAACCCCGCTCATCGCGCTTCACGGTTTTGGCGGTTCGAGCGCAATGTGGTCGCGCTTCGTCGCGGATTTTTCCAAGGACTACCGGCTCATCGTCCCCGATCTGCGCGGCCACGGCCGCTCCACCAATCCCACTAATCAATTCACCCATCGCCAATCGGCGCTCGATGTCTACGCGTTGCTCGACCACCTCGGCATCCGCCAATTCAAAGCCATGGGCGTAAGCACCGGCGGCATGACCCTGCTGCACATGGCCACCCAGCAGCCGGCGCGCGTTGAGGCGCTGGTGTGGATTGGCGCGACCACGTACTTCCCGGAGCAAGCCCGCGAAATCATGCGCCGCAGCACGGTGGAAAGCGTCACACCGGCGGAGTGGGAGCGGATGCGCGCCATTCACAAAAACGGCGACGACCAGATACGCGCCCTACGCAACGAGTTCCACAATTTCAAGGACAGCTACGAGGACATGAATTTCACTCCGCCGCTGCTAGGGACCATTAGCGCGCGGACGCTCATCGTCCACGGCGACCGCGATGAGTTTTTCCCCGTAGCGATTCCCACCGACGCCTACCGGGCGATTCCGCACTCCTATCTGTGGATCGTTCCCAACGGCGGGCACGTGCCCATCGTCGAGCACGCCGCCGAGTTCACGAAAACCGCGCTCGCTTTTCTACGCGGAGATTGGGAAAAAAAGTAGTCCCGCCGCTAGGCTTTGCCCAGGGCCTTATCCACCGTTTCGAAGAACATATCGATATCCGACGGCCGCGTGTGGATGTGAGTCGAGAGCCGCAGCCGCTGGCCGTTCAGCACCCAAATGCGTTTCTGCTTCAGCGCATCCCACACCGGCGCAAGCTCGGCGGATTTGAACTTCACCGTCACCAGCGATCCGTAGAGACGATCGTCTTCCGGCGTCATCAGGTCAAGGTAGGGACGTGTGCGCGCGCGGTCATACACCATCCGGCTTAGCTGATGAATGCGCCCGTAAACACGTTGCGGCCCCAAATCTTTCAGGAAGTGCAGCCCGGCGATCAGGCCTTCGAAGATCGCGCGATTGTTGGTGCCCACCATTTGAAAGCGCGCGGCTTTGAGCTGCTGCTTCTGGTCCCAACCGGCTGTGGCGACGTTCACCCACAACTTGTCCAGCATTTCTTCACGGCCGTACAGGAGGCCGCATCCGGCCGGCGCGAACATCCATTTGTGCGGGCTGCCGGCAAAGAAGTCGCAAGATAGATCGTGAAAATTCACCGGCACCTGCCCGTTCATGTGAGCCCCGTCGATGACGGAAATAATTCCTTTGGCGCGCGCCGCGTCGCAAATCTGCTTTACCGGCATGATCAGTCCAGTGGTAGTGGTGATGCCGCTGAAGCTCACCACGCGGGTGCGCGGTCCAAACGCGGAAGTGATGACATCGGCTAGTTGCCCCGAATTCTTAGGCGGGATCGGCAGCTCGACTTTACGGACCTGCAACCCATGCCGAGCTTGCAACTGCAGCCAGCAGGAAATGCCGCCGGGATGTTCGTGATCTGTGGTTAGGATTTCGTCGCCGCTTTGCAGGTCCAGGCCGTTGGCGATGGTGCTCATGGCCTCGGTGGCGTTGTGCATCAGCGCCAGCTCGTCTTTCTTGCAGCCGAAGAAATCCGCCAGCTCCTGGCGATGCGGATCGAGCGTCTCGTAACCCCAGCGCGGATATTCCTCGAGATTCAGCGCGGCCGAGCGGTTCATGTAATCGAACACGGCGTCGAGCACCGGCTTGGCGCAGATGCCCAGGCTGCCGTTATTCAGAAACGCCCGCCACTCCGGCAGTAGAAACTGCTCCTTGCGAATACGCGACCAGTAGCCTTCCGGGTTGCTGGCAAACAGCTTGCCATCCGGCAGAGATGACGCCGCGCGCGCCTTCTGCATCGGGAGACCAAACAGTGACGCGGCATAAGCCGCACTCTTAAGAGCTTGACGGCGATCCATAGCGTTACCTCACTGACCTAGCTATTATTCAACAGATGAAATCCCTCTGCCTGGTCCTGCTGATTTTCCTGGCCGCCGGCGCGCTCCCTGCGCAAAAGGCTCTCATTCTCGATTACGAGATGTACCCGCCGGATTTTTCCAACGAAACCATTCGGCGCGTCGCGGCGACAGGCCTGCGCGTGGATTTCCGCCAGTACTATCCGGTGCTGACGCGGGCCGATCTGACGGGCTACAAAATGATCGTGCTGCTTTCCTCGGCCGGCGCGATCGGCTCCAGTTTGCAGCTTCCCGAAAGCGAAATTCCGGCGCTGGCGGACTATGTGAAGGGCGGCGGCGCGCTAGTGCTCGGCATTCCCGCCGATCCGGAAGCTTTCCACCAGCTCGGGCCGTACAACAAATTGCTGGACGCGCTCGGATCGGGTATTCAGATCCAGCCCGCGATCGCCGACGACGATTCCAATCGCTACCTCTCGACTATGTTTGCCCAGGCTTATTTCCGAACGGCGCCCGCGGGCGCGAGCGTGGTGCTTGACCGGTCGACCATTCTCAGCGCCGCGCCGCCCGCGCAGACGCTGGCGCAGACGTCGCCCACGGGCTACGCCATTACCGGTCTCGGCCGCGCGCGCGTCGAGTCCATCAAGAACGAAGGCGGATTGCCGCTGGTGGCCATGGCAAAAGCCGGCAAAGGGCAGGTGCTCGTCATCCCGCGTTTCACGCTCAATATCGGCGGCTTCAATGGCCGCATCGGCGTGGGCCCGGCCACGAATTTGGATTGGGTGCCCGCGAGCGACCGCTTCGTGCAAAACATTCTCACCGAAATCGTGAAAGGCGCCAATGGCCCGACGCCATCTACTGAAAATTCCCTGCCCGCCGCGCCGCCGGGCAACGTTGCGGTGGTCAGCATCGCGCCCCGGCAAGCCATTGAGCCTCAACCCAAAGATCGCCGCGCTTACCAGGCGCGCTACCGCTCGACCATTCGCCGCGATCTGTACGGCGCCTACCTGGATCACGGCCTGCGCGCGGCGTGGGGAGACATGAATCACGATGACGCCTGGCTCAAGCAGGCGGCCGACGGCTTCAAGAATTCCGGCTTGAACTATATCTGGGCAGTGGGGTATCCGGAGCAGTTCGTGATGGACAAATACACCGCCGCGCAGCGCGATTCTCTGCGTCATGCCTGGGAGACTTTCGCCGGTCTGCTCGATGGCTCGCGGGTAGGCTGGACCATCGGCTTCAACTATCCGGGCGCGATCGATCGCGCCAAATACGCTAAGTCGCGCGGCGCCGATGGCAAGGAAATCGAGCTGCTTGCACCGCTTGATTTGCGCTACTGGTACGACATTGCGATTCCTGCCATGGAGGAGGTTGCCAGGTTCAGCGTGCGCCATCCTTCCGTCAAAGGCGTGATGGTGGATTACGAGATGTACGGCTTTGAGCCCATCATTTTCTACCCTGAGGCGATTGGCTTCGAGGATGTCTCGTACCACGCATTCCTGCGCGCCGCCGAAGGCCATATCGATGCGAAATTGTTGAAAGAGGCCGACGCGCTCGATTACGCCGCGCGCTATCCCTGGCTGCGCGACCACGGCTTACTTTCCACGTTCTATCTGCTGCTGGAAGGCGAGAGCGAAAAGTTGGGACGCCTGATCCGCGAGCGAATTCACGCCATCAATCCAAATTTCATTTTTAGCGCCTATCACGCCGGACTGCCTTATTCCTGGTTTTATCGCGGCCTTATCCGGGGCATGAGCACGCCGGAAATGCCCATGATCTGGCTGAGCTTTCAGGGCCTTTCAGGCGCGGATGTGGATCGCTTCTGGTCGCACGGCCAGCACATGTTAAACGCTTCAGCGATCATGCTCGGCACTTACCCGATTCCTCAGTGGAAGGACGCCATGATGGCGGGCCGCCGTTTTCACGACGGCTACTGGTTGAATCGCTTCAACTGGCTGATCGACGACGCCAAGGGCAGGAAATCCATCGAGATTCCCGACGGCACGCACCTGCAATCCTGGCAGGCGTTGCAGGAAGGCAACAAGCTCATCGACGCCTATGACCGGAAAAAGTAAGCCGCTGGTTTTTCTGCTGCTGATGACAGCGGCGGCCAGCGCGCAGCCGCGCGAATTTCTGACGCTCGCGAACGGGCAGCGTTTTTTCCCGATCGGGTTGTACGGCTTTCCGCAAAACCGCGCTGACGACGCCATCTATAAGGAAGCCCGCGCGGCTGGGTTCAATTTCCTGGTGGGGCACGAAGCGCGCGAGGGCTTTTTGCGCTCCTACGATATTCCGGGCGGACCGCCCGATCCGGATGCTGCTACTCGCCGCGGGTCGCTGCTCGATTTGACGTCCAACAAAGAGCGCAAGAGCCAGATGCTCACGGAACTGGCAAAGCAAAACGAAAATACCCACGGAGTGATCGTCTGGCAAGGGCCGGACGAGCCCAACTATTTTCCGTTTGGGACGCGGCCGGGGCCGTCGAGCGCGGGCCTGCAGGCCGGCGCGGACGTTCTGCGTTCGGTTTCCAAGCATCCGCTTTGGATCAATTTCAGCCCCACTGGCGACGATCGCGCCCCGCGTGATTTTTCGAGTCTGGCGCATTACCTCGCCGTGCCCGATGTCGTGTCGATCGACATTTATCCCGTGGGCGGGGGCGCCGATTTGCAGGAGAGCCCGTTCGCCGACCGCGGCCTGGCCTCCGTCGGCGATTTCACGCGCAACCTGGTTCGCATGGCCTCCGTAATTGGCCGCCAGCAAAAGCCCGTGTGGATGGTGCTGCAAGGTTTTGGCTGGCAGGCCCTGGGCGCAGCTTCGAATCCGCCCGAGAAGTGGACTGGCCGCCCACCCACCTACGAAGAGATTCGCTTCATGACTTTCGACGCGATCATCAATGGCGCAACCGGCGTGATTTACTGGGGCGCGCCCTTCATTGCCAAGGACGACGCCGCCACCTGGGATGGGCTGAAGCGCGTCGCCGCGGAGCTGCACTCGCTCCAGCCGGCGCTCACGGGCGAGATTCTAGCGGCGGATCACCTCGCGTACTGCGCGAATCGCAATGTCGAAATTGCCGTTCGCCGAGCCGGGCGCGATGTTTACTTGTTGATGGCCAACGCCTCGCCGCTCGATATTGGTGAGACCGAAATCGTGTTTCGCGGCCAACAATTACGCGCGAAGTTCGGCCCTTTCGCAGTCGAAGTGCGCAAGCTGGCGGAGTAACATTATTCAACCAGCCGGTCCGGCATGTCCGCCAGCACGTAGCTCAGCACCGCCAGCGCCGCGATGTTCTGCTGAAACTCTTCCGGCTTGATTTTGTCGATGGTGTCGGCGGGAGTGTGGTGCCAGTCGAAATAATGCACGCCGACGGTATTCATGCCGAAGCCCGGCACAGCCGCTTCCATCACCGGTGAGATGTCTCCGCCGCCACCGCCGGGAGTCATCGAATCGGCGCCAATGGATTTCAGCAGCCGTCCGATTTCCCGCGCTTTCGCCAGCGCGCGCTCCGATTGCGGACCGGGCGCCATGCCAAAGCCGAATCCCAAAGGTTTTTCGGCGCCGCCATCCATCTCGATCGCCGCCACGTGATTGTTTACGCGGGCGCCCACCCAGTCGCGATAGGCTCTGCCGCCCGCCAAGCCATTTTCCTCGTTGGTGAAAAACACCACGCGCAGCGTGCGCCGCGGCCGCAGGCCCAATTTCTTGATCAGGGCCACCGCCTGCAGGGACGCGATACATCCCGATCCGTTGTCCTGCGCGCCTTGCCCCACATCCCAGGAATCCAGATGACCGCCCATGACGACAATCTCCTCCGGCTTTTCACGGCCACGAATTTCCCCGATCACGTTGGCGGAATCGGCATCCGGCTCCATGTGCGCTTCCATGAACAGATGCACAGTGACCTTGTCGCCTGAGTCGCTCAAGCGTTGGATCATCAGGGCATCTTCCGCGGTGATGGCGGCGGCGGGAACTTTGGGGGCATCCGGCAAGTACATCATCATTCCCGTATGCGGCGTCTGCTGGGTGAGCGACCCCACCGAGCGCAGCAGCATCGCCACTGCCCCGAGCGCGGCCGCCCGTGACGCGCCTACACCGCGATATTGCACTGTTTTGCCGTAACCTTCGTAGGGCACATTGAAAAGGACAATCTTGCCGGCGATCTTGGCGCGTCCGGCTTTTTGCAGTTCGTCAAAGCTGCCCACCGGAACCACTTCGGCAGTAATTCCCTGAGAAGGCGTGGCCACGCTGCCGCCCAGCGCCAGCATGGTAAGCCGTCGCTTCACCGGCGCGGTGATCTCGGCATTTTCGCGGCCACGCACCCAATGCGGCACTTTCACGGCGGGCGTGACGACATTCTCCAAGCCATCGCGCTTCATCTGCGCCGCCGACCAGATAACGGCCTGCTCGAGCGCCGGCGACCCGCTGAGGCGGTGGCCAATACGATCGCACAGATACGCAAGCTTGTTGTAGCCGTCGTGGTCGGCGAGCGCGGCGGCGATCAGTTTGTCGGCGGTTTCCTTGTATTGTTGGGTGATCGAGCCGCCACCCTGGGAAAATAAGAACGCCAGCGGCAGCAAGACGAGCGTGGGCCAAACGATTTTCAAGCGAGACATGCGCTTATTGTACGATGGGAAAATCATGGGAATCGGCGCAGCGTGATCATGGCGACTTACGGAGCCGCGACCGAAGGAAGCGGTCTTGGTTCACAACGCGCGCCCCTGTGAGGAGCATGCGCGTGACCTGGCGCCAATTTGCGGGCTGCCTGCTTGCGGCCGCCGCCTGCGCCACCTGCCTGCGTCTTCCCGGCCTTTCGCAAAGTCCGGCCCCGCCCATACGCTTTGAGTACCGGCCGATTCCCTTTGTACTGGAAAATTCCGTGACGCCGCGAAAGCATCTGCCTGAAACCATGCCCGGCGGCGTCGCCGTCTTTGATTTCGATAACGACGGCTACCCGGATATTTTCTTTACCAACGGCGCCGAGATGCCGGGACTGCAAAAATCATCCACCAAGTTTTCCAATCGGCTCTTCCACAACAACGGCCGCGGCGGCTTCGAGGACGTCACGGCCAAAGCCGGCTTGGCCGGAACCGGTTTCGACATCGGCGTCGCGGTCGCCGACTTCAATAACGATGGCTACAAAGATCTATTCGTCGCCGGCGTATACCGCAGCACGCTCTACCGCAACAACGGCGATGGCACCTTCACCGATATCACCGCCAAGGCCGGCTTAGCCAAGCCCGACGAGCGCTATGGACGCCTGTGGGGCGTGGCCGCTGCGTGGCTGGATTTCGATGGCGACGGCCTGCTCGATCTGTTCGTCGTCAACTATTGCATTTGGGACGCGCAGAAAGAGATTCGCTGCGAAACCGGCGGCAAGCCGGACTATTGTCATCCCAAGAATTACCAGGGTCTGCCCAATTCGCTCTACCGCAACAACGGCGACGGCACTTTCACCGATGTCTCGGCGAGCTCCGGCATACGTAAATACGTTGGACGGGGCATGAGCGCCGCGGTGGCCGATTACGACGGCGACGGACGCCCGGACATCTTCGTCACCAATGACAAGCTCTTCAATTTCCTGTTCCACAACGAGGGCGCGGGCAAGTTCAGCGAAATGGCTTTCGACGCCGGCGTGGCGGCCACCGAAGACGGCAACCCGGTTTCGGGCATGGGGGTGGATTTTCGCGACATCAACAACGACGGCCTTCCCGACTTGTTCTTCACGGCCCTGCCGGACGAGACTTTCCCGCTTTACCTCAACGCTGGCAAGGCCAGGTTCGACGAAGCCACCCACGCCAGCCGGCTGAGTCTCATCACCCGCAAAATGGCCGGCTGGGGCGCGGGGATTTACGACTTCGACAACGATGGCTGGAAAGATATTTTCGTAGCCCGCAGCGAGGTGCTTTCGCCCGATGGCTCCCGCGCCGGCCGCGCCCGCCAGCCCAACAGCGTTCTGCGCAATCTCGCCAACGGCAAAATGGAGGACGCCACTGAATCCGCCGGTTTGCTGGCCCGGCCTCCGATGATGCATCGCGGCGTTGCTTTTGGGGACTTCAACCGCGATGGAAGAATCGATGCCGTCGTGACCTCGCTCGGCGCCGAAGCCGAGTTGTGGATCAACGCCAGTCCGTCCGCCAATCACTGGCTGGATTTAGACCTGGTAGGCACGCGCAGTAATAAAGATGCCGTCGGCGCGCGCGTCAAGCTCGTCACCAGGAAGGGCAGCCAGTTCAATCACGTTTCGACCGCGGTGGGTTATGCCAGCTCGAGCGCCGGCCCCGTTCATTTCGGAATGGGCGCGGAAACGCAGGCCGAGCGAATTGAAATTACCTGGCCCTCCGGGATCGTGCAGGCGATTTCGGCGGTGCCGGCGGATCAGGTCCTGCGCGTGGTGGAAAAAACGCAGTAGCAGTACTATGCGGATTACGTGGTGATGCAGACCCTCGACCAGGGCATGGGTTAGAACCAGCCCTTGAGACGGGAGCGAACCTTCTTGGCCAGCTTTTCGATCTCCTCGGCTTTACGCATCGTACCCACGGAAAGCACGTTGGGGTTGGCCAGCTCCGCTTTCAGCTCAGTGGTCAATTTATTCATCCTTTCCGTGTCGGAGGTGAGCTGAGCATATTGAGCCTTGGCGATCTCATTCATGTCCCATTCGCCATCTTTGGTGAGGTGCCTCTTGCCCATCATGCGGTCCACTGAAGCGATATCACGTGCTTGGGCGTTGGCTTCATTGATCCGCTGCCGGGAAGGCGAATCCACTGGAATTTGCGATTGCGCCCACAACAGGGATGCCAGCAGCAACATCGACGATAGGAAAAGCAGACGGAGATTCATAAATTGCTCCGCTGTTATGATACTCCGGCTGGGGCCGCCGGGCACTGTTAAATCTGCGCCGCGATTAGGGCTGAGCCGCGCCTTGCGCGCTGAGCTTTTTGAACTGCGCCAGGTAGCGCGCTGCCTCCTCGGAGCGGCCGAGTTTGCGCTGAGTTTGCGCCATCAGGTTATAGGCAATCGCCAGATTGGGCCTCAACTTGATAGTGGTGGCTAGCGCCGGCCCGGCCTTCTGGTAGGCCCCCGTATCGTAAAGCAGCCGCCCGTATTCCAGCCAGGCGTCGGAGTGAGACGGATTCAGGGATGTCGCCTTCTCAAATGACGCCGCTGCCGCATCGTCGCGGTCCAGCCGGCGCTGGCAAATGCCCAGATAGTACCAGGCTTCAGGGTCTCGTGGATCCAGGGCTAGAGCGCGCTGTAGATCGGCTTGGGCGCGGTCGAACGCCAGGTCGCTGAGTTGAACCCGCCCGGAGAGAACGAAGCCATCGGGCGCCTTCGGGTATTTCTCGACCAAGAAGCGCGCGCCGCGCAGAGCGTCATCGATCCGGCCGGCTTCGAGCATCAGCAGCGCCTGAGTCGAGATCAGGCCTCGCGAGTCGGGGAATTTTTCCAGGCCGCGCTTCAGCAGCGCGCGGTCCACGGCGTCGTTGCCTTCCGCCGCCTGCTGCTTGACCAGCGCGGAAAAATACTCCTCCTGGGTTTCGTCGAGCGCCACGGCCTGGGCGAATTCCGCGGCTGCCTCGCGCGGCCGCCGCGCCCGGCCATAAAGGATGCCGGATAAATAGCGCACGCGCGCTTCCCGCGCCGGCGGCAATTTCCGGTCAACGGTGAACTGGATTTGTTCCCGTGTAACCGGTCCGGCTTCCTCCTGGAAGCACCATTCCACCAATTGCGCGTGCAGAAGCGCATCGCCCGCGGCCAGTTGCCGCAACGCCGTCAGGTTGGTACGAGCCGTATCATTTTTTTTCAGCCGGAGAGCGGCGCGAACCAGGTAGGATTTGGTCGCCAGTTCGTTGGGATCGCGAGCGGCCAATTGGGAGAAGGTATCGAAAGCCTTTTGCCCCCGTCCGGATTCCAACTCGGCCACCCCCAGGTTAAACAGGGTGGGCGAATCGCCCGGGCGCAGCCGGACTGCCTGTTGTAAGTGGGTCAGGGCTTGATCGGGATGGCCCGTATCCAGGAGCGCCTGTCCCAGTAGAGCCCGGGCTTCGGCGTTGGCGGGGTCCAAAGCCACCGCCTGCTGCAGCAGCGCAAGCGCTCGCTCAGGCTGGTTCGCCTGGAGGAATTCAGTGCTCTGCCGCAGCAAATCTGACGGCCGATCCGCGCGGTTCTGGGCGCTTGCAGGCGCCCCGGCAGCCAGCCAGAGGGCCGATGCCACCACGGCCGCGGGCATGCAGGGAGTCCTCATAACGCTTATATCGTATTCCAAATACGGAAAGACCGCACGTGGAGCTATATGCAATATGGTAAAGCGTTTAGAACGAGATAGGGGCTCAAAAGACGATGTAAACAAATCGCAAAAAATCTTGGAAACTCTCTAGACAGCCTATTACATCTGGTGTAGCATACTCGAATCCGACAAGATGGCTGTCTCGATAACAGGGGTGCATAAGTAGCGTGACAGATGTTCATACGAGGCAAGGGCACGACATTCAGCCCGCGCCGGTTGATTCACTTTGTAACGGCATTATCAATCTGCTTCAGTGGGGAAAGGAGTACGTGCATGCAAGTTCTAAATTTACGGCATAGGGCACTGGCTCTTACGGTGCTGCTGCTGTGCTTTTCGGCACTGGTTTTTGGTCAGGGCTATCAGGGCGGCCTTCGCGGTAGGGTGATGGACGCTCAAGGCGCCGTGATCGCAAACGCCAAAGTCGAAATTACCGACGAAGCGACCAACGTCAAACGCGACACGGTCAGCAACGCCGAAGGCGAGTTCGTATTTTCCGCGGTCAATCCGGCAACTTATACGCTCTCAGCGGAAAACGCGGGCTTCAAGAAATTTGAACGCAAGGTCATCATCGGTACGCAGGAGTTCATCACTCTGGACGTGAAGCTGGAAGTCGGAGCGATCACCGAGAGCGTGCTGGTGAGTGAAGAAGTTCCCTTGATGGAGACGTCCAACGCCTCACAGGGAACTTTGCTCGATCGCCAGAAGCTGATCGATCTGCCCAACGTCGGCCGCAACCCGTTCATCATGGCATGGGTGGCGCCGGGCGTGACTCCGGCAGGCGATCCGAAGTTCGTTCGCTTCCAGGATCAGAGCGGTTCTTCCTACGTCAGTTTCGCCGGTGGTCCTCTCCGCGGCAACGTCTACCTGGTAGACGGCGTGCCGATCACGGACGGCATCAACCGCGCGGTCATCATTCCTTCACTCGAAGCGGTGGAAGAGATGAAGATTCAGACCAACACGTATGACGCGGAACTGGGCCGGTATGCGGGCGGCGTGTATAACACGTTCCTGCGCTCGGGCTCCAACACAATCCACGGCAGCTTGTTTGGCAACATTCGCGGAACCTGGGGTTTCGCCAACGACTTCTTCGCCAATCGCGCCGGACAGGAAAAAGCTCCGTCGCCGTACAAGAATTTCGGCTGGTCGATCGGCGGCCCGGTAGTGGTTCCGAAAATCTATAATGGCCGGAACAAGACGTTCTTCTGGCTGGTGTTCGAAGGCTACCGCCAAAACACGGGTCAGTTCACTCAGTTGAACACGCCCACGGCGTTGGAAAGAGCTGGCGATTTCTCGCAGTCGCACAACTCCGATGGTTCACTCAAAGTCATTTACGATCCCAACACGACGGTTAGGAACCCCGACGGCAGCTACAGCCGCACGCCGTTCGCCGGCAACTTCATTCCTGTGGGCCGGATCAATCCGATCGGCGCAAACATCGCCGCCTTCTTCAAGGCGCCGACTACCGCGCCATCGTTCTTCGGACAACCCGATTACGCAGCGCAGGCCCTCTTGCATGACGGTTTCGCCAACGAAGCCACGGGCAAAGTAGATCATCAGATCACCAACTGGTGGCGCGCCAACTTCGCCTACATGCACTATGGCAGCCGCGAAGTGGGTCCTGACTGGTGGGGTACGGCCGCCAACGTGGGCGGCGCCGGATGGCAGCTGTTGCGCTATGCGGATTCCACCACCACCAATCAGACCTTCACGCCCAACGCGACTACGGTCGTGAGTCTGCGATACGGATACAACCGGTTCCCCAACTTCTCCACTTTTGTGGGCCAGGACTTCGATCCGAAGACCCTGGGCTTCCCGGCGTCGTTCGTCAACGCCACTCAGGGCAGCGGTTTCCCGGTCATCCAGATGCAGGACTTCGTTTCCTTGGGCAGCTTGGGCTACAACTACTCGGTTCCCAACTCCAAGAGCTTCTTCTCCAGCGTGTCGAAGTTTGTCGGCAAGCACAATCTGAAGGCCGGCTTCCAATTCCGCCAGATCAACTGGACCTCCAACAGCCAGAACGGCGTAGGAAGTTTCGCCTTTAACCGGAGCTTCACGAACCGGAACCCGATCACCAACGATTCGACTTCCGGAGCGGATCTGGCCAGCCTGCTGCTGGGTATTCCTGCCAGCGGCCAAGCGGTTAGACAGGTTGGGTTCGAAGGGACCTTCAAGTATTACGGCTACTACTTCCACGACGATTTCCGCATCACTCCAAATCTAACAATCAACGTTGGACTGCGGTATGAGTACGAGCAGGGATATCGCGATCGCAACAACCGCTTGGTTGTGGGTTTTGCCCGCGACCAGGTGAATCCCATCGCCGCTCAGATGCCACCCGGTTCGGGCGTCCTTCCGAAGGGCGGCCTGCTGTACGCCGGAGTGGATGGGAATCCTACGCAGTTGGGCAATCCTTCCTACCAGCGCTTTGCTCCTCGCGTGGGCGCTGCCTGGAAGATTAACGAGAAGACCACCATTCGCGGCGGCTACGGAACGTTCTGGGCGCCCCCGGTTTACGGCGTCATCGGCGCTCCCGGCTTCGCGGCAACCACGGACTACATCGGCAGCACCGACGGCGGTTTGACACCGGCCCGGTCGCTGAGCGATCCCTACCCGAATGGGTTAAACAACCCGATTGGCAACATCCAAAGGCTCTACACGGGTGTTGGCAATAGCGTGAGCTTCAGCAACGAGGCGTTGCGCCACGGCGGTTATGTTCACCAGTACTCGGTCGACATCCAGCGGCAGTTGCCCGGTGGATTCAATTTCAGCGTCGCGTTTGTTGGTTCCTTGTCGCGGCATCTCCAGCAGAACGCCGCGGGCCTGAACATCAACCAGCTCGACCCGGCCTACTTCTCGCAGGGGAACGCCCTGTTGGATCAGGTGCCGAATCCCTTCTTCGGGATCACCATACCGTATGCGAACGGCTCACCGGGCTTCTTCAGCTCAAGCACCGTCAGCCGGGCGCAGTTGCTGTACCCGTATCCGGAATTCGGTAGTGTCGGGATGGGCAACAATAACCAGGCTCATGCCCGCTATCAGTCGTACATCTTCCGCGTGGAGAAACGCTTCAGCGGCGGATTGAGCCTTCTGGCCCATCTCACGGCGTCCAAGACGCTGGATATGGCCTTCGCGGGAACGAACTTCAGCAACGCCGCTGGGTTCGTGGTACAGAACAACTACGACTACGAGGCTGAGTACAGCCTGGCGGCGCAGAACAATCCGCGCAGGTTCGTCTCGGTCATCACCTACGAACTGCCGTTCGGCAAGGGCAAGAAGTTCGCCAACAGCAACACGCTGGCGGATTATGTCATTGGCGGGTGGCAGATCAACCTGATCACCACCATCCAAGCTGGCTTCCCGCTGTCGGTGAACCAGAACAACAACAACGCCTTCGCCGGCACCGGCGGACAGCGCCCCAACACCACCGGTACTTCGCCGTCGAAGGATGGCTCACCGGAGGATAAGATTGACCAATACCTCAATCCTGCAGCATTCGTGGAAGCTCCGGCCTTCACCTTCGGCGCTCTTTCGCGTACGCTGCCAGACCGGGCGCCCTCGGCCAACAACTGGGACATCTCGATCTTCAAGAGTGTCCGAATCAAAGAGCGCGTGACGGCGCAGTTCCGTGCGGAATCTGTCAACGTCACCAACCATCCGCGATTCAATCCGCCCAACGGGCTGACCGTTGGATCGGGTTCGTTCGGTTATATCAACCAGCAGGCCAACTTCCCGCGCTTCGTGCAGCTTGGCGCGCGTATTCAGTGGTAACGACGGAAGCCTGCTAATCGCTTAACCTAGACACGCCGCCGGTGCTCAACACACCGGCGGCGTTTTTCTTTTCTGTAAGGCCCACTCGTTCCCATTTGATAAGATTTGAAAGATTCAGCCATGCTGCGGGGAAAATCTTGGCGCTGGGCGCTGGCGCTGCTTGCAATACTCCTTATCCTGACGATGGCGCCTTTCCTAGCCTCGCAAAACCCGCCAGACGCCGTAGACCTGCAAATCATCGTAGTGGACTCCCGCGCGCAGGCCCAGGAGGTGGTGGAGCGCCTTCAGCGCGGCGAGGATTTTGCCAAGCTGGCGCGAGAGAAATCCACCGACCCCACGGCCTCCGACGGCGGGCATCTTGGCAGGCTCGAACCCTCTTCGCTGCACGTAAGAATCAGGGCCGCCCTGCCCGGCGTGGCTCCAGGACAGCTGACGCCCATTATTGAGCTGCCGGGCGGCTACGCTGTCCTGAAGGTTCTGGAAAAGGCCGTGCCGGTCGCGGGAATGGGCACCGAGCGCAACCAACTCCCGCTGGCGGGTCCGGACAACGTGCAATACGTGCTGGCCGTCTCCGGCTTCATCGAGGTGGGAGCGCTGGTGAACCGCATCGTCAAGCCCGCCGGCTGGGAGCGCAATCTGCAAGCCATTTGCGAGGTAAAGAAGCAGGCCGTCGGCGCCGGGTCGGAACAGGTGCAGCGGTTCCTTGCCGCCGCCAATCGCGAGGGACTCTCGGCGCGCAATGCCCGGCACATGGAAGATGCCTATTTCAGCTTCGGCCTGATTCTGGCGTATCAGGGAAAGCTCGACCAGGCGATCGATCAATGGCAGTCGGCTTATAAGATTGCGGCGAGCCATTTTCCCGCCGAGGTACCCACCATCGATGAAGTGCTGGGCGCCGGTTACCTGCAGCAGGCCGGCCTGGAAAACTCGGTCTTCCACGACGCCCATGGCGGCTGTCTGTTCCCAATGCGTCCCGAGGCCCGATTTAGAAAGACGGCCAATATCGAAAAGGCCATCGAGCATTTCTCGAAATATCTCAACGCCAAGCCCGACGATCTGGAAGTCCGCTGGCTGCTGAATCTGGCCTACATGAATTTGGGCAAGTATCCCGCCGCCGTTCCGAAACAGTTCCTGATTCCTCCGGCTGCGCTCGAATCGAAAGAGGACATCGGACGATTCAAGGATGTCGCGCCTGCCATGGGGCTCAAGATTTTCGACATGGCGGGCGGCATGATCGTGGACGATTTCGACAACGACGGCTTGCTGGACGTCGTCACCTCCAGCATGGAAGACTGCGCGCCGATGCACTTCTTCCACAACAACGGAGACGGGACATTTACCGAGCGCACCAGGCAGGCCGGGCTCTCCGATCAGCTGGGCGGGCTGAGCATGATCCAGACCGATTACAACAACGACGGCTGCCTGGACATCCTGGTGCTGCGCGGCGGCTGGGAAGTGCCGAAGCGCAAATCGCTATTGAAGGGCCACTGCGACGGCACGTTTACCGACGTCACGCGCGAGAGCGGGCTGGCGTCAGCGGCGGTGTCGGCGTCGCAAACCGCCGTGTGGACCGACATCGACAACGATGGCGATCTCGATTTGTTCGTGGGCAGCGAGAACACTCCGTCGCAGCTTTTTCTGAATAAAGGCGATGGCACGTTCGAAGAGATTTCCCACGCCGCCGGCGTCGACCGGACCGCGTTCACCAAAGCCGTGGTGGCGGGGGATTACGACAACGACGGCTATCCGGACCTGTACGTCTCCAATTTCAACGGCGAGAATTTTCTGTACCACAACAATCGCAACCGGACCTTCACCGATGTGGGACGCGCGCTAGGCGTGGAAAAACCGCTCTCCAGTTTTCCCGCCTGGTTCTTCGATTACGACAACGATGGCTGGCTGGATATTTTCGTCGCCAGCTATGTGACTTCGGTGGATGAGACGGCCCGCGACTATCTGCATCTCCCCGGCAAAGGCGAAACCCTGAAGCTGTACCGCAACATGGGCAATGGAACGTTTCGCGACGTCACCAAAGAAGCCGGGCTCAATCGCGCGATTTTTGCCATGGGCTCTGGTTTTGGCGATCTCGACAACGACGGCTTTCTGGATATCTATCTGGGAACCGGCAATCCCTCGTTCGCGGCGCTGACGCCGAATGCTCTTTTCCGAAACCACGACGGAAAATCTTTCGTGGACATCACCGCCTCCTCCGGGACGGGCTGCCTGCATAAGGGCCACGGTGTGGCCTTTGCCGACATCAATAACGACGGCCACGAAGACCTGTTCATTCAGACCGGCGGCGCGGTTCCTTCCGACAAGCACGCGACCATGCTGTTCAAGAACCCCGGCAACGGAAACGACTGGATCAGCATGAAGCTGGTGGGTGTGAAAAGCAATCGCGCAGCGCTGGGCGCGCGCATCAAAGTGACCGTGGTAAACGAGCGGGGCCAGCGGCGCTTTGTGCAACGGGTGGTGGGCAGCGGCGGGTCGTTCGGAGCGTCTCCTTTTCAGCAGCACCTAGGACTGGGAAAAGCGGCACGGATCGAAAGCGTCGAAGTCTGGTGGCCTGCCAGCGGCACGCGCCAAACGTTCCACAACCTCGACAAGAACCAATTCATTGAAATCAAAGAGTTCGAGAAGGCGGTCACCAAAATGGCGCGCAAGCCGTTTGCGATGCCCGAAGGCGGGATGGCGCATTGAGGCCGGGTCGCCGGTTCGTCCCTGGCGACTCACTAAACATTCCGTAACCTAAAGAACCTGTCGAGCGTCTAGCTTACGTATGCCGCCAGTGTCGTCGACACCAGCGGCATTTTTGCTATATACTCTTAGAAAAGTCACTCTAGAGAGGGAAGGAAAGTTATGCCCAACATTCTGCTTGCAGAGCAAGAAAAGGATTTTCTGAAACGCGGCTTCTCCCGGCGGTCTTTCGGACGCCTTGCGACCCTGATCGGCGCAGGCTCCACACTGCCTTTCTACAATTAATCGGCCCTGGCGCA
>JACPNO010000067.1:57606-58639 GCA_016185465.1 Candidatus Solibacter usitatus
GAAGCAAGGTGGCCGCTACCTGTATGGCGAGACCGCCGGTCTGGCCAAGCTTCTCGCCGAGACTGAAGGCGTGAAGGACGACCATATCACGATCTACGCGGGCTCTAGCCAGCCGCTGCACACGGCGGTGTTGGCTTTCTGCTCGCCCACCAAGAGCTTCGTGACGGCCGACCCGGGCTACGAAGCCGGGCAGCGCGCCGCGCAGTTCATCAAGGCCAAGGTGAGCGGCATTCCGTTGACCAAAGACCACGCGCACGATGTCCGCGCCATGGTTAAGGCCGACCCCAACGCCGGCATCATCTACATTTGCAACCCCAACAATCCGACCGGCACGGTTACCTCGCGCGCGGACATCGAATGGGCGCTGGCCAACAAGCCCGCCGGCTCGATCCTGCTGCTCGATGAAGCCTATATCCACTTATCGAAGGTGTGGGAAAACCGCGGCTCCGATCTGGTGGCCGCCGGCAAGGATGTCATGATCCTGCGGACCTTCTCCAAGCTCTACGGCATGGCCGGTCTGCGCGCGGGTTATGCCATGGCGCGTCCCGACCTGCTGGCGAAGATCTCGAGCCTGGGTGCGGGCGCGATGGCCGTCACCGCGATGGCCGGCGCAAGCGCCAGCGTGAAGGTGAAGAACCTGGTGCCCGAGCGGCGCAAGAAGATCGGCGACGTTCGCGAAGACACCTTTGCGTTCCTCGACAAGCACAACATGCACTACATCGCTTCCGACAGCAACTGCTTCATGCTGGATGTGAAGCGCCCGGCTCGCGAATACATGCAGGCCATGATGAAGGAAAAGGTTTGGGTCGGCCGTTCCTGGCCGTCCATGCCGAACTACTCCCGCATCACCATCGGCACCGCCGACGAGATGGAGAAGTTCAAGGCCGCCACGTTGAAAGTGATGGCCTAAGGGTAATCCCTTGAAGTTGCGGAAGTCCCTCCGCGGATACGGTTGGGCTACCTTCGTCGGGGACTTCTTCGGCGGGGGCATCGCGGCGCTCATTGCCTTGCCTTACGGCTTGGCGATTGCATC
>JACPNO010000050.1 GCA_016185465.1 Candidatus Solibacter usitatus
ACAGCCAGGTGGTGCGCTCGGCCAGGTCCCGCTTCAGGCGCAGCAGGGTTCCCGCCAGGATTCCGAACAAGGCTGTGGCGATGGCGGGAAGCGTACTGACGATGCCCTCGGGGTCCCACGTCCTGGTCTGCGCGTAATTGTGCCGCCCCAGCACGATGGAGTCGATGTAATGCGCGAAATTCCGCTCGACGTCCAGATGGCCCGCGCCGTATCCGGGAACCGGAATCAACTTCATCATGAGCCAGTAGCCGCCCAGCAGCGACACGATCCACACGATCTGCCCGCGCACTCCGGTGGTCAGGTAAATGGCGGACGCGATGGCGTAACAGATGGCGATTCTCTGCAACACGCCCAGCACGCGCTGCGTGGAGAGGTCGAAGTGGGGAAACGCGTAGAGGAACAGCCCCAGCCCATAGAGGATCGCCGCCCGCCTTAGCGCCTGTGTGAAGATCCGCGCGCGCGGAGTTCCGCCGGCCAGGCGCCGGGCCATCGAGAACGTCATGGCCACGCCGACGATCCAGACGAAGGACGGGAACACCACGTCGGTGATGGTCCAGCCATCCCACTCCGCGTGCTGCAGCGGGCCATACACGCGCCGCCCGTCGCCGGGATCGTTCACCAGGACCATCAGCGCGATGATGGCGCCGCGAAACGCGTCGAGAGAGACAAGCCGGTCTTCTGAGGGCTGTGTACTCTCCACGGCGACCGCACCTACATCAGCGCTGTCGGGCGGCGCGTCCACTGCTTGCCCTTGCTTTCGGCGATGGATTCCATATCCTTGACATAGGCCGACGACTGCGTCAGCACGTGGTGCAGATCGTTGCCGATGCTGATGAACGTAAATCCCTTTTCAAGGAATTCGCCGACGGCCTGGGGAAGTCCGGTGAGGCCGTCTGGCAGCTGCGCGGCGGCCACCGCATCTGGGTCGCGCCGGAGGATCGCGAAAAAACCTACGCTCCGGACAATAGCCCGATCAAGGTGGTTATCAAAGGCGCTACGCTTGAGGCCACCGAGCCGGTGGAACCGCTCACGGGCCTGGAAAAGCAGATCATCGTGAAGCTGTCTCCCGCCGGATCGGCGGTGGAACTGGTGCACCGCATCCGCAACACGAACGCGAAAGCGGTGGAGTGGGCCGCCTGGGCGCTCACCATGATGGCGCAAGGCGGCGTGGGCATTCACGGATTTCCGCCGCGAGGCACCCATCCTGAAATGCTGGCTGCAACCAATCCGCTTACCATGTGGGCTTTCACAGATCTCACCGACAATCGCTGGACGTTCACGAAGAAATACATGATGCTGCGGCAGGACGCCAAGAACACCGGGCAGCCGCAGAAGCTGGGCACGTTCAATCCGCATACCTGGGGAGCGTACCTGCTGGGTTCCGACTTGTTCATCAAACACTTTGCAGCCGACGCCAAGAAGCAGTATCCGGATTTCGGATGCTCGTTCGAGACGTTCACCAACGCGGAGTTTCTGGAGCTCGAGACGCTCGGTCCCATGACGAAAATCGAGCCGGGCAAGACGCTGGAACACGTCGAGCGCTGGACGCTGCACAAGAACGTGAAAATTCCTGCCTGGACCGATGCCGAACTGGATCGCGTGGTGGCTCCGCTAGTGGCTAAGTAAGCTACGATGGCGGCTGTTGATCGACAACTCGCTAGCCTCGCGCACAGGCAGCGCAGCAAGGGCACGCCGACAAGAAATTCGAAAAGGTAATCGCCCTATTGGAAAAAGGCTCCAACGGCCAGCGCAAACGCCGCTGATACCCGTGATCAGGAGTGAGGCTGGCTAGACGCTGTTAAAATGACAGCAGAGTTTTCATGAACGTCAAAAAGACAATTGAGTTCCTGTTGGAACATCAGGCGCGGGCTGAGGTTCGCATGGATAAAATCGACAAACGCTTGGATGGAATCACCAAGCTGATGCGCATGGGCGCGAAAGCCATGCTGGCTACAGACAAGAAAGTGGCTGCCCTGACTGAGAAGTTCGACGCGCTGATCGAATCTGAGCAGCGCACCGATCGCGCCTTGGCGGCGACCAATAAGAAATTTGATCGCCTGATTGAAACCCTGTCGAAAAAAGGCGCCAACGGCCGTCACAACTAAACTCCTAAACCTGCTGCAGTGACGACGCAACCTGCCTTGCCGCCGACATCGCGGGCTTCTCCAGAGGCAGCCTAAAGAAAAAGTGCGCGCCCAGCCCCGGCTTCGATTCCACCCACATATCGCCGCCGTGATCGATTACGGTCTGCCGGGAGAGCGCAAGCCCCAGTCCCAAGCCATCTTTTTTGCCGGAGCTCGCGAACGGCTGGAACATGTGCGCCTGAACCTGGGGCGCTATGCCTGGCCCGTTATCGCTCACCTCTACCAGAGCGGTGTGCTCTTCGAGCGCGGCAGCGATGCGAACTGCCCCGCCCGTGGGCATGGCTTCGAGCGCATTGGAAATCAAATTGATGAAGACCCGCTCCATGCGGGCGCGCTCCAGCGGCAGCTCGATGGAATCCGGAACATCGAGGGCAATTCTCACGCATTGCG
Organism: Candidatus Solibacter usitatus; assembly: GCA_016185465.1. Classification (GTDB taxonomy): domain Bacteria; phylum Acidobacteriota; class Terriglobia; order Bryobacterales; family Bryobacteraceae; genus JACPNO01. Next base: position 2,535 of record JACPNO010000050.1, read on the forward strand.
CCTCCGCCGTCGCAGCCAGCGACTCGACCGCCGCCATCGCCACCTCTCCCAAACGGCAAATCTCGGCGCCTTCGCTTTTGCCGCGCCCCACGTTGACCAAATCCTGCAGCAGTTCCTGAATGCGGCGCGAAGCCCGGTAAAGATTCGCGGCCAGACGCTTCACCTGCGCGGGCGCGAGTTCGGAATCCACCAGCATTTCCGAGCCTCCGTAAATCGCCGCGAGGGGATTGCGAAGATCGTGAACGATCGAGCTGGATAGCCGACCGATGGTCGAAATGCGCTCCTGGCGGATCAACTCCTGGCGCGCGCTCTGAATCGATGTGCACATATCGTTGAATGTCTGTGCCAGGCGGCCGAGTTCGTCCTGACCCTCCACAGGCACGCGATAGTCGTAGTTCTGGCGCGAAACTTCCGCCGCGGCGCGGTCCAGCGTTTCCACCGGACGCACGATCTTGCGCGCCAGCAAATAGGTGAGGGCCAGGCCCACTAGCACCGCCGCCAAACCCAGCAGGATCATGTTGCGGCGCAACACCGCCAGGCGCTGGCGGGCGTTCTCGAAGGAGCGCAGAATCCATAACTCACCGATGCGCTTGCCCTCTATGTCCTCAAGCGGCGTCATGAGTGGCGCATATTCAATGACGCCATCGCTGATACGCGCCGCGACCGGGCCCGCCGCGTTCGCCGCCAGCTTCCGGGCCAGCTCGGCGGTGGCGCGCGGATTGAGCGTCGAAGCCATCACCTTTCCGCCGGACAGAAACAGAAACTCGCTGCCGCCGGTGGCTTCTTTCAGCCGCTGGGCAACCAGGGCATCCAC
>JACPNO010000051.1 GCA_016185465.1 Candidatus Solibacter usitatus
ACTCCCTTATGGCCTCAAATGCTCCAGAGCGGTATCGACCTCTTCCGTTCCTCACCGAGGTCCACACTATCGCACTCACGGGATTTTCATCACCTTTGGTGGGCCGTAGGCCCATGAGGACTCCCTTTGGTCACGGCTCGCCAACCCAAAGCGAGCCGCGACCAAAGGGATCGGTGCTTAGTCGCCCGCAACGCGCGCGGTCACTGGCTGCGGACGCCATGCGCCGAACCAGGCGAGGATTTTCCGGTAATGGGTGCGGGCGGCCGAGATTCCGACCATGGCCGCGATGAGCGCGATGGCGGCCAAAGCGGAGTGCGCCAGATCGAGGTTGGCCTGCCAAGGCGCGAGCCAGCGGCCATAGACCATCAGGTGCACCCAGTAAACCAGCAGCGACGTCGTGCCCAGCTGCCGCACCCAGCTCCAACGGTTCGCGCGATAGCCGGTCCAGATAAATGCAAAAGCCATCATCAGCAGAATTCCGCCCAATTTACCGAAAATCATCCACGGGCTGTTCAACCAGAATTCGGACTTCGCATAGATCGAGTAAGGAATGGCGGAAAGGTATCGCGACGCGATGAGCAGCGCGCATCCCAACCCGGCCGCCCATCGCATGGCGCGTTGCAGCTGAGCGGCATCCAGCAAACGGATCAGGCTGCCGGCGCTGACGCCGAAAGCCAGGAACGCGGCCCAGGGGAAAAATCCGAAGGCCGCGTAATCCGGCGCGACGTAGCCGCGGACGGCGGTGGGAACGCGAGTCATATCCAGCTGCGATACCCATGGCGAAGCCAGTGCGATCAGCACGCCGGCCGCCGCCGCAATACGCACCCGGTGCATTGCGCCCACAACAGCCAGAGGCGACATGACCAGCAGCGCCAGACCCATGGCGTTCAAAATATCCACTCGCAGCAGCTCGCTCCAACCGCTGCCGGGTGGGGCGGCCAGACTGTTCTGCACCCGCTGAGCCAGCGCCAGGCTTAGGATAAAGCCGGCCCGCCGCAGCGATGCCCAGAGGCGCTGGCTCGGGGACGCGCCCTTGCGCTCGCGGCTGTCCATCAGAAACGCCAGGGTGGCGCCGGTGAGGAACAGGAATATGGCCGATGGCATGCCGCCTAGAAAATCGGACACCAGAAACACCGGGGAGGTGCGCAGGTCCTTGCGCAGCAGCGAATGAAAGGCGTGGCCCTGCAGCATGATCACCGCGCCCAGTCCGCGCGTCCAATCAAGAAATTGCAGGCGATTTGAGCCGTTATCTTTCATTGCGGGGGAATTATTTCTGCGGCGTTACGCGCTTGGCGTTTTTCGGAGCCTTCAGTTTCAGGTCCGCGTCGGAGCGCGGGGTATTCAGATTCACGGAGGTGTAGGTAAACAGGTGGTAGTCACCGCCGCGCTGCGTGATTTTCTGCTGCACCGGGTAGGCGCCGGTCTCGTGCAGCCAGAGCTCCAGCTTGCTCAGCTGTTGCAGCACTTCCTTCGACTTGGGGATCAGTTCGAGATGGGCCGTATTCATTCCGCCCACGTTCTCTTCTCCCAGGTACTTCATCTGATAGGCAGCGGATAACTCCTTGCCCGAAGTCCCGAAGCCAATTAACAGAAACTGATCCAGCAGGGCCCGGTTTTTTCCCACGTCATACTCTTCGACCGTTTGCATCTTGGGATAGTAAATTTCTACGCGCTCGCCCTGCACGGCAATGGATTTAGGGTCGGGTTCCGTAAACTCCACCAAC
>JACPNO010000068.1 GCA_016185465.1 Candidatus Solibacter usitatus
GCCCGATGCCGCGGCGTTGCGCGGGGAGGGCGTCACTCTCTACCTCGGGGGTCACCCGGACGACGCGTTCCGGGACGCGGAATGGATCGTCGTGTCCCCGGGCGTGCGGACGGACCTACCAGCGCTTGCGGGCGCGCGCGCGCGGGGCGAGTAGTCGGAATGGTTGAGCTCCGAGAGAGCCCAGGTCAGCAATCCTAAAATGAACACGCCCCCGAAAATGCTGAATCGAGAGAAAGTGTTCGTGCTGCGATGAAAGATCTGTGACACGCCGCGGTCTTAATCCTCAATTCTTACGTGCGAAAGCCGGGCTACGTGGCCAGGCCGGGGACTATCCGAGCAAGTACGCGCAATTCTCCAAACGGCTGGGACCTTTGCCGTCATTGACGGCAAACTGGCCGCCCTTCCACAAGTTAGCGCTTCCATAAACGCCATCCTTGCGGAGGGCATAGAACGTAATACCGATGGCTTTGAGCCTAGTATTGTCATTGTCGTAATTACGCGCCACACGCTTACAGGCATCCAGACAGGCCTCGGTGGGCGACATTCCGCGCCGCATGTTTTCGACGATGGTGTGGCCGCCGGAAATGCGAATGTTCTCCTCGCCGCGTCCCGTGGAACCGGCTCCGCCCACTTCCTGGTCCACGTACAGACCGGCGCCGATGATGGGCGAGTCTCCCACCCGTCCGGCAATCTTCCACGCCAGGCCGCTGGTGGTGGTGACGCCGGAAATTTCGCCCTTGGCATTCAAGCCCAGGCAATTGATGGTCCCGGCAATCGGATGCACTGCCATTTGCCAGGCCCAGGCCAGCGTCTTCTCGTCCACATCGGGAAACATTTTCTTCAACTGCGCGCTGGCTTTCACGGGAGCGTCCAGGCCGTCGGTCCAATTGTTGTGCCCGCTGGCATCGCGCAGCGATTTCTTCCAAACCATCCATGCCAGGCGCGATTTTTCCGTAAGCAGCTCGTCTTCGGCGAAACCGAAAGCCTTCGCCAACTTGAGAGCGCCCGCGCCGGCCATCATCACGTGGTCGGTTTCTTGCATCACCAGCTTGGCAACTTTGGACGGATTCTTGATGCGCTGGATGGAAGCTACCGCGCCACAGCGGCGCGTGGGACCATGCATTACCGATGCGTCCAGCTCAACCACGCCCTCTTCGTTGGGGAGGCCGCCCAAGCCTACGCCGTGCTCGTCGGGATCGTCTTCGTTGATATTGACGCCGGCGATTACGGCATCGAGCGTGTCGGCTCCCGCCTTCATCATTTCAACGGCGCGCGCCGTGGCGTTGATACCGTTTCCGCTGGCGATGGAAACAGTCTTTCCGCTACCGTTCGATTGCGCCGCTGCGGCCGCAGCCGAAAGAGCCGCGGAACTCAAAATCAATTCTCGCCTGGTCATGGCTTCCTCTCCTTGCACTGGTCGATTGGGAAAGTGATCCTATACAGTATAGGCGAAGAAGCTCCCGATTTCCGGCTGACATTGAATCTTCGCAAATGCGTATCCTAGACTAAACATTATGGTGAGAGTCTGGTTTGCGGCGGTCGTACTTTCGCTTTGTACCGCCGGTGCGTTCCAGAAGGCCAAAACCGGCGACATCGACATTCTTGAAGTTACGGCTCAGCGCGGCGACGACATGATCGAAATCGACGGCCGCGTCCGCAATACCAGCGACAAGACCATCCGCGGCCTGACGCTGTCGTTCGATTTCACCGCCCCCGATGGCAGCGTCATGACCACGCAAACCGCCCCGGTTGACGAGGAAAATCTAGCCGCAGGCAAAGAAGCCCCGTTTCATATGAAATTAAGCAATCCCGCGCGCGCCGTAAGGTTCAAGGTAAGCGCCTTAACCGAGAGCAAGCGCCGGCTGCGCGTTACCAATGGCGGACCGTTCGCCATCGATTAGGGCATTTCCCGCCGTTTTTACAAAATCTTTACAACTCCGCGACCACTGGTTCCATCTGCCCCTTTAGCATCGGGTTTGGGAGATAAGGAGTCATTTATGGAGTTAGCGCCTACGTTTGTCAATTCATCCGAGAGTTATCGTGACGCGCATCTGGAAGTGGACTTCGGTCATAAGACCGTGGTCCTGGACGCCGGTCACCTGGTGCTGACGCGCAAGGAATTCGAGTTGCTGGCCATGCTGGTGCAGCATGCCGGCGATATCATCCCCCGGGAAACGCTGCTCCAGCGGGTCTGGGGATATAGCCGGGAAATCCGGACGCGCACGTTGGATGTCCATATTCGCCGGCTGCGCCGCAAACTTGGCGCCTACAGCGGCCAATATATCGAGACGATTTTTGGCATCGGCTACCGGTTTCAGCCGTTTCGCTCAGCCCGGCATCTGCAACCCCGGCTCAGCCAATTCGCCATAGGCGCCTGATTTCTAGGGCTGGGCCGGTTCCGCCGCGAGCCATTGGCTAGAATGGGGATTCCCCATGCCAGAGCGGATTTCCCCAGCCAAGGGCCTTACCGGCACCATTCGCCTGCCCGGCGATAAATCGATTTCGCATCGCTACGCCCTGCTGGCATCCGTTGCCGAGGGCGTCACTCGTATTGCCAACTACTCGACCGGCGCCGACTGCCATTCCACTTTAAGCTGCTTGCGCGCGCTGGGCATAACCGCTGAGGTTGCCGGCTCACTCGTGACCATTCATGGCGTGGGTCTCGATGGCTTGCGCGCGCCTAAGCAGGATTTGGACGCCGGTAATTCGGGCTCCACCATTCGCATGCTGGCCGGAATTCTGGCAGCCCAGCCGTTCACCAGCCGCATTGCGGGCGACGAGTCATTGGCGCGCCGGCCGATGGGCCGGGTGATTGAACCGCTGCGCGCCATGGGCGCCGAGATCTCGGCGCGCGACGGCCGCTTTCCTCCGCTCGAAATTGCGGGACGCCCATTGCATCCGATTGATTACACGCTGCCTGTCCCCAGCGCGCAGGTGAAGAGCTGCATCTTGCTGGCGGGCCTTTATGCGGATGGCGCGACCATTGTGCGGGAGCCGATGCGATCGCGCGATCACACCGAAATCGCCCTGCGTGAATTGGGCGCCGACATCCGCGTAGAACGGCGGGCGATCACGCTGCGCGGACGGCCCAAGCTCACCGGGCGCGACCTGGAAGTGCCTTCCGACTTGTCGTCCGCCGCCTTCTTCATCGTGGCGGCGCTGCTCACGCCGCAATCCAGCCTTACGATTCAGGGCGTGGGCCTAAACCCGACGCGCTCGGCTTTGCTGGATTTCCTGGTGGGCATGGGCGCCCAGATTCGCATCGTGGATGTCGAGCAGCGCAATGGCGAACTAGCCGGTGAAATCCTCGTCACCAGTTCACACGCGCGCGGCGGCGTTATTGAGAGAGAAATCACGGCGGCCCTCATCGATGAGATTCCCGTGCTCGCCGTGTTGGGGGCGGCCAGCGAAGAAGGTCTCATTGTGCGCGATGCCGCCGAGCTGCGTATCAAGGAGACCGACCGTATCGCGACCGTCGCCGACAACCTGCAGCGCATGGGCGTCCGTGTAGAAACCACTTCGGATGGCATGGTGATTCCGGGGCGGCAGAGCTTCCACGCCGCGGAGCTGGATTCGTTTGGCGATCATCGCATTGCTATGGCGTTCTCCGTAGCGGCGCTGGCCGCCGATGGACCCTGCGTCATCCAGGGATCCGAAGCCGCTTCGGTGTCGTTTCCCGAATTCTTCACCACGTTGCGGCAGGTGACGGCGTGACACTCGCCGCAGTCCTCGAAGCCCCGCAAACGCCGGTGGTGGTGAAGGCGGTGGAAGTTCCCGAACCTGCCGCCGGTGAAGTGCGCATCAAGATGGAGGCATGCGGCATCTGCCATTCGGATCTATTCGTGGCCGGCCTGGCGCGGCCGCCGCTGATTCCGTTGATTCTGGGCCACGAGGGTATCGGCCGCGTCGAGACGGTGGGCGCCGGTGTGGCAGGCCTGGCAGCGGGCGATCGCGTGGGCATCACATTTCTGGCGGGTACGTGCGGCATTTGTGAATGGTGCCGAAGCGGCCGGGAGCGCTATTGCCCGCAGCAGCGCAATTCCGGCTATTCCGTCCATGGCGCCCTAGCTGTCTATGCTTGCGTGCCGGCGCAGCATTTGATTCGCGTGCCCGACGATTTGCCCGCTGCCGCTGCCGCCCCGCTGTGCTGCGCCGGGTGGACGGCCTATGGCGCGGTGCGCGAAGCCCAGCTCGGTCCCGATCAAACCATTGCCCTATTTGGCATGGGTGGCCTTGGCCACCTGGCCGTGCAGTACGCGCGCCATCGCGGCTTGCGCGTGGCGGCCGTAGATGTTGCCGAGGAAAAATTGGCGCTGGCCCGCTCGCTGGGCGCGGCCATTACGCTGCCTGCCGGTGAAGCCGCCCGCCGCCTGCAGAAAGAATATGGCGGAGCCGGCGCCGCGGTGGTGTTCGCGCCGAGCGCGGCCGCCATCGATGAAGCCTTTCGGTCGCTGAAGCGCACCGGCACGCTGGTGCTGGTCGCGCTGGTCAACGACCGCTTTCCCCTGCCTATTGTGGACGCCGTTCTCAAAGGCATTACGGTGCGCGGAAGCTTCCTGGGAACGCGGCAGGATTTGGAAGAGGTTTTCCGCCTGGCCCAATCCGGCGTGGTCCGCGCCGAAGCACACACCCATGCTCTCGATGCGGTGCCCGGGTTATTTGCGAAAATGGAGCGAGGCGAACTGATGGGACGCGCGGTGATCGGATTCTGACATGCGAATGATTCTCTGCGCGGCCGCTTTCCTCGGCGTCTTGCAAGCAGCCGCGCCAAGCTTCTATAAAGACGTGCTGCCCGTCTTGCAAAATCACTGCCAGGAGTGCCACCGCAAGGGTGAGATCGCGCCCATGCCGCTGGTCACGTACGAACAAACGCGCCCCTGGGCCAAATCCATTCGCGAAGCTGTGCTTTTGAAAAAAATGCCGCCGTGGTTTGCGGATCAAGCCAACTCGCACTTCGCCAACAATCGCGCGCTTTCCCAAAAGCAAATTGAAATTCTGACGAACTGGGCCGACCAGGGCGCGCCTGCAGGCAATCGCGCGGACGCGCCGGCGCCGCGCGCTTTCATCGATGGCTGGCGCATGGGGCAGCCCGATCAAGTAATCGAAATGGCGCAGGAGTTTCACATCCCGGCAACCGGCGACGTGAAGTACCAGTACATTCCGGTCGCCATGAATTTCACCGAAGACAAATGGATCGAAGCCGCCGAAGTGCGTCCCGGCAACCGCTCCGCGGTGCATCACATTCTGGTTTATGTGCGCGAACCCGGCTCGGATTTTGTGAAAGGACCGCCGCCGGAATCGATTCTGGAAACCGCTCCGCCCGATCATAGCCACGCCCCGCCGGCCGATAGCACGGGAATTTTGGAAGTAGGCGGACCGGCCGGCGCCGCCATGATGACGCTGTACGTGCCGGGCGGCGAATACCTGCGGCTGGAACCAGGCCAGGCCATGCTCATCAAGAAAGGCTCGGACCTGATTTTCCAGATTCACTACACGACATCGGGCCAGCCGAAAGTGGATCGCAGCAAGATCGGGCTCCGGTTTGCCAAGCAGCCGCCGGCTTCTCGCGTCGTTTTTCTGGGACTCACCAATCGGACCATGCGTATCGCGCCCGGGGCCGCAAACTACCTGGTCACCTGCGAGACCACTTTGCCCGAAGCCGTGCGCCTCATTTCGATTTTGCCGCACATGCATGTCCGCGGGAAAGCTTTCGAGCTGCGCGCCGTTTATCCGGACGGCCGGACTGAGGTTCTGCTGAACGTGCCGCGCTACGATTTCAACTGGCAGCTCAACTACTATCTCGACAAGCCCCGACTCCTGCCCAAAGGCACGCGGCTGGAAAACAGCTCGTGGTTCGACAATTCGCCCAACAATCCGCAGAACCCGAATCCGGCCGTGGAAGTTTTCTGGGGCGAGCAGACCTGGGAGGAGATGGACACGGCGTTTCTGAGTCTGGAACTGCCGCCGTCGCTCACCCCCGAGAAGCTGGTGGAACTGGCCGCGCCAAAAGTTACGCGCTCCGCAATTCCAGAATCAACGAATCCAGCGCAATAGTTTTTTGGATATTGCGCCGGACCAGTTCCGCAATCTCGTCGGCCTTCTTGACCGCGGCGCGAATCCAGGCTAACGAAATTCTCTTTGCCAGCGGTTCCAGCTCGACGCGCACGTCCTGATTGGTGATCGCCCCGCCGGTTTCGCGCAGAATCATGAGATCGCGCAGCAGCATGTACAAGATACTCAAGTGAGTCTCCAGCTTTTCGTTCTTGCTGCGCGCGATGGCCTCGGAAAAAGGGATCCAGGCGCCAAACGGCTGCGCGCCCGCGGCGACTTTCACCAGCATCAGCATGGCGGCGCGGCGGCGATCGTAGGCGTCAAGGTCGAGCGAAACCGCAAGGCCCGGGCTGCCGGCGGCGAGCGCGATGCGCTTAGCGGGCTGATCCAATTTGCGCGCGCTGGCGAAGGCCGCCATCTCGTCCGCTCCTAAAGGTCCGAATGAAAAAGGAACAGCTCGAGAACGGATGGTAGGCAGCAGGTTGTACGCATTTTCCGCGGTCATGATCAGGATCATGTGATCCGGCGGTTCTTCCAGCGTTTTCAGAAGCGAGTTCGCAGCCTGGTCGCCGGCGCGATCGATATGGTCGATCAAGAATACGCGGCGATCACCTTTGAGCGGATTGAATTGCGCTTTTTCCTTGAGCATCCGCATCTGCGGGATGGAAAGCTGGCGCAGCGGGCCGTCCGGCGCGAACGTCACGAAGTCCGGATGAGAAGCAAACAGCAGGGGATCGTCATTGCGCTTCTCGGCTGGCCAGCGCTCGCGGCCGGCAATGATGGCGATGTTGTGCGGCAGGCTGAGATCGTCTTGCTCGATTTTTTCCCGGCTGCCCAGTAGCGCCGCCGCAAAACGCCGGGCCATAGTGGCCTTGCCTACGCCTTCCGGCCCTGAAAAAAGCAGCGTTTGCGGAATGCGCCCGCTGGCGATGGTGTGCTCGAGGGCTCGCGCGACGTGCGGGTTGCCCCAGAAATTTTCAAACATGCGGCGCTACAGCTTCCCAGACTTTGGCGGCGACCGCGGCGGGATCGCCATGGCCGTCGATCACGCGAATCCGTTTCGGTTCGGCGGCGGCAAGCTGCAGGTACGCGTCCCGAACCTTGCGGTGGAATTCCAGGGATTGATCGTCCATGCGCGTCTCCTCCTTGCCGGAAAATTGATTGCGGGTGCGCGCCCGCTTCAGGCTGGTTTCCAGATCGATATCGATGAGCAGCGTTAAATCCGGCACCAGCGTGCCGCAGGCGATGCGGTCGATCGCGCGCACTGTTTCCGCGCCCAGGCCGCGCGCGTAGCCTTGATAGGCCATGGTCGAATCCGTAAAGCGGTCGCACACGACAATGCGGCCCCCGGCCAGCGCGGGGCGAATCGTTTCGTCGACATTTTGCGCGCGGCTGGCGAAGTAGAGGAGCAGCTCGGCATTGGGCCGCAGGTTCTCGTTTCGGGCATCCAGCAACACGCGGCGGATTTGCTCGCCGATAGCGGTGCCGCCCGGTTCGACAGTGGCCAGGACCGGTTTGCCGGCGGCTTTCAAGCGATCTACCAGCAATTTGGCCTGAGTAGTTTTGCCGCTGCCGTCCATTCCCTCGAATGTGATGAACAAGCGATCATTGTCCTACACTCACTTTGAGCGCGCCAAAGCGCCGGTCGCGCTGGTGGAACTCGTGAAGCGCGGCCACCAAGTCGGCGCGCTCGAAATCCGGCCACATCTTGGGAGTGAAAACCAGCTCCGCGTACGCGCTCTCCCACAGCAGAAAATCGCTCAGCCGCAGCTCGCCGCCGGTGCGAATCAGCAGGTCGACATCGGAGACGGGCGCGGTGGCGTGCATGGCTTCCGCGAGCAGCCGCGTAAATCCTTCGCGCGTGATGCCGCCGTGAGAAGCCACGCGCCGGGCCGCGGCCAGAATGGAATCGCGCGCCGAATAGTCGACCGCGATGCGCAGCCGCATGCGGGCGCCGCGCTCGGTCGAGGCTTCAATGTCTTCGATCGCGGCAACCAGGCCGCGCGAGAGCCGATCCCTGCGGCCAATCACTTCCAGGCGTATGCCGTTCTCCACGCAGCGGGGTTCCTGATCGCGCAAGTAGCTCTCAAACAAGCGCATGAGCGCGGCCACTTCAGCCGCGGGGCGCCGCCAGTTGTCCGATGAGAATGCGTACAGCGTGAGCGTGCCAACGGCCAGCTCGGCCGCCGATTCGACCACGCGGCTCACCGCCAGCGCGCCTGCCCGGTGACCGTCGACGCGGGCAAGGCCGCGGGCTGTGGCCCAGCGCCCGTTGCCGTCCATAATAATCGCGGCGTGAATGGATTTTGATGAAGTACTTTGTATCATAAAGTCAATGCCTCAAAAAAAAGACGCTTACCGCTCGCGCATGGCTTGAATAAGCGCCTCCATGTGATCCAGATAGCGCTCCAATGCGCGGCGTCCCGCTACGGTGAGCCGGTACTCGGTGCGTGGCAGCCGGCCTTCGAACGACTTCGAGCACACCACGTAATGCGCGTCTTCCAGCTTGCGGGCGTGTACGCTGAGGTTGCCGTCGGTGGTTTTCAGCAGCTTCTTCAGCTCGTTAAAAGTGAGCGTTTCATTGGCCACCAGAGCGCTTAATATGCCCAGCCGCAGACGCTCGTGGATGAGCCGGTCGAGTTTCACCGGGGCCGTTTCGGCGGCCGCCAGGTGCGTGCCGCGCGATTCTTTTCGCAATGCGCCGTGGCGTGCCATGACCGCTATCCTCCATACCGCACGGCGATGATCGCGCCGAAAATCAGGTGCAATCCGCCGAAACCGCCTGCCAGAAACCAGTTACCCCAAGGCGCTGGGCTGAAGACGGCGGCCGTTCCCAGAAGCACAAAGCAGAAACCCATCACCGGCACGATGCGCACGGAAAAAGCGCCGCCTGCCAGCACGCCGGTGCCATACAGCATGAGCCAGACGCCGGGAATCATGGCATGCAGACCGGCGCGATACAGAGCAAATGTCAGCACGCCGCCTACCAGGATCGAAGGCGCCAGCGCCACGGCGAACTTGCGTCCCGGACCGGAGAGCAACTCTGTGGATGCCGCGCGCGCCTTGCGTCCCGCTGCCGTCACGCCGATGATCAGCGCGATGAACGCTTCGCTGAGCCAGATCGCAAGCCACGCTTCGAAATTTACCTGACGCGCCGCGAGCGCCGCCGCCACTGCCGCGGTAACACCCATCGTCATGCCGCCCAAGCCCGGCACCGCCGTGAACGAGCCGGCGCGCTCCATGGTTTCGCGAATGAAACGCAAATTGTCCATGGCGTGCGCGTGCAGCGGCACAGCGCTTTCCGAATTGGGGCGAATGGGGCGTACCGAACCCATGGCCCCCAGTATACACCCCGCGCGAGCACGATGCAATGTACTTTGCAATGCAAAGCGAAAGGGCTTCGTTCGCTTCGCCAATGATAAGATTCTGACTCTATGAAGATCACTGGAATCTCCACCCGCGTGGTCAACGCGCGCATGCGCAATTGGATCTTCGTCAAGGTGGAAACCGATCAGCCGGGACTTTACGGCTGGGGCGAGGCCACCCTCGAATGGAAAGCCAAAGCCGTCACCGGCGCGGTGGAGGATCTTGCCGTGCTGCTGATCGGCCAGGATCCCCGACGCGTCGAGCATCTCTGGCAAGTCATGCAGCGCCAGTATTTCTGGCGCGGCGGCATCACCGACTTGAGCGCCATCAGCGGCATCGATCAGGCGTTGTGGGACATCAAAGGCAAAGAGCTGGGCAGGTCTGTTTGCGAGCTGCTGGGCGGACCGGTGCGCGACACGCTGCGCTTTTACGATCACCTGGGCGGCGGCAGCCTGGAAGGCATGTACAAGACCGTTGAGCCGGCCGAATTTGGCGAACGCATGCACGCCTCGATTGAAAAAGGATTCACCGCCGTCAAGGCCATGCCGATTCCAGTCGCCGAGCTCGTCGAAAGCGCGACCACCCTGAAACGCTCCGCGCAATGCGTGGCGGCAATGCGCGAAGCGGGCGGCGACGGCATGGACATCATGCTCGATCTGCATGCGCGTACCACGCCGGCCGCCGCAATCCAGTTCGGCCGCATGCTGGTCGACTACAACATCTACTGGTACGAAGAGCCCTGCTGGCCGGAGCACGTGGATGGTCTGGTGGAAGTGGCGCGCGCGCTGCCCTTCCCCATCGCCACCGGAGAGCGGCTGGTTGGGCGCTGGCAGTTTCGCGAGTTATGCGAAAAGCGCGCCTGCGCCATCGTTCAGCCCGACGTTTCTCACTGCGGCGGCATCAGCGAGGCGCGGCGCATCGCGGCCATGGCGGAGACGTACATGCTGTCGGTTGCCTGCCACAATCCGCAGGGCCCCATCAGCACCGCCGCCTCCCTGCAAGTGGGTTTCGCGATTCCCAATTACCTGATTCAGGAAGTAGTGCGCGCCGATGTGCCCTGGCGCGATGACGTGGTGACGCCGCCTATTTCCACTGAAGGCGCGATCGCTCACGCCCCAACCGCCCCTGGCCTGGGCATCGACATCAACGAAAAAGAGGCCGCCAAGCATCCCTATAAGGCTGAAATCCTCATGCCGGCTTTCCACCGCGACGGCTCGGTAGCCGATTGGTAGGGCGAGAGTTGCCCGCATCAATTTTTTGGATCGGCCCCATCAGGTTTACCGACGTTGACCTGCGCCCGGCGATTCGCTAAGTTCAATAGTTCACCCCGGTAAAAATCAGGTCATTAATGGAGGCTGGATGAGTCCGAAAGAAGTGTTGGAATATGGCGCGAAGAATGAGGCGAGGCAGTTGGATCTACGGTTTACCGATATCCTGAGCCTGCAGCATCACGTTTCTTACCCGTTGAGCCAGGTCTCCGAGAGTTCGTTCGAGGACGGATTTGGCATGGATGGATCGAGCATCCGCGGCTGGGCGGCCATCAACGAAAGCGACATGCTGCTGATTCCCGACCCCACCACTGCGTTCATGGACCCGTTCGCCGAGACGCCGACGCTGGTCATGAACGGGGACGTCATTGATCCGATCACCAAGCAGCACTACGAGCGCGACCCGCGCTGGATCGCCAAGAAGGCCGAGTTGTACTTGCAGAACAGCGGCGTGGGCGATACGGCGTTCTTCGGCGCAGAGGCCGAGTTTTTTATTTTCGACAACGTCCGCTTCGACCAGAACCAGCACTCCGGCTTCTATTTCATTGACGCCGAAGAGGGCCGCTGGAATTCCGGCCGCGAGAAGGACAACCTGGGCTACCGGCCGCGTTACAAGGAAGGCTACTTCCCGGTGCCGCCGACGGATCATTATCAGGACCTGCGCAGCGAAATGGTGCAGACCATGGAACGCTGCGGCCTGATAATCGAATGCCATCACCACGAAGTGGCTACCGGTGGACAGTGCGAAATCGATCAGCGCTTCAACACGCTGGTGAAATCCGCCGACAACATGATGCTGTACAAGTACGTTGTGCGCAATGTGGCCAACCAGTACGGCAAGACCGTGACTTTCATGCCCAAGCCGATCTTCGCGGATAACGGCAGCGGCATGCACGTACATCAAAGCATTTGGAAGGGCGGCGTGCCGTTGTTTGCCGGAGACGGCTACGCGGGCTTCAGCCAGATGGGCCTGTGGTACATCGGCGGCCTGCTGAAGCATGCCCGCGCGCTCGCTGCCATCATCGCGCCGACCACCAACAGCTACAAGCGTCTGGTGCCGGGCTACGAAGCGCCGGTAAATCTGGCCTATTCGCGCCGAAATCGCTCCGCGGCGTGCCGCATTCCGATGTACTCGGCGAGTCCCAAAGCCAAGCGCGTGGAGTTCCGTCCGCCCGATCCGGCCGCCAACCCATACCTCGCCTTCTCAGCCATGCTGATGGCGGGATTGGACGGCGTGCTCAACAAGATCTCGCCCGGAGAACCTCTGGACAAAGATATCTACGATCTCTCGCCGGAAGAAATGAAGAGTGTTCCTTCCATGCCGGCTTCGCTTGAAGAATCCCTGAACTGCCTGGAAGAGGACCATGCCTTCATGATGAAGGGCGACGTCTTCACCGAAGAGTTGATTGAGACGTTTATCGAATACAAACGCAAGAATGAATGCGACGCCGTACGCTTGCGGCCGCATCCCTACGAATTCGCGTTGTATTACGACGTGTGACCGGCTCCGTACTGCAGATTAATATCTCGCGCGGCGGAGTGCCGAAGCGCCCGGTGGCGGAATCGCTCGCGACGCCCTTCGGCCTTGAGGGGGATATCTGCGGGCATCCCGAAATTCACGGCGGTCCGCGGCAAGCCGTGCTCCTCATCGCGTCGGAAGCAGTCGCGGAATTGATCGCCCGCGGGTATCCGCTTTTCTTTGGAGCCTTGGGCGAGAACTTCACCACCCGCGGCCTGGACCGGCGGCTGCTGCGCGCGGGCCAACGTTTTCGGATAGGCGGCGCCGTGATCGAGTTGACCAAAGTGCGCGCGCCTTGCTCTACGCTCGATGTCTACGGCACGACGCTAGGCCGCGAGATTTACGATCAAGCTGTCAAGGCTGGCGATTTCGCTTCGCCGCGGTGGGGGATGAGCGGATTCTACGCGGCCGTGATCCAGGCGGGTCCGGTGAAGGTGGACGACCCGATCACGCTGGAGTCCGAACTGGCATAAACGGCTACAGCGTCGCCGCCTCGATAGTTTTGATCGCCAGGCCCTTGACGCCGCCATTCTCCATCAGAATCCCAGTCGCTTTGACCTTTTTCTCGACAAACGGCATGAGCTTGTCGTTTTGATTCTTGTGGTCGGCGGCAACTGCCATATAGAGCTTGCCGCTAGCTTGATCCAGAATCGCCAACGGCACGCCCTTCTTGGCGCAGGTCGTCGCACAGGTTTCGTGGGCGGCTCCCGTGCTGTTGTGGGCCATGAAGCAGCCCGTATCCACCACCAGGCCGGTGACGGTGACCTCTTTGCCTTTTTCCAGTTTGTCGTGTGCCAGAGCCAAGGCCGCCGCGGCGAGGATGGTCAGAATGGTTCGTGTCATGATTGCCTCTGCTAATGTTATGGTACCTGCTCGACGCCTCCGCCTGCATACGCTTGCAAGGCTATAATCGGCTGGGGACGCCCCTGGACCATGGCCCGCCTGCTTACAGCCATCGAATTCCGCAACTCCGCCCGCGCGCGCGGCGATCTGGAGCGCATGGGGCAAGGCATTGGCGAAGCCGCGCTCTCCCGGATTCACGTCCTGCTGGCCGCATCCCCCGATCCCGATCAGGCGCTGCACTTTCTGGAGCGGCTGCGCGAGCAATCGCCTGCCGCCTTTGAGGAAATTTCGCAGGCGCCGGCCGCCCTTCGCTACCTGGTCGCCATTTTTTCGTACAGCACTTTTCTCTCTGAAGCCCTGCTGCGCTATCCCGAATGGGCGATGGAACTGGCAACCGCCGGCGATCTCGACCGCGTCCTAACCCAGGAAGAGTTCACCGACCGCCTGGAGCGCTTCCTCTGGCCTCACGGGGCCATTCCGCAAGCCCTCGATCTGGCTCGCTTCCGGCGCCGCCAGCTGCTGCGCATCGTGCTGCGCGACGTTCTGGGCCTGGCGGCGCTGGCCGAAGTCACCGAAGAGCTTTCCAATTTGGCCGACGCGACGCTCGATTTCGCCTATCAGCGGATTCGCGACGCGCTGGTGCTGCGTCACGGCGCTCCGCAATCGTTGGACGGCGCGTGCGGTTTCTCCATCATTTCGCTCGGCAAGCTGGGCGGCAAAGAGCTGAACTATAGCTCCGACATCGATCTGATGTTCATCTACTCCGCCAACGGGCAGACCGACGGCGCCGACGCCATCAGCAACAAGGAGTTTTTCAAGAAGGTCGCCAACCAGGCCACCGAGCTGCTCTCCACCTACACCACCGAGGGCCAATGCTACCGCGTGGATTTGCGTTTGCGCCCCGATGGCCGCTACGGCGAGGTGTGTATTTCGCTCGACGGCGCGCGCGATTACTACCGGGAGCGTGCCCGCGACTGGGAGCTGCAGATGCTCATCAAAGCCCGCGTTTCCGCCGGCGAAAAAGAGCCCGGCCGCGAGCTTCTGGAATTTGTCGAGCCGCTGATTTATTCGACCACCCTGGATTTTCGCGCCGTGGAATCGGTGTCCGAAACCCGGGAGCGCATTGCCGAGAAGCTGGCCGCTAAACGCTCGGCGCATGCCGGCCTGGACATCAAGCTGGCCCGAGGAGGCATTCGCGACATCGAGTTCCTGGTGCAATGCCTGCAGCGGCTGCACGGCGGCCGCGAGCCCTGGGTGCGGCATGGCGGCACTATGTTCGCGTTGTCGCGGCTGCGCGATAAAGATTTGCTTTCGGCGTTCGAATACACGCGTCTGGCTTCGGCTTACCAATTCCTGCGCAACCTGGAACACCGCCTGCAGTTCGATGAAGATCGCCAAACCCATTCCCTGCCCACGGACTTGGAGGCTCTGGAGATTCTGGCGCAGCGCATGCCGCGATCCGGAATGGCGGAGATTTCCACCGCCGACACCCTGGAACGTGAGCTGGACGCGCACTTGGGTGATGTCGAAGACCTGTACGAGCGCCTGGTGCACGCAGCTAAGCCGGCGGCTGCGGCCGCGCCCCGCAGTCAGGCGTCTCCGGAGGTGGCGCTCGAGCGCGGTAGAGCCCGGCTGAACCGCGGACGAGACCGCTTCGAATTTTTTCTCGAGAAGCTGGGCGCGAATCCGCCCTGGCTGGCCCGCCTGATCACGGACCCGGACTTGATGGATTGCGCCGCCGACGTTTTTGAGCACAGCCCTTATATCGCCGACCAGTTGATTCGCTATCCGGGGTTGATCGAGGAGCTGGCGATGGCCGGCCGCGCCGAGGATTTCAGCCTCGCCGAAGAGGAATGGCCCGCCGAGCCGGACGCGCTGCGCCGCGTTTTTCTGCGCCACATGCTGCGCATCCAGATTCAGAGCGTCCATCGCCGCATGCCTATCTTCACCACGCTCGGCTACACTTCTGAGCTTGCGGATTGGGCCATCGCCGCCGCTTACAAGATCGCCCTCGCGCAGAGCCTGGACGCCAGCCCTCCGAAGAACACGGCTTATGCGCCGCGCGATCAGATGATGGTGATCGCGCTAGGGCGTTTGGGCATGCGCGAGTTTGACCTGGCTTCCGACGCCGACCTGGTCTTCGTTCTTCCGGACGCCGATGCCCCCGAGCACCTGTTCTGGACCGGCGTGGCCGAGCGCATGATCCAAGCCATCAGCGCCTATACCGGCCAAGGCGTGCTTTTCACGGTGGATGCGCGCCTGCGGCCCGATGGACGCTCAGTGACTCTGGTGCAAACCGAGCGGCTGTATCGCGACTATTTCGCCACCCGGGCCGAAGCCTGGGAAGGTATCGCTTACATGAAGGCCCGCGCCGTGGCCGGGAACCTCGCCCATGCCACGGAGTTCCTGCATCAGTTGCAGGACATCGACTGGCGCCGGTACGGGCAAAGCGGCCGCTCGCGCCCGGAGCTGGCGCAGATGCGCGCGCGCCTGGAAAAGGAGCAGGGCGCCAAGAATCCGCTCAAGGCCGGCCGCGGCGGCTACTACGACATCGACTTTGCGCTCATGTACCTGCGGCTTAAGGGCGCAGGTATTTTCTTTAAGGTTCTCAATACGCCCGAGCGCATCGACGTCATCGAAAAGATGGGCCATCTGGAGCGCGACGATGCCGAGTTTTTGCGGGACGCGGCCACGTTTTATCGCGCTGTCGATCACGGCCTGCGCCTTTCGGCAGGACACGCGGAAGGCCGTCTGCCTACCTCACCGGAGCAATTGCAAATTCTCACCGGCCTGGTGTACCGTTGGACACCCGCCCACCTTCACGGCGCTGCCCTCGATGTTACCTTAGCGGAGATTCGAGACAAGACGCGCGAATTTTTCGATCGTCAGTTTACATAGGGCACGGGGATGGAACGCGTATATCATAGTAGAGTGGGTTTACTACGACAATCGGCGGGCGTCTTACTGCTATGTAGCACGCTGCAATTGGTCTCTGCGGCGGACGTGCCTCCGGGGCTCATGGATAGGGCTCTCAACCGCCTTTATAACACTGACTTTCCGGGAGCGTTCTTACTACTGGACGAGTACGTCGCCGCCAAACCCAACGATCCGCTGGGCTATGCACTGCGTTCCAGTGGTTACCTGTTCGCGGAGCTCGACCGGCTGGGCGTGCTGGAAGGCGAATTTTTTGTCGATGACAAGCGTATCGCTGAAAAGAAGGGGCTGAAGCCCGATCCCGCCGTCCGCGTCAAGATACTGAAAGCCATTCAGGACGCCCAGTCGCGCGCCGGGCAGCAAATCGCCGCCCAGCCGGATGACCAGAACGCGCTGTTTTCCATGGCGGCCACCAACGGCGTCATGCTGGATTACACCGCGCTGGTCGAGAAAAAGCAGATCTCGAGCCTTTCTTCGGCCCGCACCGCCAACGACTACGCTCAGCGCCTGGTGAAGCTAAACCCCAAGTTCTACGACGCCTACCTCACCACCGGCCTCACCGAATATCTGGTTGCCAGTCTGCCTTTTTACGTGAAGTGGTTTGTGCATTTCGACGACGTGAAGGGCAGCAAGACGCAGGCCATCGAGAATCTGCGCCTGGTGGCCACTTCCGGCCGCTACCTCAAGCCTTTTGCCAAGATTCTGCTGGCGATTGTCGCGTCGCGCGAAAAGCAGCCGGAAGAAGCGCGGCGCCTGCTGGCCGAGCTGGCCGTCGAATTTCCTGAAAATCAATTGATCCACAAAGAGCTGAACAAATTCACGGTGAAGCTCGAAGGCCCAAAAAGCCGCCGGCCCTAAGTGGGGCAGGTCCCCGACCTGCCGGTTTTTGGGTTGAATTTTCAACCGGCAGGTCGAGACCTCCTCCACCATGCGAAAATGACTGAGGATGGTGCGGGACGGTATCCATTACGCGCTGGCGCTCGTGCTATCTGGCGTCGTTGTGTCCTACTTGGGCTCGATTTGGCTGGCGGCTCCGCTGTTTGTGCTGGCGGCATTCTGCCTGTACTTTTTCCGCGATCCCGATCGTGCCATCCCCGCAGGCCCGGTGGCAGTATCGCCGGCCGACGGTAAAGTGGTGGCGGTGAAAGAGGAGGGCGCGAACACCCGGATCAGTATTTTTCTGAATATCTTCGACGTCCACGTCAACCGCACGCCGATCGCCGGAACTATTGCCGACATTCGCTATCAGAAGGGGCGCTTTCTGGTGGCGAGCCAGGAACGCGCTTCCTCGGAGAACGAACAGAATACGGTTGTCGTGCAAGGCGACGGCACGCGCGTGACTTTCAAACAAATCGCCGGGCTCATTGCCAGGCGCATTGTATTCAACAAGAAGCTGGGAGACGTGGTGGCCGCGGGCGAGCGGATCGGATTGATTAAATTCGGGTCGCGCGTGGATGTAATGCTGGGGCCGGAATGGGAGCTTGCCGTCCGCCAGGGCATGCGGGTTCAAGCCGGCGCGAGCATACTGGCCCGGCTGCGGGAACCGGCGCTGGTGGAGCGAGCCTCTGCCAGGCAAGAGGCGGGAGCGTGGCGGGATTGAAACTACAGCGCTGGATAGAGCCGCAATCACCGGACCGGCGCCCTCCGCGGGCGGCTTACGCTCTTCCCACGCTGTTCACCGCGGGCAACCTTTTCCTCGGATTCCTTTCCGTGATGCGCACCATTCAGGGCTCCATTCTGGCGTCGACCGGCGCGCCCGGCGCGGAACAGCATTACGCTTTTGCCGCCGCCACTATCGGCGTGGCGGTATTGCTGGACGGCCTCGACGGCCGCATCGCGCGCATGACCAACACCACCAGCGATTTCGGCCGTGAAATGGATTCTCTCGCCGACGTGATTAGCTTCGGCATCGCGCCGGCGGTGCTGGCATTCGCCTGGGGCGTGCAATCGGTAGATCCGGTTATCGGCGTGGGGTTGCGGAAGCAGATTCTGAGTGCCGGGCATTTCGTCGCGTTTCTGTTCCTGTTGTGCGGATCGGCGCGTCTGGCCCGCTTCAACGTGCAGAAAAATCCGGTGCCCAAGAATCCCGGCCGGCCCAATCGCAAGTACTTCGTCGGATTGCCGATTCCCGCTGGGGCGGCCATGGTGGCAGCCGTGGTGTATTCCAATTCCGAGCCCGTTACGAATTGGATGTGGACCGTTGCCTGGATCGGCCTGCTCGCGCTGCTCTCGTTTCTGATGGTCAGTACTTGGCGCTATTACAGTTTCAAGGACGTCAGCCTGCTGCGCCCGCGCTCCCCGCTCACCGTAATCCTGCTGGGCATTGTCATTTATCTTTTCTGGCACTACTCGCAGTTGGGGCTGCTGGCCATGGCGATCGTTTACGTCGGCAGCGGCGTGGTGATCCGTATTGGCGGAATTGTGCGCCGTCTGTTCCGGCCAACACCGCCTCCGCCGCCGGAGCCGACCGTTGCCTAGGTCCGCCACCGTCGCGCTGATCGGCGGCGACTCGCTGATGGGCCGCGAGATTCGCGACGTCTTCGCTGCTGCTTCTCCCGGCGTGAACCTTCGCCTGATTGCCGCCGACGACGAGGAAACAGGCGCGCTGACCGAGCAGGCCGGGGAAGCCACGTTTCTTGCCGGCCTGGACGCGAGCAATCTGGAAGACGCCACGGCCGTGTTTCTGGCGGCCTCGGTCGAATCCACACGCCAGGCCATGAAGCTCGCGCCTGGTTCCGGCCTCATCGATCTCACCTACGCCGCCGAAGACAAGCCTACGGCGCGGCTGCGCGCGCCCATGGTGGAACCGAAAGGGTACAAGACGCCGCGCGGCGCGATTCACGTCATCGCCAACGCCGCCGCGATTGCCGTCACCCTGGTGCTCAACCGGCTGCACCCGCACTTCACCGTGCGCCGGTCGCTCATGCATGTTTTCGAACCGGCGAGTGAGCGCGGCAGGCGCGGCCTGGATGAGCTGCAGCAGCAAACCGTGAGCCTGCTGGCATTCAAGGGCATACCGAAGAAAGTTTTCGACGCGCAGCTGGCTTTCAATTTGCTGGCGCGTTATGGCGAGGAAGCGCCGCAAGCTCTGGAAGAAGCGGAGCTGCGCATCGAGCGCCACCTGGCCACGCTCCTATCCAATTCGAGCCAGGCGCCCATGCCCTCGCTGCGTCTGGTGCAAGCGCCGGTGTTTCACGGCTATGCGATCTCGCTGTGGGTGGAGTTTGAATCGAATCCCGGAGTCGGCGCCATTGAAGCGGCGCTCGATGCTGAGCCCATCGACCTGCGGGTAAGCGAGGCGGAGCCGCCCAACATCGTGGGCGCTGCCGGACAATCCGGCATCTCCATGGGAGGCGTGGCGCTCGACCGCAATCATACCCAAGCCTGCTGGCTGTGGATTGCGCTGGACAATCTCCGGCTGCAGGCGGAGAACGCCGTCGCGGTCGCCCGAGAGCTGGTTTAATGGCTGCGAAGCGCTTGGCCTTTCTCATTCCCGCAGTGCTGTGCCTGCTTTCCGGTTGTGGCTATCATGTGGCCGGCACTGTCAACACGCTGCCCACCAACGTAAAGACCATCGCCATTCCGGCTTTCGGCAACACCACCACGCGCTATAAGCTGGGGGACCAGATGGCGGCGGCTCTCACCCGGGAATTCATCACGCGTTCCCGCTATCGCATTGTGGCCGATCCCGGCGAAGCCGATGCCGTGCTCACAGGAAGCGTGATCAATTTCTTCGCCTACCCCACGGTCTTCGATCCGACTACCAGCCGCGCTGCCGGCGTGCAGGCCATCGTGCAGCTCCAGGTGACGCTGCGCGACCACGCGTCCAACAAGGTCCTTTTTTCCCGGCCGCACATGGACTTCCGCCAGAACTATGAAATCAGCACCGATGCGGCGACCTACTTCGACGAGAGCAGCATGGCCATGGAGCGCCTGAGCCGCGATTTGGCGCGCTCGGTGGTGAGCGCGATCCTGGAAAACTTCTGATGACGCCGGTGCAATTCCAAGCACAGATGAAGCGCAAAGAAATTGCGCCCGCCTATCTATTCCTTGGCGCCGAGGGCTATCAGCGCGCGCGCTGCCGTGCGGCGCTGCTCGATGCCATGCTTAGCGCTGAGGAGCGCGAAGAGGGCATCGCGCGCCACGACCTGGGCGAAAGCTCGCTCGCCGAAGTGATTGATGACGCCCGCGCTCTCTCCCTGTTCGCGGCTCGCCGCGTGCTGCTGATTTCCAATGCCGAAGCCGCGCTGCCGCGTCAAAAGGGCGATGACGACGATGGCGATGGCGAATCCGCCGAAGACGGCGCAGCACTGCTGGCGGCCTATTTGAAGGACCCGTCGCCTGGCGTCGTGCTCTTGTTTGACGCGCAGCGCTTCGAATTCGAAGGCGATGAGCGCAAGAAGCTGGAGCGCGTCGGCAAATTCTATTCCGCCATTCGCGAGACGGTGGAGATGCGCCGCATCCCGGCCGAAGAAGCCCGCGTCGAAGCCAAAGCGCTGGCCTTGAAAGCAGGGGTGACGATCGAGCCGACGGCGTTGGATTTGCTGGTCGAATCGCTGGGCGCGGACCTGGCGCGCATTGCGGTCGAAATCGAAAAGCTGTCGCTCTACGCCGTTGGCGGGCGGACGATTTCGGCCGAGCAGGTCTCGCTGCTGGTGCCGGAAGCGCGCGCCACCACGATTTTCATTCTGGTGAACGCGCTCGGCCGCCGCGACCGGGCGCGTGGCCTGGAAATTTTGGATACATTATGCCGCGAAGGCGAGTACCTGCCGCTCGCGCTTACGTTCCTTTCCACGCAATTCCGCCTGGCGCTGGCCGCCAAGGAAGCCGGACTGCGCAGCGCGGGACAACTGCAAGGGCATTTCTCGAAAGCGGGCGTCGCCATGTGGGGCTCGCGCGCCGAGCAGATCTATCAGACCATGTCGCGGTTTTCGAAAAATCAGCTGGAAAGGGCGCTGGAGCTCGTGTTCACAGCCGACCGGGACCTGCGCAGCGCGCGGCCCGACGACCGGATCGTGATGGAGCGGTTCGTGTTGGAGCTTACGGCGTAGGAACTACCTCGCGGCCAGACCCTTAACCTGCTTGTGGATGTGCGACTTATAGCGGGAAGCCGTGTTCTTCTTGATGATGCCCAGTTTCACCGAGCGATCGATGATGGAAAAAGCCGTGGGCAGATGCGCCGTGGCCCCGGGCGCGTCTTTCGACGTAATCAGACGCCGCATGGCGCGGATTTCGTGACGCAGCCGGGTCTTGTTGCGGCGGTTGAACTCGGTTCGCTTCTCGTCTTGCCGTACGCGTTTTAGTGCTGAAAAATGATTCGCCATCGTGAATTTCTAGGATAACACAGGACTACTCGCAGCGCAGAGCCGCGGCCGGATCCAGGCGGATGGCCCTTCGGACCGGCATGTAGGCGGCCAGCAGCGTTACCAGCAAGAAGAATAGCAGCACCGCAGCGTACATCCAGGCAGAACCTTCGACGGTGGCGCTGGAAAGCGCGCGGATCGTGTTCCTGGCAGCAAGTGCCATCCCTAAGCCGCAGGCCAGCCCGGCCGCTACCCAGGCCATGGTCGCTCCCAAAATGGTCCGGACGATGTCGCGCCGCCCTGCGCCGAGCGAGATGCGAATGGCGATCTCGTTGGTGCGCTGCGAAATCAGGCAGGAGATTACGCTGTACATCCCGGCAGCCGCCATGGTCACGGCCAGCAGCGCAAAGGCGCCGATGAGGAACGCGTAGAACCGCGGCTGGGTTACGGAATCCGCAATCAATTCGTCCATCGTAAGAACGCCGAACACGGCTTGCTCGGAATTCGATGACTGAATGGCCGTTTTCACCAGCTTCACCAGTTGCGCCGGTGGAATCGCCGAACGCACGACCAGATACTGATTGGTCCAGGAAAACCGCAGCGACGGTAAATAAACCTCCGGAAAAGGCGCCGTCTGGAGGCCGCGCGTGCGGACGTTGCCGACCATCCCGACAATCGTCATCGGCTGGCCCGGCTCGAAAATCTGTTTCCCGACGATGTCCCGGCCGAGCCCAAACCGGCGCGCGAATTCCTCATTCACGATGGCCACTCTCCAGGGTTCCGTGCCGTCTTCATCGCGGAACATGCGCCCCGCCAGCAGCGGAATGCGCAGGGTGCGGAAATAATCCCGGCTCACCATGTGGTTATCGGAGGTTACGCTCTTGAGCCTGCCGGTCTGGTCCGTCACTCCGGCGAGTTCGGTAGGACCGCTGACCGAAGGGCGCAGTGGCGGGCCCGTAACAGTGGCGGCCGAATCCACGCCCGGAATCGCGGCGATTTTTTCCAGGTACTCTTGAAATCGCACGCTCCCTTTCGGGTCGAGCGCGTTAGGGCGCTGCGGCGGCAGCTTCAGACGCATCGCCAGGATATGATTGGGATCGAAACCCATCGGCGTCGCAATGAGCGTCCAAAGGTTGTGCGCTACGAGGCCGGCTCCGCAAAGCAAGAACACCGACAATGCCGCTTCGATGGCAATCATGGCGTTACGCCAGCGGCTGCCTTCATTCGAAATGACGCGCGCGCTAAGGGCCGGCCCCGGCATCCACCGGCTGCCTTTCATTGCCGGGAGCAGTGCGAAAAAAATTGCCGAGGTCACCGATAGCGCCAAGGTGAATCCGATCGCGCGCGCGTCCAAATGCGCCGATTCCAGCAGCGGACTGCGCACCGGAAGCGCGGCTACCAGCAGGCGCACAATCCACCTTGAAGCCAACAGTCCTGCCGCGCCGCCGCATACCGCCAGCACCAAACCCTCCAGTAAGAACTGACGGATGAGGCGCAGCCGGCTCGCGCCCAGGGCCGCGCGAATCGCAACTTCCCGTCCGCGACGCAGCGAGCGCGCCAGCAGAAGCTGTGCCGTATTTGCGCAGGCAATCAGCAGCAGTACACCGGCGCCTCCCAACAGCAGCCAAAGCAGCGAGCGTTGTGTTCCTACGATGGCGTCCCGCAGAGGCAGCGTTGCGAAATTGAAGCGGGCCGGCTTGCCATCGCGATTGAGATACGCCGTGGGATGTTCGCGCGCCAAAGCTTCCGCGATGCTGCGCAATTCCGACCCAGCCTCGGCTGGGGTGGCAGTATCCCGCAGCCGCGCCAGGATATGTTGCTCTGTCCCGCTGGCGTTGGTGCTGAATGGACCGGCTGGCTGGAGTGGATATGAAACGTAAAGGTCCACCGGCTCGGGAATGCGCAGCGTCGGGTAATCGAAATGAAACCCGGGCGGCAGTACGCCGACAATCAGCGCAGGTTGACCGTCGAGGCGCAGCGTGCGTCCAACAGCACTCGGATCCGCGCCAAGTTTCGTGCGCCAGAAAGCGTCGCTCGCCACCACCGCTGCCGTGCGCCCCGGCTGATTTTCTTCCTCAAGAAGCGTCCGGCCCAGCGATGCGCTTACACCCAACAGCGGAAAAAAAGATGCGGTGACGCGAGCCGCGAAGACACGCACCGGCTCGTCGGCTCCGGTGAGCTGCATGTCGCGGTGCTCGGTGAAGGCGATTTGCTCAAGCAGATGGCTGCGGGCATTAATTTCCACAAACTCGGAAACGCTCGGGCTCCGGCCGGCTTCTCTGACCACCGTGACCAGCCGCCTGGCATCGCGAAAGGGCAGCGGGTCCAGAAAGGCCGCTTTCAACAGCGTGAAAATCGCCGCGTTGCCGCCGATGCCAAGAGCGAGCACCAACACGATCAGAGCGGAAGTACCGGCGTCGCGCCGCAGCAGGACCACGCCGTGGCGCACATCCTGTAGCGAAGACGCCAGCACACCGCTGAGTCCCATGGTTTCCACCTATATCACATATCAAATTATTCTTGGGACAGTCCAGGCGGCGTGTGTCCAGTAGGGCACGGTCGAAAAGGCGGGTTTGAAACCCGCCCCTACATTCATTTTCACGGTTTTCTTGGCACAGACGCCCTATGAAACCGAACGGGTCAGCGAATCCTGTGTAGGGGCGGGTTTCAAACCCGCCCGCGATCGGCAATCCAGAGAGATCAGCGTGTCGAGATCCGGTTTGTCCCGATTCGCCGATCGGCATAACGCGAAACTCCGTGCTATCCTCGTAAAGTCTTTGAAGCTTTCTGGTAGTTGTTTGGGAAGCTGGTGAAAATCCAGCACGGCCCCGCCACTGTAAGCGTCGAGGGTTGATCACGCAGTTCAAGCCACTGTTCCCGCTTGGGAATGGGAAGGCCGATCGGCCCGTTGAAGCGCAAGTCAGGAGACCGACCAGGGAGATTCCGTTCGCGCGGCGCAACACCGCAGGCTGGCGGAACCAATTCGTAGACACGAAGCACGGCAGCGGAGGGCTGCCTGAATATGACGCGTCTACAATCCACTTTCATGGTGTGTGTTTTTCTGTTCGGAGGCGTGGTGTCTCGCGCGTCCGAGCTGGTTAAGGGAACGGTTTTGGATCCATCCGGATCTCCCATCGACGGCGCGGACATCGCCGCGGTGAGCCGCCTGGGCGTGGTGGCGCAGACGCGCAGCGATGCCGCTGGAGAATTTCGTCTGGCGCTCAGTGAGCTGGCCGGCGTTCGGCTCACGATAGCCGCGCCTGGCTTCGCCATGCAGACTGTCGACCCAGCCGGCGCCGTAACCGTCCGGCTCGCAATTGCGCCGCAAACCGATTCCGTCAAAGTGATCGGCTCGCTGCTCGATGTGCCGCTCTCGGCGCAAGGCAGTAGCGCGAGCCTGATTTCGCGCGAGGCAATCCGCCAGCGCAATGAGGCGCAGGCCTACGACCTGCTGCGCGACTTGCCGGGCGTGAGCGTCAGCCAGTCGGGACAGCGAGGCGGGGTGACATCGATGTTTACCCGCGGCGGCATTTCCGAATTCATGCTGGTCCAAATCGACGGCATCGCGGTGAACGCGTTCGGCGGCGGCTTTGATTTCGCCAACATCCCAACCGATTTTCTGGATCACATCGACGTCATTCGCGGACCGCAGTCGGCGGTCTACGGCTCCTATGCCAACAGCGGTGTGGTGGATTTCGTAACCCGGCGGCCTGGCGACCAGTTCAGCGCCGATGTGATCGCCGAAGGCGGCACTTACGGTCTCAATCGCTTTGCCATCGCGGCGGGCGGGGTTTTGGGCGGCTTCGGTTTGAGCGCGTCGGCATCCAGCCTCGAAACCAATGGTCCGGTGGAGAACAGCGATTACCGGAACCAGAATCTCTTTCTCGGCGTGAACCGCGCGTTCGGACGCCAGTATTTCAGGGCAATTGGCCTTTTCAATTCCAATGAAGCGGGTTCGTCCGGCCCGTACGGCTCCAATCCGGCAGGAATATTTAGCGGGATCGATCTCATCAGCCGCGGCAAGAATAATTTCTCGGCGTATGGCGTCCATTATCGGATCGATCTTACGAGCCAGGTGCGTCAGGAGTTGATGGGGAATTTTTTCCTGAACAATAGCTTCTTCCAAAGTCCTTTTGGCGGCAGCTACAACAAAGACCTGCGCGGGCAGGCTGAAACCCGCACCATCGTCAGCGTGACGCCGAACTATTCGTTCGCCGTGGGCGCCGCGTTTTCGCGCGAGCAAGTCCAGAATACCTTCATCACCGATGTCGGCGGGCAGACTTTTCCGCTCGACCGCGACCAGGGAGGTTTCTATTGGGAGAACCGATTGCAGCTCGGAGGACGGCTCTTCCTGAACGCCGGACTGCGCGCCGAATTGATCCACACGCCGCAGATTCCGGCCGATCAGTTCGGCGGGCGCCCGCAATTCCCGGCCGATTCCATTGTCAAAGTCAATCCGAAAATATCCATCGCCTATGTGCTGCCGGCCCAGACCCGTCTGCACGCCTCGTTCGGAACCGGCATCCGTCCACCGGGAGGGTTCGAACTCGCCTTCACCAATAATCCCGGTCTGCGGCCGGAGCGAACCATAAGCTTCGATGCCGGTCTCGAGCAGCGATTATTCCACGATCACGTTTCGCTCGGGGGCACTTATTTTTTCAATCGCTATGAAGATTTGATCGTGACGCTCGGCGGCTCGCTTGCGGAGCTCAGCTCTTTCCAATCGGCCAATCTGGCCAACTCGCGCGCTCAAGGGGCGGAACTGACGGCCCGATGGCGCCCGGCCCGGCAATTCGCGCTGAGTGCCAACTATATGTATCTGGACAGCGAAATCCTGGCGCTGGACAAATCGAGCTCACTGGCTCCCCAGTTTTACAAAGTGGGCCAGCCTCTCACCCGGCGGCCGCGCAATTCCGGGAATTTTGGAGCCACCTACTCGCATCGCAACCTCGCGGCCAACGTCAGCGGGTACTTTCGCGGGTCCACATTGGATGTCGAGCCGAACTTCGGCGCGTCGGCGGGGTTGTACAACAATTCGGGGTACTTCGTCCTGGGCCTCAACGTCAACTACGCGGTGTCGCATGGCGTGACGGTGTACGGCAACTTGCGCAACGCGCTGAATCGCCGCTATGAAGAAGTATTCGGCTTCCCTTCCCCGCTGCTGAATTTTGTGGCGGGCGTCAAGTGGAGCTTGCCGCGGAGGACTTAGAATGGAAGCGAGGAATCCGTTGGAAAAGACGCCCTTTCACGAACCGCATCTGGCCATCAATCGCGTCTACACCAAGCGCGGCGATACCGGCGAGACCAGCCTGGTGGGCGGGCAGCGCGTTCCCAAAGACCAGCTGCGCATTGAAGCCTACGGCACCGTCGACGAGCTGAACGCATTCATCGGCGTCGCGCGCCAGTCCACCGAGGAATTGGTAGCGGCGGCGCATCCTGCCCTAAGCCCGCTGGCAGCAATCCTGAAACGGGTCCAGCACGAGCTCTTCAACCTGGGATCGATTCTGGCCACGCTGCCCGCCGACGTTCATCCGCAGCAGCCGCGCGTGACCGAAGCTGAAATCACGCAGTTGGAAAACGAAATCGACAAAATGAATGAGGAGCTGCCCGCCCTGCGCTCCTTCGTCTTGCCTGGCGGCTGCCGTTTGAATGCCGAGCTGCACGTCTGCCGCACGGTGTGCCGCCGCGCGGAGCGCATTTGCGTGACCCTGGCGCGGGAAGAGCCTTCCGACCCGGCCATGGTCCGCTACCTCAACCGGCTGAGCGACGCGCTATTTGTGTGGAGCCGCTGGGCGAGTCATACTCTGGGTATAGCTGAAACTTTGTGGGAACCGAACCGGGCTGCGTCCGGGCTTTCCCCGGGAATGAAGGACTAGACATGGAGAAGACGATTAAGAGACCCGTTGCGCTGACATTGGCGGTCCTGGGCGCGGTGGCGCGCTTACTGCCGCACCCGCCGAATTTTACGCCGGTGGGCGGCGCGAGTCTTTTCGCCGGCGCGCGGCTGCCCGGCTGGCTGGCGTATTTGCTGCCTATTCTGGTGATGGCGGCTACCGATCCGCTGGTGGGCGGATACTCGCGCTCGACGCCTTATGTCTACACAAGTTTTCTAATCAGCGTTTGGATCGGACGCCGTCTGCGATCGACGGAAAATCCGCTTCGCATCGGCGCCGCCGCGCTGTTGTGCAGCCTGCAGTTCTTCTTCATCACCAATTTTGGCGTCTTTCTGCGCGCCTATCCGCACACTCTGGCGGGTTTCATGAAGTGCTACACATTCGCCCTGCCTTTCTTCGGACGCACGCTGGCGGGCGACCTGATCGCCACCGCCGTCTTGTTCGGATTGCACGCCTGGCTCACCCGCACCGTGTATCCGCCCGAGAGGCTCGCACTAGTGCAAGCGTAGCCGCGCCATTCGCGTGCCCCGCATCGTATCGCTGATTTCGAGCGCGACCGAGATCGTGCACGCGCTCGGCCAGTTCGAATTTCTGGTGGGCTGTTCGCACGAATGCGATTTCCCGACGGCGGTGAAATCGCTCCCGGTCTGCACCAAACCCACGTTCCCGGTATCCGGCAGCAGCCGCGAAATCGACCAGCTGGTGAAAGACCGTGTGCGCAACGCTCTTTCCGTGTACGACGTTTTCGACGACGTGCTGGAGCGTCTGCAGCCGACGCACATCCTCACCCAAACCCAGTGTGAAGTCTGCGCCGTGAGTCTCGCCGATGTGGAGCGTTCCGTGGCGGGGCGTCTCGCCAGCCAGCCCAAAGTTGTTTCACTCAATGCGGAATCGCTCGACGGCGTCTGGGCGGATATGCGGCGCGTGGCGGATGCGCTGGGCGTGGGAACCACAGCGATTGGCGAGCTGCAAAAACGGCTGCAAGCCATCTCCGCGCGGGCCATGCAAGCACCGTTGCGGCCGCGCGTCGCTGTCATCGAGTGGATTGAGCCGCTCATGGCCGCCGGCAACTGGACACCGGAGCTGATTGCGCTCGCTGGCGGCGTCAATCTGTTCGGAGAGGCCGGTAGACATTCGCCCTGGATAAGCTGGGAAGCGTTGGTCGCGAGCGATCCGGACGTGATTCTGGTAGCGCCCTGCGGGTTCGATCTGGAGCGTACTGAAAAGGAAATGTACTGGCTCTCGCAGCGGCCCGGGTGGGGGAAATTTGCGTCGCGCGTTTTCCTGGCTGACGGCAATCAATATTTCAACCGGCCAGGACCGCGGGTGGTGGAAACGCTCGAAATCGTGGCGGAGATATTGCACCCGGAGATCTTCGAGCCGTCATTCCAAGGCACCGCCTGGGTGGGGCAGGTCCCCGACCTGCCCGTTAATTTTTAAAATCCTGAAATGGCAGGTCGGGGACCTGCCCCAGCGGTCGCCAAAAACATTCCGGCGGCCAACGCGCGCCGCGTGGTGGATGTCACCGGCCTTTACGTCACACCCGGGCTAATTGATATCCACGCTCACGCCGGCGTCGATCGCCCAGCGAGCGGCCTTTCGTATCCCGCCAATATGAATTTTTCCTCCGGGCTGACGACCATCGTGGACGCCGGAACCTGGGGCGCGCGCGATTTTCCGGAAATTAAACGCACCATCATCGATCCAGCGCAGATTCGCGTGCTCAGTTTTCTCAATATCGTAGCGGCGGGCATGGGCTCGGAGAAAGAGCAGGACATCCGTGAGATGGATGCCGAGCTTTGCGCCGCGACCATCAAGAAATACCGCGACGTCATCGTAGGAATCAAGACCGCGCATTACTGGACCAGCCTGCCGTGGGATGCCACCCATCCGCCGTGGGCGTCGGTCGATCGCGCGATTGAAGCCGGCACGCTGGCCGATGTCCCGGTGATGGTGGATTTCTGGCCGCGTCCGCCTGAGCGCCCTTACGAAGACTTGATTCTCAAAAAGATGCGGCCCGGCGACATCCACACCCACGTTTTCGCGCAACAGTTTCCCGTGCTTCTGGAAAATGGCAAGATCAATCCAATCTACGCCGAGGCCCGCCGGCGCGGCGTGATCTTCGACGTGGGCCACGGCGGCGGCAGCTTCTGGTTTCGCAACGCCGTGCCGGCCGTCAAGCAAGGCTTCATTCCCGATTCCATCTCAACCGATCTGCACATGGGCAGCGTGAACGGCCCGGTGGTCGACATGATCACGACTATGTCGAAGATGATGGCCATCGGCATTCCGCTCGAAGACATCATCCGCCGCTCGACGGTGAATCCGGCTAAGGAAATCCGACGGCCGGAGCTGGGAACGCTCTCCGTGGGCCGCGAGGCCGACATCGCCGTGATTGAGCTGCGGCGCGGCAAGTTCAGCTATATCGATTGCGGGCGCGCCAAGATGACCGGCGACGTGAAGCTGGAGAATCGCATGACCTTGCGCGCCGGGCGCGTGGTTTATGATCCGACCGGGATCAGCATGGTGGAGTGGAGCAAAGCGCCGAAGCAGTACTTCATGTCGCCGAAAAAGCAGAGCGATCCGCCTTCGACCGCCGAGCCCAAATAGCTCAGGGCAAATGCAGTTCCAACTTGCGCTCGCGGTTCAGCCGCTGCGTGAGCGCGCGATCGACGGATTCGAGCGGAGCTTCCCGCTGCTCGCGCCGCGTGGACACGTAGTGCAGCGTGTTGCCGTCCACCCAATACGCCATCGCGGCCTGGATCGAGCCATCCTGAAACGCGATCAGGTAAACCACCGACTCGCCGGGCGCGCGTGCAGGCGCTGCGTTCTCCGGATATTCGCGAGTCGTGGGCCGGGCCGGCGGGTCGGGCGTGTAGCTCGGATTCTGGTAGACGATCACCGGCGGGGCCGGATCTACGTACGTTTGCGGATAGTAGTACGGGCTGTAATAGTACGAGTTGTAATAGTACGGATCGTAGTAGCTGCCATAGTAGCCGCCGTAGTACCAGGGCGAGTAAAAGCCAAAGCCCAAACCGAATCCGCCGTAGTAGTAGGGACGTCCGTAGCGGTACCCGCCGTAATAGCCGCCTCGGCTGTAGCCTCCCCGGAACCCCGAGTACCCGCCGCCGCGATAACCTGAACCGCCGCGAAAGCCTGAACCGCCCCCACCGCTGCCGCGAAACCCACCACCGGATCCACCGCCACGGAATCCGCCGCCGGACATGCCACCGCCGCCACGCATTCCGCCGCCACCACCGCCCCGCCCGCCGCCACCACCACGTTGAGCAAAGGCGCACTGCACCAGCAAGCAGCACAGAACCAACTGCGCAACCCGCTTCATAAGGGATACCTCTATTTGCAGCTTACCGCCGGGGCGCGGGCGTGGCAAGCCGGTGATAACCTCTAGAGAATGGCTGCTGTTTTGCGCTATCTATGCTGCGCCGCGCTGTTCGGCGCGGCCTTTGCGCAGTCGGACAAGGAAACGGCTCTGATGCTGCCCAAGGCGGTCAGGATATCCGGCGTGGTTACGGATAGCGATGGGAAGCCGCTCAGTCAAGTTTGGATTGATCACACTGGCGCTGGCGTTGAGACTGTAAGGACCGATACCCAGGGCCGGTTCGACATTGAAACACGAGCGCCCGCCGTCGTATTTCGTGCATATCGTGGCTATCAGAGTAAGTATTGGCGTGTGAGTGAGAATCGCAATCTGACCGTAACGCTCACCGGCCCGGTACCTCGGATGAACGAGTGCCGTGCGTCCTGGGGGTTCGTATCCCTGAACGGCTCGATGAGTAGGTTTTGTTTCCCGAAGGTGCGCGGCGTGAGGTTCACCAAACCGAGGAATGACACCGACTATGGCAAGCGGGTGTTCTGGGTCGTAACTAGCGGCGGAGAAGTGGCAATGCAGCACGCATCAGGTGCGATGTGGGGTGACGGCACCCCGTTTGATCGGGACGTGTGGTCTGCCCGCGACTATGTCGAGCAGACGTACAGCGATCCCGAAGGGGTGAACATTAGAGACGCACGCGGCAAGAGCGCGGATGGCAAATGCTGGCGTGTATTGGGACACGCCTTCGAGTCGGCGTCGTACCGGGACGTCTCCGAGCAGGATGCCGCATTACTTGATCGCGTGCTCGACGGAGCGCGTGTCAAACCGTGGCCGATCCAGAAGTGATCGGCTACACGTCCAGATTCTTCACGTCCAGCGCATTCTCTTCGATAAATTTCCGGCGCGATTCCACGTCTTCGCCCATGAGCGTCGAAAAAATTTCTTCGCTCTCCACCGCGTCTTCCAAACGCACCTGCAGCAGCGTGCGCTTTTCGGGATTCATGGTCGTCTCGGCGAGCTGCTCGGCGTTCATTTCGCCCAAGCCTTTATAGCGCTGGACGGAAGCGTCGCGTTTGCCTTCGATCTTGACGTAGCTCAGCAAATCGCGCCAGTTGGGCTGGGCTTGGCGGCTGTCGCTCTTCACCACCACGAACGGCGGCTGGTTGTACTTGGCGATCTGGCGTGAGAGCGCGCGCAGCCGCTTGTATTCCGGCTGAGCCGCCAGCTCGAGGCCGATGCGGCGCTCGGCATTAGTGGCATCGTGGTACGCCAGAATCCAGGCGGAGTGTTCCTCGTCGGTGACGGATTCGGTCTTGATACCGGCCGCTTGCATGCTCTTCGCGAGCTGATCGAGATTCGCGCGCTCGGCGAAATCCGCCTTGGTGTCGATGTGCAGATTCACGTTGGAAATCACTTCGACCACGCGTGGATCGCGCAGCTTGCGCTCCACTTTCTGGAAAATCTGCTCGTACTCGTCCAGGCTCATCAGGAAATTGCGCAGCTCGGCGGATTCGATAGTCGGCTTCGGCGCTTTGCCGTTGCTGCCGAATTCGAGCGTCAGATTCTCAGTGGCGCGCCGCATGATCTCGCGCGTGAATTCCTTTTCGTCCTTGATGTACTTTTCGTTTTTGCCCTTTTTGATGCGGTAGAGCGGCGGCTGCGCGATGAAAATGCGGCCGCGTGAAATCAGCTCCTGCATGTGGCGGAAAAAGAAAGTCAGCAGCAAGGTGCGGATGTGGGAGCCGTCCACATCGGCGTCGGTCATGATGATGATTTTGTGATAGCGCAGCTTGGTCGCGTCGAAATCTTCCTTGCCGATTCCGGTGCCCATGGCCGTGATCAGCGCCCGAATTTCGTCGTGGCCCAGCATCTTGTCGTAGCGGGCTTTTTCGACGTTGAGGATTTTGCCTTTTAGCGGCAGGATGGCCTGGAAGCGGCGATCGCGACCCTGCTTGGCAGTGCCGCCGGCCGATTCACCCTCAACCAGAAACAGTTCGCAGCGCTCCGGATCTTTCTCCTGGCAATCGGCCAGTTTACCGGGCAGCCCGCCGGAATCGAGCGCGCCTTTGCGGCGGGTGAGATCGCGGGCTTTGCGGGCGGCTTCACGGGCGCGCGCAGCTTCGATCGATTTGCCGACAACCTTCCGCATCACGCCGGGATTCTTATCGAAGTACTCGCCCAGCTTTTCGTTGACGAACTGGACCACGTGGCCCTGAATGTCGCTGTTGAGCTTGCCCTTGGTCTGCCCTTCGAACTGCGGCTGGGGCAGCTTCACACTGACGACCGCGGTTAAACCCTCGCGCACGTCGTCGCCGGTGAGATTTTCCTTGACGTCTTTGAACAGCCCAGCCTGTTGGCCGTAGGCGTTGATGGTGCGGGTGAGCGCGCTGCGGAAACCGCTCAAGTGCGATCCGCCATTCACGGTGTTGATGTTGTTGGCGAAACTAAAAACGTTTTCCGAGTAGCCGTCGTTGTATTGCAGCGCGACTTCCATGGTGAGGATACCGCCGTTGGGCAGCTCCTTCTGCGCTTCGAAGTGAATCGGCTTGTCGTGCAGCACGGTCTTGCCGCGGTTCAGATGTTTGATGAATTCCGCGATGCCGCCGCTGTAGAGAAATTCGTGCGATTTGACCGGATCCTCGCGCTCGTCGCTAAGGGTGATCTTGAGGCCTTTGTTCAAAAACGCCAGCTCGCGCAAGCGCTGCGCCAGGGTGTCGTAATTGAACTTGGTCACATCCATGATGGACGCGTCCGGTTTGAAGGTGACCATGGTGCCGGTCTTTTTGCCAGCTTTGCCGGCGCGCTGCAGGGGGCCCTTGGGAGCGCCGGCAGCGTATTCCTGCTGCCAGGTGAACCCGCCACGCCAGATTTCGAGATCGAGCCGCTCTGAGAGCGCGTTGACCACGCTAACGCCCACGCCGTGGAGGCCGCCCGAGACTTTGTAGCTCTTGGAGTCGAACTTGCCGCCGGCGTGCAGCTTGGTCATGACCACCTGGGCCGCCGAAACGCCTTCTTCTTCATGAATATCGACCGGTATGCCGCGGCCGTTATCCACCACAGTCACGGAATTGTCGATGTGGATGGTGACGTTAATCTCGCTGCAATAACCGCCGAGGGCTTCGTCCACCGAGTTGTCGACGACTTCATAAACCAGGTGATGCAGACCCATCTCCCCGGTTGAGCCGATGTACATGGCCGGCCGAAGACGTACCGCCTCCAGGCCTTCCAGGACTTTGATACTAGTGGAATCGTAAACTTCCGGCGGCGGCGTGCTCACTTCATTGGGCATAGATTCTTAATCCGAACGATTGGGCCTGGTTAGACCCTCAAATCCTCATGGGCATTACGACATAACGGTAGTGCTGGTTCGCATCTTCCGTGCCGGGCCGCATTTCGCCCGCGCTCTTCTGGTCTTTCAGCGCAAAAGAAACCTGCTCTTGGGAAATCGCGCGCAGGAAATCCAACAGATATTGGGCGTTGAAGCCGATTTCAAGCTCCGGCCCGCTGTACTCCGAAGGCACGCTCTCTTCGCTCTCGCCGGTCTCTACCGACGATGAGAATACTTTGACCTCGCCCGGCGCGAATTGCACGCGAACCGCGCGCGATCGTTCATCGGCAAATTGCGACACGCGCTCAATAGCCGAGCGGATTTCGTCGCGCTGCAATTTGGCGAGTTGCGTGTTGTCTTTCGGAAGAACGCGTTCGTAGTCCGGGAAATTTCCCGTGAGCTTGCGCGTGATCAGCAGCCGGGTTCCGAACTGGAAAAAGAGATGATTGTCATCGCCCGAGATAATGACTTTACTGTCGGCGCCGCTTTCGGCGGCCAGCTTGACGATCTCGCCCATCGCCTTGCGCGGGATCAGCGCGCGAA
Organism: Candidatus Solibacter usitatus; assembly: GCA_016185465.1. Taxonomy (GTDB): domain Bacteria; phylum Acidobacteriota; class Terriglobia; order Bryobacterales; family Bryobacteraceae; genus JACPNO01. The sequence goes on from JACPNO010000068.1 coordinate 34,381, forward strand.
ATGTCTTGTTGCCCGCCAGGCCCGCACCGTCTTCATGATCGACGTATGCCAGGCGGTGTCCGTCGGTCGCAACCATGGTCAGCCCGTCAGCCCGCAGCAGAAGAAGCGCGCCATTCAGCGTGAAGCGCGATTCCTCCATCGAAATCGCGAAAATTGTCTTGGAGATCATGGCCGAGAGCAGCCCTACCGGCAACTCGGCAATCTGCTCAGGCGCCTGCGGGAGTTCGGGATAACTCTCGCGCGACATTCCCGCCATTCTGGTTTTCGAACGTCCGCAAGTAATGTTGGCCCAGTGGTTCTCCATGAACTTCACGTGGAGATCGGCTTCCGGCAGCAAGCGCACATAATCCAGAAGCTTGCGCGCCGGAACAGTGCCCGCGCCTTCTTTTTTTACCTTCGCCGAACAGGAGCAGCGTATTCCCAATTCCAAATCCGTCGCTGTCAGCGTCAAGCGGTCGTCGCGCGCTTCCAGCAGGACGTTGGAAAGTATGGGAATTGTGGTTTTCTTCTCCACCACGCCCTGTGAGAGGCCCAACTCACGGACCAAATCGGCTTTGCTAACTGTAAATTCCATCAGTCAGCGCTCCTCTCCGAAAGAGTGTATACAGACTTATGCTTAGAAGAACCGTATTCATGGGGCCTGTCGAAATGTTGATTTCTACCTAAATTATACAAAATCCTATGACTTTCTGCTCCGGTTTTATGTGCGAAACAGGTGCACGAATGTGCTGGAATCGGGTCCGGATCGGGTTTGCACAGGGATTCTCAGGCGATGCAACCAGGCCGTTGTGGAAAGAGAATCTAATGCTATTGTAATGACTCAATTAGGCTGTGTATTGTTCTGTTCAAATTGGGATCGGTCTGGCGCAGCTGGTTGATTCGGGTAATGGAGTGAATCACGGTGGTGTGATGCTTTCCTCCAAACGCACGGCCGATTTCGGGCAGCGACGCAGCCGTCAATTCCTTCACCAAAAACATAGCCACCTGGCGCGGGTAGACGATCGTGTGCGTGTTGCTCTTTTCCTTGAGCTGAAGCTGGCGGATGCCAAACTTCTCGGCGACGGCTTTCTGGATGGTGTCGATGGTTACGCGGCGGTCTTGCGCAGGGGTCAGATGCTTCAGAACCTGCTGCGCCATGGGCAGAGTGATGAGAGCGCCGGTGAGTGAGGTGTAAGCGATCAGCTTGACCAGCGCGCCTTCCAGTTCCCGCACATTGGAACGAGTCTTTGACGCAATAAATATGCGCACATCTTCGGGAAGCTTGCAGCCTTCGGCTTCGGCTTTCTTATCCAGGATGGCCATTTTCGTTTCCAGGTCGGGGGGTTGAATATCCGCCATGAGTCCCCATTCAAAACGCGAGCGTAGACGCTCCAGCAGGCCGGGAATCTCCTTAGGCGGCGAATCGCTCGAAATGACGATCTGCTTCTGATGATCGTGCAACTCATTGAACGTGTGGAAGAACTCTTCCTGGGTGCGTTCCTTGTTGCCGAGCAACTGGATGTCGTCGATCAGCAGCACGTCGGCGGAGCGATAGCGCTGGCGAAGCTGCATCATGCGCTCAAAACGAATGCCTGACACCACTTCGTTGGTGAAGCGCTCGCTCGATGTGTAAACAATGCGCATCCGGGATGAGCCGTTAATCAACGCCCGCCCGATGGCGTGCATCAGGTGAGTCTTGCCCATGCCCACGCCGCCGTAGAGAAACAGCGGGTTATAGCTGCGCGAAGGATTGGTGGCGACCGAGCGGGCGGCTGCGTGCGCAAATTGATTGCAAGCGCCGACCACGAAATTATCGAACGTGAACCGCGGATTCAGCTGACTGGCCGGCGATTCAAAATCCGGCATCTGCTCGGCGCCGTTTTCCGATGTGCTTTCAACGGGCGCGGCAACATCGTATACAACCGCTTTGATGCCTAGCGCCAGTTTGCGAATCAAGGCATTGACCTGGCTGGCGTATTCGGTCTCGAGCCACACCCGGGTCTCTTCGTTGGGAACGTTGATGCGGAGAACGCCGCGCTCCAGCTCGGCATAGCTGGTTTTGCCGATGACGCCGCTATAATTTTCGCGGCTCAGGCTGGCTTCAAGCTGCTTTTTGATCTGGTCCCACGGGTTCATCAGTCACCTACTAACCAATTTCATGCACAACTTTCACACACGTTTCCCACAGCCGGTGGGGGTCCACAACCCAGTCTCACTCCACGATTGGAAGGAAGGAAAATTTGGCATCTGCCCGAGTGTTACCCGAACAGAAACGATAGTCTAACACAGATCCAAAATTTGGAACAAAATTATAAATCCTTTTAGGTGAAACGTTTGAGTCGCCTGCTCCTCTAGCGCGCAGGAAGTTTGACAGCCACGCGGAAGTGGGGGAAAATGAGGAGTTTCTCATTGGGCGGGAGTAACTCAGTTGGTAGAGTGCGACCTTGCCAAGGTCGATGTCGCCGGTTCGAATCCGGTCTCCCGCTCCAGAATATTCGCGTCCGGCGCAAGCCGCTAAGAATCAAACACGCCAGCCATGCAGAGCCGTTCCCGATTGATCGTTTCCCTGTTTCTGGCTAGCGCGGCCGCTTGGGCGCAGTACAAGAGCGAGCCCGCCGGCGCGCCTCCAGCTGAACTGACCGCCCCCATCGGCCAGGCGCTGCAAACTCCAGGCACACGAATTCTCAACGCCAGCGGGGCGGCGTTCTGCGAAGTTTGGTTCCGGGCCGAGGCGCCCGCCGCGGCCAAGTCCACGGAAGCCGACGTCACCCTGCCCACTATCCCAACCGGCGCATTGTTGGGCGCGATTCGTTTTCCTGGACAAGGCGCCGACCGCCGCGGACAAACCATCAAGCCCGGCGTCTACACGTTGCGCTACGCTCTGCAGCCGGTGACCGGCGACCATGTCGGCGCTTCGCCGCAGCGTGATTTTCTGGTACTCATTCCCGCCGCCGAAGACCTGGATCTGAACGCCACTCCGGCTTTCGACGCCCTCATGAACATGAGCCGGAGAGCGTCCGGCACGCCTCATCCGGCGGTGCTCAGCATCTGGTCCTCGACGGCCGAAAAATTTCCCAGTTTCGGCAAAGAGGGTGAGCGCGACTGGGTCCTCAATATCAAGATCGGCGAGCTGCCGCTGGCGGTTATTCTCGCCGGAAAAGCCGAGTAGTCTCGCGAGCGCGGCGAATGCATAAAGGCTTCACGCTGTGGTTCACGGGTCTTTCGGGCTCGGGGAAAACCACCATCTCAACCCTGATCCACGAGCGGCTGCGCCAGGCGGGCGCGAAGGTCGAAATGCTGGATGGCGATATCGTCCGCGAAAATCTCTCCCAAGGCCTGGGCTTCAGCAAGCAGGATCGTGACACCAACATCCGGCGCATCGGATTTGTCTGCGAACTGCTATCGCGCCATGGCGTGATTGCAATTGTCGCGGCGATTTCCCCCTACCGGGAAGCGCGCGAGGATGTGCGCCGGCGCGTCGAGAATTTCGTGGAAGTGTACGTCGAGTGCCCGCTCGAAGTCACCGCCTCCCGCGATGTTAAAGGCCTCTATAAGAAAGCCTTGGCCGGTGAGATTCCCCATTTTACCGGCGTCACCGATCCCTACGAACCGCCGCTCGCCCCTGAGGTTATCATCCACTCGGATCAGGAAAACCCCCGGCAGAGCGCCGACCGGGTCTGGGCTACACTGAAAGAACTGGGGTTGGTTTCTTTTTGATCGATTTGCACACGCACACCGATGAGTCCGATGGCACTTATCGCCCGGCGGAGTTGGTCGACGAAGCTGTTGCCACGGGCCTGGAAGCCCTCGCCATCAGCGATCACGACACGCTCGCCGGCTACGATGCGGCCGAGCCGCTGGCGCGCGCGGCGGGCCTCGATCTGATCTGCGGCATCGAGCTCTCCACGAAATTTCATGGCCGCACCGTGCATCTGCTGGGGTACTTTCTGAATGGCGGCCCGTCGGCGGAGTTTCGCGGGTGGTTGAAAGAGCTGCACGATTCGCGGCGCGACCGCAACATCCGGCTCATTGCCCGCCTGCAAGCGCAGGGCGTCGATGTCACGCTCGAAGAAGTCTCAACCGGACGCGGCAGCCAGACCGGTCGGCCGCATTTCGCGCGCGTGTTGATCGATAAAGGCTACGCGTCCAGCATCGAGCACGCGTTTCAGCAGTATCTGGGGGAAGAGTCGGGTAGCGCGTATGTGCAGCGCATGGAGCCGGAGTTGGGCGAAGCGCTTAAGCTGGTCGCGGCCGGGGGCGGCCTGGCATCGCTTGCCCATCCTATCCGCCTGGTGCGGCGCGGGGCTTCCGATGGCCTCGATCCGATGATTGCGGAAATGCGCGAGCTCGGCTTGCCGGCGATCGAGGCGTTTCACAGCGATCACGGGCCCGCGGAAGTCGCGCAATATCTCGGCTACGCCGAGCGCTACGGCCTGGCGGTGACGGGCGGCTCCGATTTTCACGGCGCCAACAAGCCGCGCATTCGCCTGGGCACGGGGCTCGACGGCAATCTGGATATTCCGCGTGCCGTGCTGGACAAGCTACGGGACAAATAGCGGACGCACTTCCGCCACGCTTCCATTGACCACGAGTCTGGTTCCCGGGTCTGCGTGCTCGCGGCGAACATAAGCCATCGCCACGCATGTTCCCAGCGCTGGCGACAATGCCACGCTGGTCAATTTCCCGATCTCATTTCCGTTCGCGGTGACCGGCGTTCCGGGAGCGGGAATATTCTGCGTGTTGATGTTCAACCCCACCAGCAGGCGATGCACCAAGCCGCGCGAACGCACGCGCTCTACAATCTCCTGCCCCAGATAGCAGCCCTTGCTGAAGGACAGCGCGTGCATCTGCTGTGTTTCCTGGGCCAAATGGGCTTCGGTGATGTCTTCGCCGTAGCGGGGCTTGGCGTGCTCCATGCGCACGGCACGCGCGGCTTCGGCATCGGCCGCAACGGTGCCTGCTTTCTCCAGTTGGGCGATCAGGTTGGTTTTCTGATCGTACGGAACGAAGAAGCGCAGGCCAGGCTCGCCGGTGAGGGTCAGGCGGACGCCGTCCATACCAGCCGCGATCGTCAATGCTTCGGGACCTTCGAGCGCGATGGCCGACAAACGCTCTGACGCATCTTCCAATGTGACGTCGTCGGCGATGATGTATTTATCAATGTGCTGGTAAAGCGAGGCGCGTATTTCGGGTTCGGTGTCGATGAGGAAATCTTCCGCGCGGCAGAGAATATTCGCGTCGGCGAGAATGCGCCCCTGGGCGTTGAGAAAAAACGCGTAGCAGCTTTCGCCCGGCTTGAGGTGCTCGATGTCGTTGGTCGACAGCGCGTGCAGCAGGCGGGCGCGATCCTCGCCCGTAACGGCGATTACGCCGCGGCCGGACAAATCCAGCCACGCCGCCCGGGAGCGGAGCGCTTCATAGCCGCTGCTGTTCATCTTTTCAGTTTAGCTTTCAGTTTAGGTGGATCTGGCGCAGTAGGGCCGAGACGGCCAGAATTATCAGCCCCGAGATCACCACGCCCGTCATCAGGCGCGTGCGTTTCGGATTCCTGGGCTGAACGATGAGAAAGCCCACCGCGAACACATGCAGCGCGGCCAGCAGCTTCACGCCCAACAGCGCGTGGTACAGCGGCGGCTTGCCCGAAATATTCAGAAACAGGTTGTACAAGCCGGTGAGAAGCAGCAGGCCGATCGCGTAGTACATCAACGAGCGGAAACGCGCGGCCATGGCCTCTCCCAGCTGCTGCCGCGTATCCGAGGGCAGCGCGGCGATTGAGGGCTCCACCACGAAACGGGCGAACAGAATTCCGCCCAGTAACACCATCATCGAGCTGATATGCAGCCACCGCATCGCAACGTTAAACGCTTCGGTCATATGCCTGAGTATACAATCGGCTTGATGATCCACGAGATCCTGGCGGTCGGGGCGCTGCAATGCAACTGCTCGATTTTCGGCGATGAACAGACGCGCGAAGCCCTTGTAATCGATCCCGGCGACAACATTCCGGAGATTTTGGAAATTCTCGCGCGGCACAAGCTCACCCTGAAAGCCATCGTGATTACCC
>JACPNO010000036.1 GCA_016185465.1 Candidatus Solibacter usitatus
GCGGCCCAGAACTTCCGGCAAGGGCTCCGGCCCAATCTGCGCGATCAGCGCATCGAGCTCGGCGCTTTGCAAACCGGCTTCGACTAAGACTGGTGCCATCTTCCAGGCATCGGGAACATGGTGCGTTTCCAGAAGCGTGGCCAGTTGCTCTTCGCGATCGCTTTGATCGAGTGAATTCAACTTGACAGGCGAGGCAGCCGCGCGCTCGCCGGTGGTGCGCTCGAATCTGGCGATGTACTCGCGCTGTTGCGGCGAGAATGGGAAGCGGTTGAGATTGACGTTATTTTCACGGGCCGCCGCAAGAATCTGGCCCAGCGCGGACGCTGCCCGCCGCGCCGCCGCCGCGGGATTGTTCAGCTCATGCGCAAGCCCGGCCGAGAGTTTGCCCAGGGCCGCCAGTTTCTCGCGCTGCTCGCCCATTCTGGTAACTTCCCGGACGCGGTCGGACATCAAGCCAACCATGCGCGCAATCACCTGCGGCATCCGCTGCGACATCTCCGGGAAAATCTGGGAGCTGAAAGCAGCCAGACGAGTTGGCGAGACCGCGTAGGAGGTGGCGAAGAAATGCGTCATGCGGGAAAACGGAAGCAGCCCGGAGACTTCGCCGGCGCCGATGTAGACCATGGAATAGCCGTCGCGGCGCAGCTCCAGCTCGCCTTCAAAGAACACAAACATCCGGTCGGCCGGAGCTCCCATTTCGAAAAGGCTCTCGCCTGTTTCCAGCCGAATCTCTGTGCCTTGTTGCGCCAGCCATGCAAGCTGCTCCTCCGGCTGATCCTTGAAGATTTCGATCTTCCGCAAGTCTTCGAGCATGCTCATACTTTGGCCAGGTATTGATGAATGAACTGCACGGCGATTGAGCCTTCGCCCACGCCCGATGCTACGCGCTTCACCGATCCGCGGCGCACATCGCCGACGACGAACACGCCGGGAACATTGGTTTCGAGCAGGCCCGGATCGCGGTCGAGCGTCCAGCCTTTAGGCCGCCGGCCGCCATGCACCAGCTCCTCGCCCGACAAAATGAAGCCGCGCTCGTCGCGCTCCACGATGCCCTCGACCCAGTCGGTCCTCGGCACCGCGCCGATAAAAATGAACAGCGCCGAAGCTGCCACCCGGTCGACCTGCCCGCTCTCGCCGCAACGGATCGAGATGGCGTCGAGACGGTTTTCACCATGCACCTCGACCACCTCGGTGCGATATTCCACGGCGATGTTCGCGGTCTGAAGAATCTGGTCGATCAAGTAGCGCGACATCGAGTTGGCCAGCGAATCGCCCCTCACCAGCATGACCACGCGGCGCGCGTACTTGGAAAAATACATGGCCGCCTGGCCGGCGGAGTTGGCGCCGCCCACAATGTATACGTCCTCGCCTTTGCAGGCAAGGGCTTCGGCGGGTCCGGCGCCATAATAGACGCCCGCGCCTTGCAGCTGCTTGATGCCGGGAATTTCCAAGCTGCGCCATTGCACGCCCGTGGCAATCAGGAGCGCATGACAGGAAATTTCGCTGCCATCGGCCAGCTTCAGCACGCGGTACGGACCTTCGATGCGCAACCCCACGGCTTCCTGCGGAGCAATGATTTCGACCCCGAAGCGCTGTGCCTGCGTGACCGCCCGGCGCGCCAGATCGGCGCCGCTCAAGCCCGAGGGAAATCCAAGATAGTTCTCGATGCGGGAGCTCAGACCCGCCTGGCCGCCGGGCGCTTCCCGCTCGACGATGATGGTCTTCAAGCCTTCCGAGGCTCCGTAAACCCCCGCCGCCAGGCCCGCCGGACCGCCGCCCACGATTGCCAAATCGTAGAACGGCATTTCGGCGCGCATGCGCAAGCCAACTCTGCCGGCAAGCTCGATGTTGGAAGGCGCGGCGAGCCGCGTGCCATCCGTGAACAGAACCAGCGGCAGCTTCGACGCCTCTTCGCCCAGCGAATCGACCAACTGGCGAGTCTCCGGCTCACCCGATTCGACATCCAGCCACTGGTAGGGAATCTGGTTGCGGGCCAGGAACTCACGGATTTCGTAAGATCGCGGCGACCAGCGATTCCCCAGCACGCGCAGGCCTTCGAAGGGAGGGCGGTAATGCGCCAGCCACTCGTCCAGCAGGTCGTCAATCACCGGGTAAAGCTGTTCTTCCGGCGGGTCCCAGGGCTTCAGAAGATAGTGATGGATTTTGACTTCGTTGATAGCGCGGATGGCGGCATCGGTATCGGCATAGGCGGTGAGCAGGGCGCGTTTGGAATCCGGATAAAGATCCATCGCTTCGCTCAGGAAGCCGACGCCATCCAATTGCGGCATGCGCTGATCGGCCAGCAGCAGCGCTACCGGATCGTTGCGGGTTTTCAATTGCCGTAGCGTGTCGAGCGCGGCTTGTCCCGAATCGGCGCGCAACACGCGGTAACGATCGCCATACTGGCGGCGAAGATCGCGTTCGATGGAGCGCAACACTTCGGGATCGTCATCTACGGTCAACAGTACCGGCTTGGCCATTGTTCCAGACTACTCCTGTTGGGGTTAGAGCTATTGGATGCCCGAGCGGGAGGTGGAGTTTCAGCAACGTTTTGCAGCCTATAATGGCGCGAAGGAGTTGCCTGCGCGATGCGGCCCGGTGAAGCCACATTTCTTCTATGGTTTCTGTTGCCTCAGCTCAAGACGGAGCAAGCCATAACGAAGAAGATTCTGTCTTTGGTTCCGCCGGACCAAGGCGGCTACAAGCCTCACGCAAAGAGCATGAGTGCGTTGCAACTGGCCTGGCACATCGCCGTCGTTTTGGAGGCGTTGTCCGGCGAGGAACTTGCCATGCCCGTTGACTTCATCGGTCTACGGAATGATCCGGCGGTCTGCTACTTGAACATTGCAAACCGCCATTCGGTCCATCATCGGGGACAGCTCTCGGCCTATCTCCGGCCGATGGGCGCAAACGTACCCGCGATTTATGTGGAAAGCGCCGACGAAACATTTCCTCCTGACCCGGGAGGCGCCGCGTTAGAAGGGCAGATGCAGCCTCCTGCCTTCTAATACGCCTGGCGTGCAATGGCTAGGCGGCTGACAGTCGTGGGGTCGGACTTCTAGGGAAGCTACCGGTTGACGGCGGGGGAAACACTCCGGCACGGAGTATCAGTAAACTCCGTGCCGGTCAGGCTGACAGACCTACGAAACCCTGAGACGCTTCCAGAGACCTAATGTGACCAAAGCCGTACCGAGTAATACGACCGTACCAGGCTCCGGTACCGTTGTCGTGGTGGAGGAACCGCCGAACGTAAAGTCGTCGATAGTGAACCCTGCGGTCCCTGCAAGCGCGATGATCTTGAAGCCGCCAATATCGGCCGTCGGCCGTGAAATGCCAACAAAGTTGCCGGCAGTGACGTTATTCGCTGACTCCAGGGTGCTCTCGGGAAGCTTGCTAAAAGCGAAATTTGTGTCTAATGCAATGATGTTAACGTTGCCAAGCGAGGGATTCAGCCAGAAACCCACTTTGGACACCTTGGTGGGGAAAAAAATCTCAATCAGCGCGCTTGAGCTGAATAAGGTGGTGCCGTCGAAATCCACGGGTCCAAGAACCGTCGTGGCCGACTTCGCGTCACCGGCAATTCCTCCTGAGAGGTTGTACAAGGCCGGCTTGTTGGTGCCCGGTGCGCCGCCGACGGAAAATTGGACGCCAGTGATCTCATCGAAGATAAACGCAGTCGCCTCCGAAATTGGACTACCCGCGGTGTAGGCGATGATGGTCTCGGGTGTGTGCCCGGATATGCTCTCGAAATTCTGCACGGTTGCGCCGGTTTGAAATGCGGCTATCTGCCCGGGGTCCGTGGTGTTGATGATGTCGCCAAAAAGCAGGTTCGTGAATGCAACCAAAATGAAACAAAAAGCGGCCTTCCGAATCATGTTTTCCTCCAGGTGACGGAGTTTATCCCACGCCAGTCCGGTCGTCAAGGGCTCATTTCTATTGGTTTGGATGACATTTGAGCGAAAAGAGCCGAGTTTCTCAAGTCCTTGACAGACAAAGAGATCCTTGACGACATCCGGCGGGCCACCTGCTTGCAGGATCCTCTGATTTCGAGAGTGGTGAGCGCGGCAAGCGGCTGACTGTCGTAGGATCGAACTTCTACGAAGACCATCACGTCCAACGCCAGGGGGCGATTACCGTCGCATTCGGGTGGCTGACAAGTTGCTGAGGCAAGATATGTTCATCGCAGTAAAGAGTTAGGATTAGGTTCGCCAATGGGAATTCTCACCGATGGAGAATACAATCCGGGCGAAGACTTGCTGGCGAGAGGAGTATCCCTGGCGATGTCCATCTGGGGGATTCCCATTTTGTTGGCGTTCGCGTGGGGAGCGTTTTTTGCCTGCAATCGTTTCTTGAGTCCCAGGACTTCAGAAATGCACTTTGCGATTACGGCGCTCCTGACATTGATTGCAATTTTGGTCTTCACCGGTCAGTGCGTCTACGTGTCTTTAACAAGCCTCATCCGGCGCGAGGAATACAGTTCCCCAGGGTCTGGATTGGTCCTCACACTGACCATTGCTTTCGGAGCAGGCGGGTTGCCGTTGATCGCCCGGTTGTTTGGCCCACTCTTTGTAGAGCCGTGGCTTTTCTGGCCATGCGGTTTCCTCCTTTCGTGTTGCTGGCTGGCGATGGCAGCGCTATTCATCAGGCAGAATGGAACTCGAGGCGCGCGGCTACTAGTGGGAGCCCCCATGGCGCTCTTCTGGCCGGTCTTGATATTTGCACGGGATTGGGCATGTGCGTTGCGCCCGGGATGTTGGATTTGAGAATGGTGGGCGTGGAATCGGCACCTGACGGACCAAGGCGCACCGTGATGCAAACTCTGTCGGCTACTTTGTGAAGTCTCGAAGCGCTTTTGCCTGACCGAGCGGCCTCGCCTCCAATCGTTCCTTAATTGCCGCGAGAGCGCTCTTTGGGTGGCTAACGTCGGGCAAGAGGAAAACTTCTCCGCCTCGTAAAACTACTTCGAGACCCTCGATCAGCGTTTCAAATTCAAACGTCGTCGCCTCTCTTACCACTACGACATCGGAAAGTGCTATCCGTCTCGCCCGGCCAAAGGAGGGTCTAATAATCAAGTGATTTTTTGCAACAAATAGTGCCTTCCGCACGTTTCCCAATGCGTACACGGCGGCAGCTATGGACATAGCCAACGCAGGAAAAAATAACCGTAACGGCCACAGAAAACCGCCAAGAACCGCAAATACAAGTACCGAGATTAGGAACGCGGGCCCGGCGGTCGGTATTCGCCACACCTCACCACCAGGCATGTCGGCCTCACCATCATGCCACCAATCGTGGATTTTTGAGTACAGCCACACAAACACTCCCTATGCAATATCACTCCGTCCCTCGAATTAAATGGTGGGCGCGGCAGGACTCGAACCTGCGACCTCCTGCGTGTGAAGCAGGCGCTCTAACCAACTGAGCTACGCGCCCCGAAATCGGCGCTGGCGGCGAATTTAGTATTATAGCGTTAATGCCCCAGCGGGAAACATTGGAAGCCCCGCCGGTTGCCCCTCCCGTCGCTTTCGCGAAATTGGCGGAGCTTGAAGCGGCTCTGGAATCGGCAATTCGCGGTAAGCCGGAAGTAGTGCGGCTTTCGCTGGTGTGCCTGCTTGCCCGCGGACATCTGCTCATCGAAGACGTACCGGGCGTCGGCAAAACCACGCTCGCGCACGCGCTTGCTCATGCGGTCGATGGCCGCTTTCATCGGCTGCAATTCACCAGCGACATGCTGCCCAGCGACGTGCTCGGCGTCACCATCTACAACGCCCACGCCGGCGCTTTCGAATTCAAGCCCGGGCCGATCTTCACCAATTTTCTGCTGGCGGATGAAATCAACCGCACCACGCCCAAGACGCAGTCGGCGCTGCTGGAGGCCATGAACGAACGGCAAGTCACCATCGACGGCCGTTCCCAGCCGCTGCCTACCCCGTTCATGGTGATCGCGACGCAGAATCCGGTGGAGCATCACGGCACCTATCCGCTGCCGGAATCCCAGCTCGACCGCTTCTTCATGCGGCTGCGCATCGGTTATCCGGACGCCGCAAGCGAACGCGAGATCGTGCGCAATCACGCCGCGGTGAACGGCATGCCCATCGAGCGCGTGCTCACGGCCGAGGAAGTGGTCCATGTCCAGGATATGGTGCACCGCGTGAACGTGGATGAATCGCTGGTAGGTTACATGCTGGCCATCGTCGAGAAAACGCGCGCGCATGAATCGCTTGCGCTCGGAGTAAGCCCGCGCGGCTCGCAGGCGCTGTTCCGCGCCACCCAGGCCTTGGCGCTGGTCGAAGGCCGCGATTACGCCATCCCCGACGACGTGAAGCGGTTGGCCGGGCCGGTCTTCGCGCATCGCATCGTTGTGAATGCGCGCGCCGCAATGGCTCAGCGGCGCGGCGATCTGGGCGATCGCGTGGTCGAAGAGATTTTGAGCCAGATTGACGTTCCTTTGTAGGTTCCGTTCCCAAACATGAAAACTGCCATAATCGGTCTGCCCATGGTGGGCAAGACCTCTCTATTTACGATCATGACCGGCGTCCACCAGGAGACGCGCATCGGCCAGACGGCGGCCCGCACCGGCGTTGCCAAAGTTCCCGACGCGCGCCTGGATGCGCTGGCCAAGCTTTTCGATCCGCCCAAGATCACGCACGCCGCCGTCGAGTTCGTGGACTTGCCGGCGATTTCCAAAGAAACGCTGCGCGACCCCGGCTACCTGGCCGGACTGCGCGTGGTGGACGCATTCGCGCAGGTGCTGCGCCTTTTTGCGAGCGATACCATACCTCACGAGAAAGGCTCGGTCGATCCGCTGCGCGACATGGAAGACGTCGAGATGGAACTCGTGCTCAGCGATCTGGTGGTGGTGGAAAAGCGCCTGGAGCGTCTGGAAAAAGAGCGCAAGAAAATCAAGAATCCGGAGAACGACCGCGAATTCGAACTGCTGGAAAAATGCAAAACTACGCTCGAAGCCAATCGTCCGCTGCGCGAGATGGTGCTCGATGCCGATAACGAAAAGCGCATTCGCGGCTTTCAGTTTCTCTCGCAAAAGCCCATGCTGTACGTGCTGAACATCGGCGAGGCGGATGTGCCGCGGCTGCACGAAATCGAAGAGGAATATCGCGCCGGAGCGCTAAAGGGCCGCGCGCAGACGGAGGTCACGGCGGTCTGCGGCAAGATCGAAGCCGAGCTGGCTGAGCTGGCTGCCGCCGACGCGCTGGAATATCTGGCCAGCTACGGGCTGAAGGAATCCGGCATGCAGCGCCTGATCACGGCCAGTTACCGGCTGCTGGGGCTGATGTCGTTTCTCACCGCCGGAGAGACGGAAGTGCGCGCCTGGACGGTTCCTATCGGCAGCACGGCGGTGAAGGCGGCGGGCGCGATTCATTCCGATTTTGAAAAGAAATTCATTCGCGCCGAAGTTGTGAACTGGCAGGCGCTCATCGATCATGGCGGATATCCGGGCGTGAAGGAGAAAGGTTTGCTGCGCCTGGAGGGCAAGGAATACATTGTGAAGGATGGAGACGTGCTGGTGATCCGGCACGGGTGAGGTTTTCATGCAATTGATTTCGCGTCGCGGATTTCTGGCCGGCGCGGCAGCAGCGGCCGCGGCAATGGCCGCCGACGCCAAGCCCTATGACGGACGCACCATGGCCGTCATCACCGCCCATGCCGACGACTTTACGATCTTTGCCGGCGGTACGATCGCCAAAATGATCGCCGAAGGATATACGGCGCACCTGATCCGCATCACCAACGACGAGAAAGATTCCTACGACCTCTCCGCCGGTGAGACCAGCCATCGCAACACCACCGAACTGCGCGCCGCCGCCGATATCATCGGCATCAAGGACATCTATTCGCTCGATTTTCGCAACGACGAAATGGACGCGCTTTCCGAGACCGAAGTGCGCGCGCGCCTGATTCTGCTTTTCCGCAAGCTCAAGCCGTGGACCATTTTTACTTTTGATCCGTCCGCGAAGTACGAAGAGAATCCCGATCACAAGAAGACGGCGCGAGCCGCTGAAGACGCGGCCTGGACGGCGTCGGGGCATTTGTTTTTGGAAGAGCAGTTCTCACTCGGCCTGGGGCGCTGGGCTGTGCTCGATCGCTACTACTGGGCGCGCCAGCTGGATGATTCCGATGTCAATAAAGTGGTGGACATCGGCGCGACCATCGATCAGAAAATCCGCGCCGTGCAAGCCCAAGAGACTATGATGCGGCACACGGCGCTGGCGACGAAAGAAAAGCTGGCGCAGGCCAATCTCCGCCTGCCGCTGCTCGATAACGTTGATGAGGCGGCGGTGAATCGCCTGGTGGATATTCAAATTCGTGAGCGCGCAAAAGCGCTGGGCGCGAAACAAGGCATCGAATATGCCGAAGTATTCCACTACATTCCGATTGCCGGCGAAGGCAGCTACGTCATGAAGAACGCCGTGCCTCTGAAGTAGCCGCGCGCCGAGTTCGCCATTCCCAGCCCAGCATCAACGCGCTCGCGAGCGCGCAGAGCAGCGGAAACCAGTCCCCCCAGCGCGTGTAGAGCGTGGTCTGCGCGATGTAAGAAAAACCCGTACGTGAAGCGGCTTCGGTGAAATTTGGCAGCGTGCCCAGGACGCGCCCCGCCGGATCGATGGTGGCGGTGATGCCGTCGTTGGTAGCACGCAGCAGCCAGCGCCGGTTTTCCGCCGCCCGCATGCGGACAATTTTTAGATGCTGCCAGCGAGCGGAGCTGGCGCCATACCAGCCGTCGTTGGAAATATTGATCAGCAATTCCGCGCCGCCGGCGGCAAAGCGCCGCACGAAATCCGGGAACACGGATTCGTAGCAGATGAACGCGGCGACGGTGTGTCCCTCGACGGGGAAAATGACAATCTTGCTGCCGGGTTGAAAATCGCCCGCCTCGCTCGAAATCTTGCGGATGAATCCAAACGGCCACGGCACAAATTCGCCGAATGGCACCAGATTCACTTTGTCGTAGCGCCCCAGAGGCTCGCCGGCGGGCCCCACCATCATGGCCGAGTTCAGCGGCTCGCCTTTCGGGGTGTGCCCTACGACGCCCGCCAGCAGATACGTCTTGGCCTCGCGCGCCAGCGTTGCGGCAACTTCGCGGAAGCGCGGATCGTCGTCGTAGAGCGGCGCGGGCGCTTCGGGCCAAACGACCAGATCGGGCGGCTGCTTCTCCGTCAACACGGCCTGCATGGAAAGATACACCAGGCCGCGCTGCACTTTGTTCACAAACGCGGGAGTCCACGTTTCCGCTTCCGAGATGCGCGGCTGCACCAGGACCGCGGTTCGCTCCCCGCGCTGCGCATCGGGAAGACGCGGCAGCACAGCGATAGGCGCGAGCAGAATCAGCCAAAGCAATTGCCGCCGCGGCCGCCGCAGAATGGATACCGCCAGCGCCGCCGAAAGCATCGCGAAACAAAACGAGATGCCGTAGACGCCGGTGTAAGGCGCAAGACGCATCGGCACGCTCATGCCAATGCCGGCGTTGCCCAGCGTCAGCCAGGCGAATCCGAGCGAGCCATGCGTGACTTCAATCGCGACCCACACCGCCGCGACGCCGGCTACCGCCCACGGGCGCCGAATCAATAATCCCGCTGCGCACGCGAACAATCCCAGATGAATGGCTTTGGTCACACAGAACAGCGCGAACGCCGCCCAGGCAACGCCCGCCGTGATGCCGGCGTGATCCGCCAGCACGCTCTGAATCCAGTAGCAAACGCCGCCCCAATAAATGATTCCGCAGAACTCTCCCAGCAGAAACCAGTGCAGCGGGCGCCTCTCCCGCGCCAGCGCGATCAACAGCGGCGTGAGGGCGAGCGGCGCCAACCAGGCGAAATCGAATCGTGGAAACGAGAGGATGAGCAGGACGGCCGTGGCCGCGGCGAGCAGGAAATTCAATGCCTGGCCCGCTCCGCCTGCTCGCTCACCAGGTCCGCCATGTAAGAGCTGCGAACCAGCGGACCGCTGAAGACCATTTTGAAACCGAGCGACAGCCCGTACTCGCGGTAATCCTCGAATTGCCGCGGCTCGACGTAAGCGGTGACGGGGAGATGCCGCCGCGTCGGCTGCAGATATTGGCCGATGGTCGCGACGTCGGTGCCCTGCTGGCGCAGGTGCTGCAGCAGCTCCCGCACTTCGCCCGCGCTCTCGCCCAGGCCCACCATGAATCCGGATTTCGTCATCACGTCCGGACGATATTTTCGCGCGAACTCGAGCACTCGCAGCGATTGTGCGTAATCGGCTTGCGGCCGCACGCGCCGGTAGAGCCGCGCGACGGTCTCCATATTGTGATTGAAAATGTGCGGGCCGGCGTCCAGCACGCGCGCGACTGCCGTGAGATCGCCGCAAAAATCCGGCGTGAGCACTTCGACGCGGGCATCGGGCAGTGCGCGCGTCACTTCGCCCACAGTTTCGGCAAAGTGCCGCGAACCGCCATCGGCCAGGTCGTCGCGATTCACGCTGGTGATCACTACGTGCCGCAGCTTCATTTGCGCCGCCACGCGCGCCACGTTGGCGGGCTCGGCGGGGTCGAGACGCATGTCCTGCTTGGCCGGCGAGCCCTTCGGCACCGAACAAAAGCCGCAGCCGCGCGTGCAATAATTCCCCAAAATCATGAATGTCGCCGAGCCGCGGTGAAAGCACTCGTGAATATTGGGGCAGCGCGCCGACTCGCAAACCGTATGCAGGTTGAACCGGCGCAATTCGGATTTCAAGCGGTTCAAAGATTCAAAGTGGGTAGAGCTTTTCCGCGCCCACGCTGGCAGACGCGGACCCCTTGCCGAAGAGGTTTCCGCAATCTGGACGAAGCCGTCGCTCACCGGCCTATCTTCGCATGATGGGACGGAAGCCTGCGTTTTCCAACTCGGCTTTGGCCTTGCCGAGCGATGCGGCATCGCCGTACGGCCCCACCACAACACGGAAAACAGTGCTGTTCGGGCCCGGAATCAAGCGCGCGGGGAACCCCTTCGCCTTCAGCGTGTCGACCACAGCGCTGGCTTGCGGCTGCGCCACCGCCACCACTTGCAGGAACGTTTGTCCGGGACGCGGCTCGATCGGGGCAACAACAGCAGCAGGAGGAGTTTCACGCACTGCCGCCTTTTTTTCGGGCGCCGCCTTCTTCTCAGGCGGAGCCTTTTTTTCTGTCGCCTTTTTCTCTGGCGCAACCTTTTCTGGCGCTTCCGTTATCGGGCGGGTGATTGGCGGGTCAAGCGGGCGGTCATAGGCGAAGGCGTCGGCAGTCTCAGCCGGCTTGGGAGATTCGCTCGCGCTCTCTGCCGGCGCCGTACTGCTTGCACTTGTCGCGGACGGCCGCGCGTTTGCTGCACTCGGCGCAGGCAACGTCGCCGACGCCATGCTCGGCGCGGGCGATGAATTGCGGCCTACAATGTATCCCATCGTAAAAAACAGCGCAAATAAAATTACCACGATAAAAAACGCGCTGAGCAATTGCCGGTTGCCCAGTACCAGTTCGTATTCGCCGTCAGTCTTGGCCATAATCCTCTATCTGTTGCGCTCGCCCATTCGCTCCAGGGCATTCTGCAGCGTGCTGATCACGTCGATGGGCAGCGGAAACACGATGGTGGTGTTTTTCTCGGTGCCGATTTCGACCAATGTCTGAAGATATCGCAATTGAATCGCCGCCGGCTGCTTCTGGATCACTTCGGCGGCCATGGCCAGCTTCTCGGCGGCGCTGTATTCGCCCTCGGCGTGGATAATCTTGGCGCGGCGCTCGCGCTCAGCTTCGGCTTGCTTGGCGATAGCGCGGATCATCTGTTCAGCCAAATCCACCTGCTTCACTTCCACCATGCTGACCTTCACGCCCCAGGGCGCCGTGTGCGTATCGAGAATGGATTGCAGGCGCACGTTCAGCTTTTCCCGCTGGCTTAGCAGCTCGTCGAGTTCCACTTCGCCCAGCACGCTGCGCAATGTCGTTTGCGCCAGCTGCGAGGTGGCATAGAGAAAATTCGTAACTTCGATCACGGCCAAAATCGGATCGACGACGCGGAAATAAATTACGGCGTTCACCTTCACGGTCACGTTGTCGCGCGTGACGACATCCTGCGCGGGCACTTCCAGCGTGTCGATGCGCAGTGAAATCCGCACGATGCGGTCGAGTGGCGCAAAAACCAACGCGATGCCGGGGCCCTTGGGATGCTTCAGCACGCGGCCCAGGCGGAAAATCACGCCGCGCTCATATTCCCTCAGAATCTTGATCGAGGAAAGCATGTAAATGATCACGATGATTACGGCGATCGTTGGTAACTCGAAGAACATATCAGCCTCGCGTTGAATCGGCCGCCGGCTCGACCGTGAGTTTGAGCCGGTCCAAGGCCGTGACCCGGACCCGCGCTCCCGTTTTCAGTGGCACCGGCGAGACCGCATTCCAGTACTCTCCCCGGACCAGGATTTGACCTTCCGGCGCAAGGTCTTCCACGGCGACGCCGATCTCGCCGATCATTCCCTCGCTTCCGGTGATGACTTTGCTGGCGCGCGCCCGCACCGCGAGCGTGACCAGAAAAAGCGTGATGGCCGAAAAAGGAATGGCCAGCGCCACCGCCGTCGAAAGGCGTATGCGCATTTCCGGCAGCGGACTGTTCACCAGCATCACCGCGCCCAGAATCATCGCCACCGTGCCGCCCAAACCCAGGACGCCGTGCGAATTGAACTTGGCTTCCAGGATAAAAAACGTAAATGACAGCACCAGCAGCGCTGCTCCCAGCCAGTTGATGGGTAGCATGGCCAGCGCCGAAAGACCCAGCAGCACCATGATGGCGCCGGCGACTCCGGGCAGAATCAGGCTGGGCGTCGAGAACTCGACGTAAATTCCCAGCGCGCCCACCACCAGCAGCACCAGCGCGATGTTGGGATCGCTGATCGATGAGAGCACTCTCTGCCGCCAGGTTTTTTCGTAGGCGACCACGGTTGCGCCGGCCAGGTGCAGCGTCTGCTTTCGTCCGTCGAAGCGGGTGATCTCGCGGCCGTCCAGCTTGGCGAACAAATCTTCGTCGTTGGCGGCGATCAGTTCGATCAGGTGATTAGCCAGCGCTTCTTTTTCCGTGAAAGATTTGCTTTCGAGCACGGCCTTCTGCGCCAGGTCACTATTGCGGCCGCGCTTGTCGGCCAGACTGCGCAGCGAGGCAGCGGCGTCGTTTTCCACTTTCTGCTTCATCACCGCATCCATCTGGCCGCCCATCAGCACGGGATGCGCCGCGCCGGTATTGGTGCCGGGTGCCATGGCGGCAATGTCACCGGCTTCGAGCAGAAAGAATCCCGCCGACGCAGCGCGGCCGCCGCTCGGTGCGACGAACATCGCGACAGGAACCGGAGACGCCACGATCTTTTCAATCGACTGCCGCATCGCGTCCATCAGGCCGCCGGGCGTGTTCAGGCGAATGAGTACCAGCTCAAAATGTCCTTGTTGGGCTTGATCCAAGGCGCGCGCGACAATTTCCGTGGTGACCGGATGCACCACGCCATCCAGATTGACGGCCAGTACGCGCGGCCCGGCGTTTCCAATCCCCGCCAGCACCGTGGCGAACACGAAAATGGCAAAACGCAGTGGCAACAACGGTATAACCACTATACAACGCTTGCCTGGCGCGGATTATTTGTATTTGCGCAGAACCGCCAGCAGGCGGCCCTGCACCTGAACATCGGCGGCCGCGACATAAATCGGCTGGAGCGCGGAATTGGCGGGTTGCAGACGAATGCGGCCGCCTGCTTCGCGATAAATGCGCTTCAGAGTAGTCTCCATGCCGGCCACCAGCGCGACTACAATTTCACCGTCGCGAACATCAGAAGTGCGTTCGAGCAGAATCATGTCGCCGTCGCAAATGTGATCTTCGATCATGGAATCGCCGCGCACTTCGAGCGCGTAGGTGTTGGACCCGCCGGCGAAATCGGCGAAGTTCAGCGTCTCGCGCTGCTCGACGGATTCGACCGGTGAGCCGGCGGCAATCCGGCCCAGCAGCGGCACTTCGAGCGAGCGCGACTGCCGGTGTTCCTGTAAGTACTTCGGACCCAGATCGAGCGACCGGCTGCGGTTGAAACCGCGCTTCAAGTAGTTCTTCGTGTCCAACGCCGCGATGTGTTTGTGAACCGTGGCCAGCGACGCCAGGTTCAAGCCGCGCGCGATCTCTTCGTAGCTAGGACTGTAGCCGTTCTCCTGCACGAACCCGGCAACGAAATCCAGCACCTGCTTCTGCCGTTTGGTCAGCGCCATCGGTCCATTGTAGGCGAACAAAAAGGGAAATGCCAGGGAAAAGTTTGATAAGATTGCGCCATGAACCGACGACATATTTTTCAAATGGCGGCTGCGGCGCTGGGCGCACGGCTCGCCGCCAATGCGCAGACCAAGGCTGCGCCGTCGCGCGCGGCGCTCATTCAGCAGGATCTACCGAAGATGGATGGCAAGAATTGGACCGTCAGCCTGGTCGAGGTCACGTACCCTCCAGGCGGCGGCTCCGAATCCCACCGCCACCCGGGGCCGGTGTGTGTCTACGTGCTCGAAGGCGCGCTCGAAAACAAATTGGACGACGGCGAGATCATCACTTACAAGCCTGGCGGGACGTTTTACGAGCAGCCCATGCACCTGCATACCATTGCGAGAAATGCCAGCAAGACCGAGCCGGTAAAATTTCTGGCGTTTCTGATTACGGAAAAAGGCAAGCCGCTGACGGTGCCGAAATAGCGAAAGTGGGGCAGGTCCCCGACCTGCCGGTGTTTCTTGATGCCAAAACGGCAGGTCGGGGACCTGCCCCACTTAATCCGATTCTTTCACGGGATCCGGCAGCGCCGGCTCGCCGGCGAGCCCGGCCCGCTTGCGCGCCGAGAACATCGGGCCGCGCGCAGGTGAGAGCGGCGCGAATCCGCCCAACCCTAGCGGCGTTTTCAAATCGTCGTAAACGGCTTCCATTCCGCCCTTCATAAAATACGTCTCGTGCCAAAAACCGGTGCCTCCGGAATCGCGCAGGAAATCTTTCCACCACTGCTGATGGGGCAGCGAGCGCGACCAATTTTCGAGCGATTGGAAATCGCGCCAGTACTGCCGCATCCCGGCGTGCGGCGGAAATAGCGACATCAGCAGGCTTTCATGGAGCAGCAGGCCATCGGGTTTGGCCGCAACCGCCGCCGCGATGCGCGGTCCGAACTTCGCCAGCGTCGCAATTCCGCGCAATGAATTCGAACTGGTAGCGAAATTCGTTTTTCAGACGGTTCACGGGAGCCTCGGCCGGCCCCAAAATTTTCAACTTCTCCGGCGCCGGCGTCAAGTGATGGCCGAGATCGGTGCTCAGCCGGAGCGCTTCCGCCTGTTTTTCACTGCGCACCAGCAGATTGGCCATGGCGCTGAACGGCGGATAGTGCATCATGCGGCGGAATCCCAGCTCCTTCTGATAAAACGCGGGATAGTCCTGCGCGGCCGCCAGGCGAATCGCGTAGTGATCCGGATTTACGGTCTGCACCAGCACGATGCCGTGGAGATCGCCGCGCCCCGCGCGCCCCGCGACTTGAGTGAGCAGTTGAAACGTGCGTTCGGCGGCGCGGAAATCGGGCAGGCCAAGTCCGACGTCGGCTGAGACCGCGCCCACCAGCGTCACATTGGGAATATCGTGGCCCTTGGCGATCATCTGCGTGCCTACCAGAATGTCAAAGCGGCGCTCGCGAAACCCGTCGAGAATGGCTTCGTAGTGGCGCTTGCCGGTAACACTGTCGCGATCCAGACGGGCGATGCGGGCTTTTGGAAAATCGCGATGCAGCTCTTCCTCCACTTTCTCCGAGCCCGTGCCGAGAAAGTAAATGTGATCGCTCTGGCAAGCCGGACATTTCGTCGGGACTCTCTCCGCGTAGTTGCAATAGTGGCAGAGCAGGCGGTGATCGCGGCGATGAAACGTCATGGTGATCGCGCAGTTGCGGCATTCGACGCGCTTGCCACAAGCACGGCACGCGACGGCGCTGGAAAATCCGCGCCGATTGAGAAACAGCATGGTCTGCTCGCCGTTCTCCAGGCGCTGGCCGATCGCCTCCAGCAGACGCCGCGAAAAAGTCGCCACCTTGCGCGTCTCCACAAATTCCACGCGCATGTCGATCAATTCCACCTCGGGCATGGGCCGCGCTTCAATGCGCCCCGGCAATTCCAGCAGTGTGTACTTGCCGCGCTCGACGTTGTAGCGGCTTTCGAGACTAGGCGTCGCCGAACCCAGAATCACGCACGCGCCGGCGGCTTGCGCACGCACGACGGCCACATCGCGCCCGTGATAACGCGGCGTCTCTTCCTGTTTGTAGCTCTGGTCGTGTTCCTCATCGACGACGATCAGGCCGAGATTTTCCACTGGCGCAAATACTCCAGAGCGCGTGCCGACAACTACGCACGAGCCTCCGGAGCGGATCTTGCGCCACTCGGCGGCGCGCTCGCTATCGGCGAAAGCGCTATGCAGGATGGCCACGCGATCTCCGAATCGCCCAAAAAACTGCCCGGCTACGGCCGGTGTGAGCGCGATCTCCGGCACCAGCAGCAGCGCGCTGCGGCCCGCCGCGAGCGTGGCGTCAATGGCGTTCAGGTAGACTTCGGTTTTTCCCGAGCCGGTGACGCCGTGCAACAGAAAAGTATGAAACTGTTTCGCGTTAACGGTCTTGCGGATGGCGTCGAACGCCGCTTGCTGGGCCGGATTCAAATTGTGCGGTGCGCGCACCGCCCCACCGGAGATGCCGCCTAGGGGCTCGCGCGTAAGCTCCACGTATTTTTTGCGCGCGAGCGATCGCGCCGCCGTGCTGGCGTTGCGCACAATGCTTTCCAGCTCTTTCAAATTGTGCGAGCCCGGATGCATTTCGAGAAACGCGTGCAGCTCCCGCTCAGCCTTGGGCAGTTTGCCTTCCACCGCCCGCCCGGAAAGCTCGACGCGCAATTTTTCCGACGCCGCGCGCAGCGGGTCACGGTCGGTCTGCACCTGCTCGGCCATGATGAAGCCTTTGCGCTCGAGCGAGCGAATAGCTTTGTCGGCGAGAGGCAGCTTCTTTGTCAAATAGGCAGCCGACAGCGGACGGCTATCGAGCGCATGCAGCACTGCGGCCACGGGATCTTCGGGCGAGGCGTCTAGCAGCAACTGGCGCGCGGCATCGCGTCCGGCATCGGTGAGGGAATAAATTTTCCCCGACCGGATATCCGCCGCCAGCGGCAGCATGCCGCGCAGCACTTCGCCCAGCGGCGCGCAATAATAATTCGCAATCCAACGGGCGAGCGAAAGCAGCGCGGCATCGAGCACCGGCGCGGTATCGATCAAGCGCAGCACGTCGCGCGCGGCCATCGAGGGAGCTTCATCGTGGCAACGCAACACCACGCCAGTCATTTTGCGCGGGCCGAATGGCACCAGCACGCGGCAGCCGGGCAGCACGCGGTGGCGCAGCGTTAGGGGCAGCGCGTAGGTGAACGCCTGGTCGAGCGGCACGGGCAAACTGACATCGCAGTAAAGAAATGCGCCGGGCGGCATTCGCTAGTCGCTGCTTCCCGAGGGACGTTTGCCCGGCAAATCAGCCGGATTCTCATGCACGCGCTCGCGAAATCGCGCCTTCATCCCCGTGGCCAGCGAAACAGCGGATTCGCCGTATTTGTCGCGCAGGCGATCGGCGGCTGCGAGCGCGTGCTTCCACCGGTCGTGCTGATCTTCGGGCAGCAGATCGAGCTGCGCGCCCTCATCGACGAACGACGATGCCTGCACGCCGAGCAGGCGCACGGTCGAGCCGGCTTTCCAGTTCTTGCGGAAAAGCGCCCGGATGTTTTCGAAGATTTCCGTGTCGATCTGCGTGGGCCGCTCGAGCGAATGCGCGCGCGTGATCGTGGTGAAATCCGAGTAGCGCAGCTTGAGCTGAACCGTTCGCGCGTGCAAATGACCCTCTCGCAAGCGGCGCCCCACCATCTCGGAAAGGCGCGCCAGCGTGGCTTCGAGCGCGCTCTGTACGGCAGTGTCCTGGTTGTAGGTGTGCTCATGGCTGACGGATTTCGCCTCGCTCGATGCGCCGATTTCGCCGTCGTACCAGCCGCCCGCGTCCAGGCCGCGCGCTTTACCGGCGAGCGCCAGGCCCCACTTGCCGAAGCGGCTTTTCAGAAATTGCTCGTCGTACTTTGCGAGATCGCCGATCTTGCGGATTCCCAGCGCGTGCAGATTTTGTTCGGTGACTTTGCCCACGCCGGGAATTTTGCGCACGTCGAGCGGGGCGAGATACGCGACCTCGGCGCCGGGGATAATCCACAGCACGCCGTTAGGCTTGGCTTGATCAGACGCGATCTTGGCCATCAGACGCGACGCCGCAATTCCTACCGAGCAATTCAATACGCTTCATCGATCGACGCCATTTCCACCAGCGGGGAAAACTGATTCAGGACCTCGAACGCCTTGGCGGAATATTCGCGATAGCGCTCAGGATGCCCGTCGACGAAAATGGCGTGCGGGCATAGTTTGTACGCGGTGCGCAGCGGCAGCGCCGAGTGCACGCCGAACTTGCGGGCCTCATAGGACGCAGCCGAAACTACGCCGCGCTCATTGGGCCGCCCGCCCACGACAACGGCTTTGCCTTTGAGCGACGGATCGAACAAGTCCTCGACGGAGACGAAGAACGCGTCCATGTCGACGTGGAAGTAAGTGCGCATCTCAATACGAAAACGCAGAAATCAGTTGCCGGGCTTCAAACCGGGTCTGCTGTTCTGAGCCATGTGGCAATGGCCGGAAGTTCAGTCTGATCCATCTCCAGCCGAAACACTAGATATGTCCCGCTCGACGGTGAATCTTGTGCTTCGCCTTTCAAAATAATCGCTCCCCTACCATTGCCACACAGGCGCAACTCTAAGTATGGCTCCATCGGATGGAGTTCGGCGGGACCCACGAGATCAGAGTAGAGCCTTTCGATCTGAGATGCGAAGCGATTCAACTCGCCTTGATAGAACAAGACTCGAATCGTTCCGCTCCACGGTCCCACCCGAACATCCAGATTTCCTTCTAGCCAACTATCCTGGTTGAGGGGTTCCGTAATCTCGAGCGTGACGTGATCGGCTCCGCTCTTGCCGATGAGGATCCGATTGGCGGTGTCGAACTCACGCATTCGATCCGAGGATAGCATTCAGAAGTGTCTTCAACGATGGACCCAGCTTCACGCGAGCCGAGCCGCGATCACGCGCGGGATGCCGGCCAGGTCCGGTACGATCTTCACTTCTCTCCAGCCGCGCAGCATCGCCGCCACGCCGTCCCTGCTTTGAAAACCGAGCTCCATGATGAGCCAGCCGCCGGGACGCAGCACGCGCGCAGCGTCTTCCACAAGCCGCGCGTACACATCCAACCCGGATTCCCCGCCATAGAGCGCCAGCTCCGGCTCCCAATCGCGCACCTCGCGCTGCAGTCCCACTTGGTCCGTGCGCGGGACGTAGGGCGGATTGGAAACGATCAGGTCCATCGACCGGCTTGCCACCGCGCTCAGCAGATCGCCGCGCACGAATGCGACCGGCGCTTTCAATCGGCGCGCATTCTCCGCGGCAACGGCCAGTGCATCACCTGAAATATCAAGAGCAAAAACCTGCGTTCCCGTTTCAAGCGCCAGCGTAACCGCCAACGCGCCCGATCCCGTGCCGACGTCTAGGATGCGCCGCGCACCGACCGCCAGCGCAGCCTGCACCACGCCTTCCGTCTCCGGCCGGGGAATAAACACCGCTGGCGTGACGCGGAATTCGCGTCCATAAAATTCCTGCCGCCCGGTGATGTACTGCGTAGGTTTGCCCTGCATCCGTTCATGCAGGTATCGACCGTAGTGAATCCACTCCACTTCTTCCAACTCGCGATCGGAATGCGCGAACAAATACGGCCGCTCGCAATCCAGCGCGTGGCACAGCAGCACCTCAGCCGTCAGGCGCGGCGCAATGACAGCGGCATCTTCGAGAAGTTTTGAGCCTTGCAGGAGAGCAGTCTGGACGGTCATCACGGCGCGTCAGGCCGCTTCGCCGTCTTCTTTCAGCTTCTCGGTCTGATAGTAAGAAATCAGGGCGTCGATCAGTGGATCGAGCTTGCCTTCCATCACCTGGTCGAGCTGATGCAGGGTGAGATGAATGCGATGATCGGTCACGCGGTTCTGGGGAAAATTATACGTGCGGATTTTTTCGCTGCGGTCGCCGGTGCCGACCATCGTGCGCCGCTCGGCGCCTAGCGCCGCCTGCTGCTTCTCCAGCTCCATCTCATAAAGACGGGAGCGCAGCACGCGCTCGGCCTTGGCGCGGTTCTTGATCTGCGATTTCTCATCCTGACAGGAAACTACCAGCCCCGTGGGCAGGTGCGTGATGCGCACCGCGGAGTAAGTGGTGTTCACCGATTGTCCACCGGGACCGGAGGAACAGAACGTATCGATGCGGACGTCCTTGGCTTCGAGCTTTACTTCGACTTCGTCAGCTTCGGGCAGCACGGCGACGGTGATGGCCGAAGTATGCACTCGCCCCTGCTGCTCAGTCTGCGGAACACGCTGCACGCGATGCACGCCGCTTTCGTACTTCAGCTTGCTATAAACTTTCTGGCCGTTCACCAGGGCGATGACTTCCTTGAGACCGCCCACCGACGACTCGCTCGACGACGTCACGTCGATCTTCCAGCCCTGCGCCTCGGCGTAGCGCGAGTACATGCGGAAAACTTCGGCGGCGAACAGCGTGGCTTCGTCGCCGCCGGTGCCGGCGCGAATTTCGAGCACCACGTTTTTTTCGTCGTTAGGATCTTTGGGAAGCAGCAGGACCTTCAGCTCTTCCTCGATGCGCGCCTGTTCCGGCTCGATGCGCGTCACTTCGTCGGCGGCCATCTGCTGCAGCTCGGCGTCGGCCTCGTTCATCATGGAGCGGGCTTGCCCCAGATCGGCCGCCAGCTTTTTCCACTCGCGGTAGAGACTGACGATTTCGGAGATTTCGCTGTGCGCCTTGGCGGCTTTGCGGTACTGATCGCTATCGCCGATCACGACGGGGTCGGCGAGCTGGCGCGTCAACTCCTCGAAGCGCACCTCGGTCTGGTCCAGCCGGTCTCTAAATTGCATGGCCGTTAGTTAGGCGATCACCAGCTCGCCGCCCTGCTTGGCTTCGAGCATCATCGCGTGATCCAGAGCGGAGATCGCCACCGCGGCCTGGTCGTCGGAAGGCGGCTGCGTAGTCACGCGCTGCAGCCAGAGCCCGGGCGCCGTCAGCAGCGCCATGAACGAGCCGCGCCGCTTGGCCGCGAACCGGATCAGCTCATAACTCAGCCCGGCAATTACCGGCAGCAGCACCACGCGCGCCAGCAGCCGCATGGCAAAAGTGTTGACCGGCACCAGCGCGTACACGATCATCGAAATCACCATCACCACCAGCAGAAAGCTGGTGCCGCAGCGGGGATGAAACGTGCTGAACAATTGCGCGTTGGCGATATTTACCGGCTTTCCCGATTCGTAATTGAAGACCACCTTGTGCTCCGCGCCGTGATATTCGAACACGCGGTGGATGTCCTTGGAACGGGAAACCAGCAGCAGAAAAACCAGGAAAATGCCCATGCGCAACAGGCCGTCGGCAAGATTGAACGCCAGGCGACCGTTGAGCGCCGGATACCATTTGCCTAGCGACGTCACCAGGTACAGCGGAACAAATTTGTACAGAAAAAGGAAAAAACCGAGAGACAGAATCACGTTGAGCGTCAGCGCCCAGGAAGAAATCTCGGCCGGCTTTTCGGTGGATTCGGGAGTTTGCAGGGCCACATTCGCCGAATACCGCAAGGCTTTGATACCGAGCGACATAGCCTGGCCCAGCGTGCCCAGGCCGCGCAGGATGGGGTACTTGAAAATCGGATACTTCTCCGACATGCGCGCCACCGGCATTTCTTCGGTGACGATTTCGCCCGATGGCCGGCGCACGGCCACGCAGTAGCTGTGGGGCGCGCGCATCATGACGCCCTCCATCACCGCCTGCCCGCCCACCAGGGTTTCTTCCCCGCTCTCAAGCACCGGCATCATCTGGATGTGCGCGGCAAGCCGCAAGTAGGTTCGCAAGGACACAGTATTCCTCAAACACCTATTATAAGGCGAAATACCGTGCGGCGCTGACCTGGGTAGTTCCTAAGTCTGCGGTGCTTTTGGTGGCGGCCTTGAAAGGGCAGGCCGCCAGAGGTTCACGCGTCCTCTTCCGTGAAAGCAAAACTTTTTGGAGTGGACTCCTGCTGAAAACCTTTTCAAACTTCTTTTTGAAATCTTCATGTCATTGCAGAGCTTCATCACAGTGGTGACGCGCTGGACCACGGACATTTTCGTTGAAGGCCTTCGGCACGCCACGGCAGCCACGCCCTACCAGGTCCCGGCTGATGGTTTCAATACCTATCCGAGTGCAATCAACAGCACGCTGAGCGACCGTGTGGACTTCGCGCAGCTCATCAAGGTCTATCGCGCCTCGGTTGCCGGTGAAGCGCGGTACAGCCCGGCAGAAGTAGTTTCCAGGGAGCGAGTCCCAGTCATCGGCAATCCTGGTCCAAAGCGCGTTTGCGCTAGCCACATCGAGCGCCAAAATCTCACCATGCGAACTCAGATTCGCCGACTGACGCGGTTAACAAATGGCTTTAGTAAGAAATGGGAGAATCTATGGGCGGCATTGTGCCTTCATTTCGCGTGGTCCAACTTTTGCCGAATTCACCGCACGCTTTGTTTCACCCCTGCAATGCAGGCCGGAATCACTGACCGTGTCTGGGCACATCGCCGAATTTTTAGCTCAAAGGATAGCGGCTGCGTTACGATTAGTTTCATGCCAATAGAGCCTGAGTCGTCGGAAGAGCAGCGACTAATTGCTGAATATCACATCGCTACCGAGCGGTATACGGCTGCCGTTGGCGAACTAGCACAACATCGGGCAACCATGAGCACGGAAGACTACACTAAAATCCTGCATATGGTCGAGGATTCGCGGAATGAGTGCGAACGTGTTCGGAATGCCCTCGCCCGTCTACATGAGAAGAAATAGCGTCAACGCACTTTTAGGACACTACTCTGATCTGTCTTAAGCTCCGGCCTTAGCGCGGTCTGAGGTCCACCGAGCGCACCGTGCCCCTTCGCAGGTCGACAGAACAGGAGAATTCAAAGCGGTCCTCTTGTCCCCTCCGGCGAGCAGTGGCGACGCCGCCAATCCAGTCGTCGGTGCCGGGGCGATTGTCCGCTTGTATCTGGCCAACGCTTACGCGCCGGTAGCCCTCCCGCTGCAGACGCTTCTGGACCATAGCCGCACAGGCTGGAATCGCCGGGTTGTTGGGAGACAACGCAGCCCGGTTTGGCATTGGGGGCGGGGCGCCCTGTATCGTGGCTGACCGCAGCACACCGGTCGTCAGGTCTATCGAGCACGAGAAACGATGCACCTCCGCAGGCCGGCCGCCCGGATGAACTTCCAGTTCGCCAATCACCCAATCGTTGCGGCCCGGATTGTCATCCAGACGGGTGTTGCGAAAATCCACCACCGGCACGTGAAAGCGCTCTACTCCCTGATGCCGGATGTTGTCCACACAAATCTTTATCGCCTCTTCGGTGTCCACTCTTCGCTCGCGGTACGCGCGCGGTGGCGGTCCCATGCGGCCGTTCCAGGTGATATCGAACCTGTAGCCTTCCGCGCCGCCTCTGGAATCTTCGATGTGCACGACGGCAAAACCGCCGTCGCGAGGCTCGCGAATCAAATCCTGCCGGCCGCGCCCATCCACTCCCATGAAGCGGAAGTTGGCGGGATTGCGCGGCAGGTAGCCGTTGCACTCGAAGCTGCGCCATTGCGCGGGCTGTCCGCGCAGCGTGCGCAATACCGCGATGTCTCCCCGAATCTCGACCTCGGCGGCGCCATCGACAATCACTTCGACGGTGCACCTGCCCTCTTCGGGATTGCCGTCGCCTCGCAGGTAAGCCTGGCGTTCAGAGACTTCGATCTGGGCGCACAGTGACCCGGCGATCATGGCGAAAGCGGCGCTGGCGACAACGAAACGTCGATACATTGGAGTTCTCCTCAGATAACGTAGCATTTCACATGCCGAAGATCTCACATTATTTTTCAAGGCGATACGGGGTAAGTCAAGGCCAAGGCGGCATTCGGCTGCGCAGATTCTGCACGGAGAACCGAAAACAGTCCTGCGTTATTCTTCGCGAAGGGCGGCCATGGGCTCGAGACTCGCCGCGCGCCGTGCCGGCAGGAAACTGGCGGCTAGCGCGACCGCGCCCAGTAGAGCAGCCGCGATAAGCAGCGTGGGCGGGTCGTGCGGCTTCAGCCCAAACAACAGCGAGCCCGCCGCGCGGCCGGCGGCCAGGGCCAGCGCCGTTCCGGCGATCAGTCCGACTCCCAGCAGCAGGGCGGCTTCGCGGAGGATCATTCGCAAAACATCGCCGCTGTTGGCTCCCAGAGCCATGCGAATGCCGATTTCGTTCTGCCGCTGCGCCACCATGTACGACATCACGCCGTACAGCCCGACCGTGGCCAGCAGCGCCGCCAGAAATCCGAAAAAGCTGGACAGCGTGGCCATCAACCGCTCCCGCAGCAGCGAGTCCAGAATCTGACTCTTGAATACCTGAAAGTCGATGCTGATCTCGGGGCTGACCTCGGCGATCGACCGCTTCAACGCCGTTACGAGAGTAGTCAGCGGCAGGCTGGAACGGACCAGAATTTGCGCGCCCTCATCGGGCGAAGCATCCTGCGCCGCGGGAAAGAACGCGATGGCTCTCTGCTCTTCACGCAGCTCGCCGTATTTGGTGTCCTTCACTTCGCCGATGACTTGATATTCCGGATCGGGTTCACCAGGTCCCTGCTCCAGGTGAAACGTCTTGCCAATGGGATTGGCGCCGCCCAGATATTTGCGCGTGAACGTCTGGTTTACCACCGCGACCTTGGGCGAGGTGAGGGTATCGTGATCGTTAAAATCGCGCCCCGCCGTGAGCGGCGTGCCGATGGTCTTGAAATAGCCGGGCGTGATGCGCGCCAGCCACGAATTGCCTTTGGACTGCCCTTGAATCCAGACATGCTGGTTCCAGCCGTTGCCGCTGATCGGCACGATGGTGGTATCGGCGGCGGCCTCCACGCCAGGAATGGCTTCCATGCGCGCGATCAGGTCGTGCTTAAAAACCTGGCGGCGTTCTTTGGGAAGATGCAGGCGGGTGAGGTCCGTTTGCATGATCAGAATGCCATCCTGGCGGAAGCCGGCATCCAACGTGGCGAGTTTGCGGAGGCTGCGAACAAACAGCAGCGCGCCCACCAGCAGCACCAGCGAGAGCGCGACTTGGGAAACTACCAAAATACGGCGCAGTCCGAAGCGCTCGCGGCTGGCGGTCATGCTGCGTCCGGAGGCTTTCAAGACTGCGCCCGGAGCGGTGTTGGTGGCGCGCAGCGCCGGCGCCAGCCCAAAGAGCACGCACGTGAATACGGCAAGCCCCGCGGTGAATCCGAGCACGCGCCAGTCGGGCTGCAAATCCACAAACAGCCGGTTGCCTTGCGTGCTGATAAACGAAACCAGAAAACGGCTCAGGACCGATGCCAGCACTGCGCCAAAAGCCGCGCCCACGATAGCCAGCAGCAGGCTCTCGGCCAGCAACTGGCGGATAAGCCGGCCGCGCGATGCGCCCATGGCCAGCCGCACGGCGATTTCCCGCTCGCGGGCGGAGGCGCGCGCCAGCATCAAGTTGGCAAGATTGGCGCAGGCAATCAGCAGCACCAGGCCGGCGATCGACAGCAGCAGCCACAGCGGGTTCTCATAGCTCTCACGGAGCTGGGAAAGCCCCGTGCCGCCGGGAAACGCGCCCAGTTTGTAAGCCAGATAGTACTTCACCATGTCCGGGCGATACGTGGGCGGCACGGTTGGGTCGAACACGGCCGGTGAGAGGGCGGCCAGCTGAGCCGAGGCGCGCGTCAGCGTTACGCCGGGCTTGAGGCGAGCCACCAGAGCCAGCCACCAACCATCGCGCCGATCGAGCCGCGAGTATTCGGCTTTGACGGCCGCCTCTGAGCAAATCGGCACGGCGACGTCGAAGCTTTTCCCCACTTCGATGCCATTGAAACCTTCTCGCGTGACGCCGATCACCGCGAACGGATACGCGTTCAGCGTTAGCGTTTTCCCCAGCGCCGAAGGCTGACCGCCGAATTCACGCTGCCAGAACGAATAGCTGATGACGACGCCGGGAGAGCCGCAGCCGCGGCGATCGTCGGCAGCGTTGAAAACCCGGCCCAGCACCGGCGGCACACCCAGCACGTTGAAAAAATCGCCGCTCACCCAGATTCCCTGCGCGTTGCGCACCTGCCCGCCGCGCGCCAGGTTGAACGTTTCGTTGCTCCAGGCGGCGATCCCGGAAAACGCCTGCTGATGCTCGCGAATCTGCTCCCACATCGGATTGGTGATGTCCGGATGTTCACTGCTGAAGGAGCCGGATGCGCGGTCGCGGTTGGCAATTTTCACGGTGGCCAGCTGCTGCGGGTCTTGCACCGGGAGCGTACGCAAGCGAACCGTGTCCAAGAGCTGAAAAATCGCGGTATTGGCGCCAATGCCGAGACCCAGCGACGCCACCGCGACGATAGTGAAGGCGGGGTTCAGGCGGAGAAGGCGCGCGCCGTAGCGCACATCCTGCCAAAGCGTGGATAGAAAGCGAGCGCTGGTCATATTTTCCTCTTGGACGCCTCGCCGGGCTTGCGGTTAGCCTCTAACGTAGCAAATCATCTGAGCGGGCAAACCTGGCCAGATCTGGCTATAATTGGCTATGTGAAGACCGAAGTGAAAATCGCGGAACTCAAAGACAAGCTGAGCGCCTACCTGCGGCTGGTGCGCGAGGGCCATGAAGTGATCATCAAGGATCGCGACACGCCAATTGCCCGGCTGACGCCCTACCGGGAGAGGCCAATGCGGCTGATTCTTCGCCCCGCCATCGGGTCACTCAAAGACATCGATAAGATGCGCTTCCGAAGACCCAAGGGACTGAAGCCTGGGGATGTTGAGCGCGCTCTCAAGTGGTCTAAACGCGACGTCTGGGACAAGGGTTTGGTGTGAAAGCCTACCTGGACTCATCGGTTATCTTGCGAAGAGTCCTCGATCAGCCTGAAGCCCTCGGCAATTGGGACCAATGGGACTTGGCAATTGCGAGCGAACTGGCGCGCGTGGAAACGTCTCGCGCCATGGACCGGCTGCGCTTAAGCGGTCGAATGACTGACGACGATTTGGCTGAAATGCGGGACTTACTGCGCTCCTTGATGAACCGTTTGTATCTGGCGCCGATTGCGCCCGAGGTGCTGGAGCGGGCGGCGGCACCGCTTCCCGTTGTGGTGGGGTCGCTCGACGCAATTCACCTTGCCACCGCCTTGCTTTGGATGGACGACCACCGCGAGACGCTGCTGTTCGTCACTCATGATGCGCGCCTTGCCGTGGCAGCGCGCCTTTGCGGATTGGAAGTGAGTGGGGCAGGTCTCCGACCTGCCTAGTGAGGAAATCTACGACAGCGGGTCGGGGACCTGCCCCACTTATCTCCTCTTGGACGAGATGACGCCGGTGTTCAAGCCGATGGTGCTGAGCCCGCCGAAAAAGCGCGCGTGTTCGATTTTCACGCAGCGGTCCATGACCACTTCGAGACCGGCTGCGCGGGCGCGCGCGGCCGCCGCATCGTGGATCACGCCCAGCTGCATCCAGATCACTTTGGCGCCCACGGCAATGGCTTCATCCACAATCGCCGGCACGGCGCTCGACTCGCGAAAAATGTCGACGATTTCGACCGGACCGGGGACCTCGGCAAGCGCCGCGTAAGCGCGCTGTCCCAGAACAGTCTTTTCGCGAGGGTTCACCGGCGTCACTTCGTAGCCTTCCGAAAGCATATAGATCGCCGCGAAATGGCTGGGGCGGAATGGATTTCCGGAAAGTCCCACCATCGCGATGCGCTTGTACTGCTGCAAGATGCGCAGCCGGTCGAGCGCAGTGGTGGCAAAAGGCCCGCGGTTCACTTGAGAATTCGCCGCTACGCCATCCGCGAACGAGAAATTGCAGGATTGCGGTTTCATGATTGGGAACGTGCGAGCGCCTGATCCAAATCCCAGAGAATGTCGTCGATCTCTTCCAGGCCAATCGACAGGCGGATCATGTCATTGGAGACGCCGCCCGCAAGCTTCTCTTCATCCGACAACTGCTGGTGTGTCGTCGAAGCCGGATGAATCACCAGGCTCTTGGCGTCGCCTACGTTGGCCAGGTGCGAAAGAAGCTGCAGCGATTCGATGAACTTGCGCCCGGCGTCCATGCCGCCCTTGATGCCGAAGGTCATGATGGCTCCGGCGCCGCGCGGCAGATAACGCTGGGAGAGCTTGTGATAGGGGCTGGAAGCGAGCCCGGGATAACGCACCCATGCCACCAGTGGATGCTTTTCCAAATGCTCGGCGACCGCTTGCGCGTTAGCGCAGTGGCATTCCATTCGCAGCTTCAGCGTTTCCAGGCCCTGCAAAAACAGGAAAGAATTGAACGGGCTGAGCGCGGGGCCAAAATCGCGCAAGCCCTCCACGCGCGCTTTCAGGATGAATGCGAAATCGCCGAAAGCTTCGTAGAAACGGATGCCGTGATAGCCTTTGCTCGGTTCAAGAAGCTGCGGAAACACGCCCTTGTCCCAGGGAAAACGGCCGCTATCCACGATGACGCCGCCGATCGAGGTCCCGTGACCGCCTATGAATTTCGTCGCCGAGTGCAGCACGATGTCCGCGCCATGTTCGATCGGCCGGCACAGACAGGGCGACGCGAAAGTGTGGTCGATGACTAGCGGAATGCCGGCCTGGTGGGCGATTTCGGCGACCGCCGCGATGTCCAGCACGTTCATGCGCGGGTTGGCGATCGTCTCGGCATAGAGCAAACGCGTGCGCGGCGTGATCGCGCGGCGAAAATTTTCCGGATCGTCGGCGTCGACGAACGTGGTGTGAATGCCCAGCCGCCGGAAGCTGACATCGAACTGCGTGTACGTCCCGCCATAGAGCGTGCTGGCTGCCACGATTTCATCGCCCTGGCCGAGCAGGCTGGTGATGGCGATAAACTGCGCCGCTTGACCGCTCGCAACGGCCAGCGCTCCCACGCCGCGCTCGAGCGAAGCCATGCGCTCCTCGAACACCGCCGTGGTCGGGTTCATGATGCGCGTGTAAATGTTGCCGAAGCGCTGCAGGTTGAAAAGATTGGCGGCGTGCTCGGTGTCGTCGAAGACGTAGGAAGTGGTTTGGTAAATGGGCACGGCGCGCGCGCCGGTCTCGGAATCCGGCCGCTGGCCCGCGTGCAGCGCGCGCGTGGCGAAGCCGAAAATGTGATCCTGGCCGTCGGTCTTGTCTGGCATGGAATTTCTTATTGCATGGTAACGCGGCTGCCCTCGCGTAGTTCGTCGCTGGCGCGGCGCGCGATGGTATCGCCCTCCTTGAGTCCGCCGTAGACTTCCACCATTTCGCCCACTTGCGCCCCGCGGGTCACGTTTACCCATTCCACGGCGCCATCGCGAATGCGTACGACGAACGTGCGCTCCGTAGTGGTTACGACGCTGCCGGGTGGTACCAGCAGCGACGGATGCGGCTTATGCACGGGCCAGGTGACCGTGGGATACATGCCCGGAGCCAGGCGGGATTGCGGGTTCGCAATATCCAGCTCCACCGGCATGGAACGCGTCTTAGAATCCATCGAATGCGGAATTCTGGCGATGACGCCGGTAAAGTTCTCTCCCGGGAAAGCCTGCGCCGTAAAGGCCACGCGCTGGCCCTTGGAAATGCCGGCCACATACACCTCCGGCACGGAAACCACCAGCCGTAATCGCGAATTCTGTTCCAGCCGCAGCAGCGGTACGGCGCCTGTACCTGGCCCGACGAGCGCGCCGGGGTGAACGTTCCGCTCGGTGATGATGCCGTCGAACGGCGCCGAAACCTGCAGGTACCCTTCCAGATCCCGATAGGCCACCACCGATTGGCGGGCCGCTGCGATGGACGCATCCACGGCCCGTGCTTGCGCGCGTGCTGCATCCACCTGCTTTTCGGCCTGCACCAGATCGTTGCCGGCGACCACGCCCGGCGTGGCGGACGCCGATTTCAAACGCTCCCAGGTGCTTTGCGCCCCGGCCAGCCTGGCTTCCGCCTCGGCGCGCTGCGATTCCATGTTCAGCACTCTCGCTTCTGCCTCCGCGCGGTGCGCCGCCAGTTCCGGAGCCACGAGCGAAGCCAGGCGCTGGCCCTTTTTCACAACCGATCCGCGATCGACGTCCACGGTCTCAACAAACCCGCTGACCTTGGCGTAGAGCACGACGCTCTCGTACGGAAGAAATTCTCCCGGCAGTTGCACGCTGCGCTCAACCTGTTTGGAAACCACTTTCACCACGGCCACATTCTGCGCGAGGAGTGTCGAGGCCCATAAGACCGTCACTAAATTACGCATTTTCATAATATTTGCTGGCGGGATCATCGGGATCGAGCGATGGCGAAGCGAACGCCGCGCGCTTTTCGATCACTGCATACATAGCAGGCAGCACCAGCAGCGTCGCTAGAGTGGCGGCCGCCAGTCCTCCAATCACCGCGCGTCCCAGCGGAGCGGTTTGGCCGCCGCTCTCGCCCAGGCCCAGCGCCATGGGCGTCATGCCGGCGATCATGGCGGCAGCGGTCATCAGAATCGCGCGCACACGTCCGCGGCCGCCTTCGAGCGCCGCGTCCACATTGGACGTTCCTTCGGCCCTATGCATCCGCGAGAACGTGATGAGCAGAATGGCGTTGGCGACCGCCACGCCGATCGCCATGATAGCCCCCATGAACGATTGCACGTTGAGCGTAGTGCCGGTCACAAGCAGCATCAGCGCCACGCCGCACAACACTGCCGGAACTGTGGAAAGGACTGCCAGCGCCATCCGGAACGACTGAAAATTTGCGGCCAGCAGCAGGAAAATCACCGCGATCGAAAGCAGCAGGCCGACGCGCAAACCCGCGACCGTTTCGTTGAGCGGTGGAATCTGGCCGCGGACGTTCACCGTGACTCCGCGCGGCGGCGCGCCGGCGCGCTCGATCGCCGAACGCACTTCCTGGGCCACCTCGCTCAGCACTTTGCCGTGAATATTCGCTGTCAGGCTGATCAAACGCTGCATGTTGTAGCGGTCGATTTCTCCCATCATCGATCCATAGCGTACTTGTGCGACGTCGCCCAGCAACGCCCCAGCCCCGCCGCTCTTTGTGACCGGCAACTGTTCCACATCCGCGATGGAGGCAATGCGATTCTGCGGAATTTCCACCTGTATCTGAAACGCGTTGCCGCTCGCCGGATCGCGCCAATAATTGGGATCGACAAAGCGGCTGGATGACGTGGCTGCTACCAGCGACTTGCCGACGTCCGCC
Organism: Candidatus Solibacter usitatus; assembly: GCA_016185465.1. Lineage (GTDB taxonomy): Bacteria > Acidobacteriota > Terriglobia > Bryobacterales > Bryobacteraceae > JACPNO01. Next base: position 31,340 of record JACPNO010000036.1, read on the forward strand.
ATCGTGAGTCCAAACTGTCCGGCGCGGTCGCGATCTACGGCCACGTTCACTGTCGGGTAGTCCAGAGGCTGGGCGTATTGCAAATCCCGCAGCGAAGCGATCTTGACCATTTCCAGACGAAGCTTTTCCGCATACGGGCGGCTGGCAGCCAGGCTGGGGCCTTGCACGGCAACTTCGATAGGAGCCGGCGAACCAAAGCTCATTACCTGGCTCACGATGTCGCCCGCCTCGAAGGCAAATGTGCTGCCGGGCAGGAGCTGAGGAAGTTTTTCGCGCAGCCGTTCCTTCAACGCTTCCCCGCTGAGCCTGGCAGTTGGCTTGAGTGAGACCAGCAGCACGGCTTCGTGCGGCCCGCTGGTGAACAGGTAGATCGTGTTCACCGGATAGCTGGCCGGCTGCACGCCGATGAACCCCATGCTGATGGCGACGTCATCCGCGCCCACTTCCTGGCGGATTCCGTCCATGGCCTTGAGCGCAATCAACTCCGTCCGTTCGATGCGCGTTCCGGTCGGAGCGCGCAGGCGGAGCTGGAATTGCCCGGTATTTACAGTGGGAAAAATCTCGGTCGCCAAGTGGGGGATGAGCACCCACAGCAGTACTCCGGCAGCCACTAGGTAAATCGCCACCACCGGCCAGCGAAACCGCAGTAAAGGCCGAAGCAGCGCGGCGTATAGGTTGCGAAGTGTTTCCCCGTCCTTCGCGCTTTCGCCCGAACGCATCACCCAGGTTGCCATCACCGGAACCAGCGTACTGGAGAGCAAATAGGACGACACCATAGCAAAGCCCACGGCGAGCGAAAGCGGCACAAACAATTGGCGGCCCACGCCCACCATAAAAAACGAAGGCACGAAAACAGCCAGCACCGAGAGCATGGCGAGGAAACGCGGAACAGCGGTCTTGCGGCACGCATCGAGGACCGAACGGGCTCGCGACAAACCGCCTGCCATGTGGGTGTGAATGTTCTCGATCTCAACGGTGGCTTCGTCGACCAGCACGCCCACCGCCAGCGCAAGGCCACCGAGCGTCATGATGTTGATGGTTTGGCCCGCGCCCCACAGCCAGACCACCGCCGAGAGTAGTGCAAACGGAATGGTCGTGATCACGATGAATGAGCTGCGCCAGTCGCGTAGAAACAGCAGCACCATGATTCCCGTGAGCGCCGCGCCCAGAAGACCTTCGATGATCAGGCCGCGAATGGCATTCACCACGTAGCCGGACTGGTCGAATTCGATTCGTATATCGACATCCTCCGGTGACGCGTTCTTCATAGCGGGAAGCGCGGCGCGCACCCGGCGAATCACGTCCAAAGTGGAGGCGTCGGCGCGCTTGGTGATGGGAATGTAAACCGTGCGCCGCCCATTGACATGCGCGTAGCCGGTGACGATGTCGGTGCCATTCTCGACCACCGCGATGTCGCGCAAATAGACCGCCGGACCGCTGCCGCTGCGCACCGGCGTAACGGCCAGCTCTTGCAAATTCGCGCCGATCACGGAATTGGAGGTCGCGATGCGCAATAAATTCTCCGTGCGCACGTTGCCGGCCGGCATCACCGCCGTACCGCGATTCACGGCGGCGATCGCCTCCTCCGGAGAAATCTTGTAGGCGCTGAGCCGCTCCGGATTCAGGCGCACCACGATCGTTCGCTGATTCCCGCCAAAGGGCGGCGGCGCGGAAACGCCGGGCAGCGTCGCGAAGAGCGGGCGCACGCGGTTGAGCGCGATATCCTGCATCTCCGCCGGGCTGCGAATGGGGCTGGAAAAAACCAATTGGCCAACCGGCACGCTGCCGGCGTCGTAGCGCACGATAAATGGCGGAACCGCGCCAGGCGGCATGAAAGCGCGCGCCCGGTTCACATAGCCAACTACTTGCGCAGCCGCTTCGCTCATGTCGGTACCCGGCTGGAAAACCAATTTCATCAGCGCCGCGCCCTGTATGCTTTTGGATTCTACGTGCTCAATACCGGTGATGTAGAGGAAGTGATACTCGTAGTAATACGTGAGAAACCCTTCCATCTGCGCCGGATCCATTCCGCCATACGGCTGGGCCACGAAAATGGCCGGCGCGCCCAGATTCGGAAAAATGTCCACGCGCATCCGCAGTATGGCGAGGTACGAACAAAGCGCGACGGAAAACACCGCCACCAGAATGGTGATCGGCCGCCGCATTGCTGTCAGCACCAGCCACATAACTAGCTCCCCTGCCTCGCCAGCGCGAGGAGCGGCTCCAGATCGCCCAGCGCCGCCGTGAGATGCAGAATGGCTCGCCATACGCTGAGCTTGGCCAGGGCGTCGTCGATCTCCGACTGTGTGAGTATGCGCTCGGCCTCGGCCACTTCCACAATGGTTGCGAGCCCCGCTTTGTAGCGCGCCGCGGCCTGCTGCTCGGTCGCGCGCGCGGCTTCAAGCTGCACCGGAGTGTTTTGCGCAATGCGCTCGGCGCCGCGCAACTCGGCTTTGGCTTTTTCGATTTCGCCTGTCAGGTCTTGGACAATCTGCGCATAGCGCGCGGCTTCAGCGCGTTCATGAAAATGTTCGACTTCCTTGCGCGCGCGCAGCGAGGGCAGATCGAGTGCTGGAAACGTCACGCTCATGGCCACCGCCCAGTTCTGTATGTTGGGTCCGAGTCCACTGGCCGCGCCTCCGGTCGACCCGTCGGGCTGAATGCCGGTGCCGCGTGCGAAGGTAGTCCCCTGCAAATTGAAGCGTGGAAAGTACGACCGGTCAAGCGCTTTTTCCCGCGCCTTTACTTCGTCGACTGCCGCGTTCTGGGCAACCGCCAGCGGATGCCGGGAAAGATTCGCCGCCGTGGTGTCGGGCTCACGCGGCAGCTCCAGCCAAGGTCCGCGAGCAACGTCGGCGTCGGCGGGCGGTACGCCCAACAGTTGCGCCAGCGCGGCGCGCCCTACTTCCACGGCTTGCTCAGCCTGAATGAGCTGGGTCTGCGCCAGTGCCAGTTCTGCCTTGGCTCGCGAGGCTTCGGCGCCGGGGCGCAATTCGTTTTTCACCAGCACATTGACGGATTCGGACAGCGTACGAGCGCGTTCCACCCCCGCGCGGGCGGCGATCACGGTTTGCTGGGCTGCGTGAATCGTGAGAAAAGCGTCGGCTGCGCCCACGCCCGCTTGTAATCGCGAGACAGCGACCGTCGAGCTGGCGCGGTCGCGGGCCGATTGCGCCGCCTCCACATTGGCTCGGCGCAATCCAAAATCGAATGGCTCCCAGGAGACCAGCACGCCTACCGCGGTTCCCCACACATTGTCCAGTGAATTGGTGCGAAGCACCGGTCCGGAAATGGAGGAAATGACGGGCTGCGGCAGCAGCAATCCAAAAACGTTGTTATGGGTGCCGCGATTCACCTGCGCCGCAAAATCCACGCGCGGCAGGTAGCTGGTGCGAGCCAGGTTAATTCCCGCTGCCGCGGCAGACACCTGCTCGAGAGATGCACGGACCCCCGGATACTGGTTCATCGCCTGGCTGACGGCCTGTTCGAGAGTAAGCTGCGCGCACGAAGGCAGCGCCAAAGCCGTCATCGCGATACTGATCACCAAGAGTTTGTTCACGCCTATTTTCCTTCCACGACTTCTCGAAACAGCTCGCGCACTTTGCTCTTCGCCGCCAGCAGCGCCCTGCGCCCCAGAGGCGTAGCGCGATAAACCTTGCGCCGCGATTTTCCGTTGTGCTGCTCAGTCGACCGCAGGTAGCCTTTTTTCTCCAGCCCGTGAAGTAACGGATAGAGCGTGCCTGGACTGATGCGGTAGCCGTGCCGGGCGAGCTCTTCCACCATGCCTAACCCGAAGATCGGCTCTTCGACCGCGTGATGCAGCACATGCAGCCGAATCAAGCCCGAGTAAAGGTCGCGGTCGTCCACTTCGCTATGATAATCGATTTTCGTTTTCGATGTTAGAGTATCTACGGCCCCAGCGCCAATAGACGATGGTCCCGATCAGACCCAGCGCGCTCGCGCTCAGCAAATTGGCTTCCGGGGAAACTTTCCACAGCAGCGCCCCGCCCAGCGACCCAGCGCTGACTACGGTGTCGCGAATCAGATAGTATGCGCCGATCATGCGCCCGCGCATTTCCGGCCGTGCGTAGCTGACGATCAGGGCTTTGCGTGCCGGATCGCCAAACTCCTTCAAGCCCTATGCGCCGTCATGAGCGCCAGCGGAAACACGGTGAAGAAAAAAAACGTCGCCACTACATACGGCTCGCGCCCGTGCCGGTCGGCATAATGCGCCACGGGAATGTAGCAGGCCATGGCCACCACCATTTCGACGGCGGTGAGAATTCCCACCTGCGTCGCGGTGGCGTGGACGTTGTCCATCGCGTAAATGACGACCCAGGCGTAGGGGATGCGCTCGCAGAAACGCACCATGATGTCGCTCGCCAGCAGCCATTTGAGGCGATGATCGAAGCCGCGCACCACGCTCGTGAAACTGCCGCCGGTCGAGGCCACAGTGGGCGGCGCCTCATCCATACGCCACACCAGAAGCAGGCTGAGCGCGCCCATGGCGATCGAAATTGCCAGGCCGGCGCGCACGCCCTGTACGATTCCCAGCCGGTCGATCAGCACGCCGCCGATGATGGGACCGGCGATGATCGGAATGCGCTTCACCAGCGATTGCACACCGATGCCCATGGTGTGTTTGTCGCGCGAGAGGCTCGCCGCCACCAGTGAAAACATTGCCGGCAGCGAGAGCGTGCTCCAGGCGAGGAACAGGAACATGCCGCCGATCACCGCCGTCCAGTGGGGAATGAACAGCACCAGGGCGTAGCCGGCAATCGAAATGGCGTTGAAAGCCGCCAGCGCGCGGCGGTGCCCCCAGCGATCGGTGAGCACGCCTCCCGGCCATGCGTAAAGCGCTCCCAGCAGCGTTTTCAGACCGTCATAGAGGCCGATGATCAGGGCCGTCGCGCCCAGGGTTTCAAGATATTTGGGGACAAAGCGGGACCAGGTTTCCTCGCCCGCGCCGATGAGAACCACGGCGGCCAGCAGCAGCACCAGATTGCGCCGCAGGCCGAAGTACTCGGCGAATCTCAGGCGCGTCCCCACCCGCCACCGCCGGGAGTTTCGACACGCAGAACGTCTCCGGGCGCTACTTGAAAATTGGCCTTGCTCCCGACGGCCGAAACGCGGCCTGCGTGAGTGAGCGAATTTCGACCCGGCTTTCCTGGCTTGCCGCCCGCCAGTCCGTAGGGTCGGCGGCGGCGGCGGTCGGAAAGAATCGTGACATCGGCAGCGGTGAGAAATTCGATTTCGCGCACGATGCCGTCGCCGCCCGCGTTGGCGCCGCGCCCGCCCGAACCGCGCCGCACTTCGTAACGCACCACTCGCAGCGGATACTGATGCTCGAAAGCTTCGATGGGCGTGTTCCAGCTATTGGTCATGTGGGTGTGAACGGCGCTCTCGCCCGGCGCGCTGGACGCCGCGCCCATGCCGCCCGCAATGGTTTCGTAATACGCGAAAGTTTTCCTGCGCCTGGCATCCCATCCGCCGAAGCTCAGGTTGTTCATGGTCCCGGAGCTGGCTGCGGGGATGGCGCGCGGCGCGGCTTTTGAGAGCGCGCCCAGCAGCGTATCGGTGATTCGCTGGGAAGTCTCGACGTTGCCGGCCGCCATGGCCGCGGGCGCGCCGGCATTCACTACCGAGCGCTCCGGAGTGATGACGCGAATGGGCCGCAGCAATCCCGCCGTATAGGGAACATCTTCCGCAAGCAGGCAGCGGAAGACATACATGGTCGCCGAAACAGCCACGGCATAGTTGGCGTTGACGGGTCCGGCAACTTGCGGAGATGAGCCCGCGAAATCCACGCTGGCCGAATCGCCGCGAATGGCGATCGCGACCTGGATGCGGACGGGCTCAGCGGAAATTCCGTCGTCGTCCAGATGATCGGTGAACCGGTACACGCCGTCGGGCAGCTTGCGAATCGCGGCGCGCATCATGCGCTCGCTGTAGTCCTGCAGCTCGCGCACGTTGCGCTGGACGCGAACCAGGCCGTACTTGCCGGTGACTTCGGCGAGGCGGTCGGCGCCGCGCCGGTTGGCCATCATCTGGGCTAGCAGATCACCCTGGCGTTCGTCAGGCGTGCGGACGTTGGCCAGAATCAGACGCAGCAAGCCTTCGTCCATCTTGCCGCCCCGGGCCAATAACACCGGCGGAATGCGAATGCCTTCCTGATAAATTTCACGCGCCAGCGGCATCGACCCCGGGCTCATGCCGCCGACGTCGGCGTGATGTGCGCGATTGGCCACATAAAAATCCGGGCGCCGTTTGCCCTGCAGAAAGACTCCCGAGACGGCAGTGATATCGGGCAGGTGGGTTCCGCCCTGAAACGGATCGTTGAGGATGACTACGTCGCCCGGAGCCAGCGTGAAGGCATCGATGGCATGACGCACCGAAAGCGGCATGGCTCCCAGATGCACCGGCATATGATCGCCCATCGCAATGGTCTCGCCGGCGGCATCGTAGACCGCGCACGAATAATCGCGGCGTTCCTTGATGTTGGCGGAAAACGCAGTCTTGCGAAGCACGGCGCCCATTTCCTCGGCGATGGAAACGAATATATTGCGAAATAGCTCCAGCTCAATCGGGTCGGGCTTCATTGGGGCGCCGGCGGGACGGACGGCTCTTCCGCCGGCTCGGGCTGCGGTACCAATGCCGGAGGCCGGCAACCCCCCAGCGGTACCAGGAAACTGGCTACGCGCTTCCAACGCTCGGATTCCATTTTCTCGATGAGGAACGACTTGCTGGCGGAATCCGCGCGCACTCGCCAATTCGGGGGGGCAGGACGGCTCTTAATGGGGATAGGCCGATTGCCCGCTTGCCTGATGTTCCACGTCTCGCCGCCGTTGGGCGATTCGTACAACTCGTAACGCGCGGCATCGGCGGACTGCATGCGATCGACCAGCACGGTGCCTGACCCGGGTGCTTCGAACCAGAATTGCAGTATCGACCCTCCGCTGCCCTCGCTAAGAATGGGCCGCTCATGCCAGCTCTTGCCGCCATCGGTGGTGGTCAGCAGAAAAGGGTCGCGGGGCAAGGGGCTGAGCAGACCGCCGCTGATCCAGCCATGCTGGAAATCCAGAAGCTGGATGTGATCCAGACCCGAGCCGCGCATGCGTGGATAGGGCTCGCGCCAGGTGCCGCCGCCATCTTCGCTCGTCAAAAGAACCGAATACAGGGTGGTCTCGGCGGAATGAATAGTCCCGGCTAAAACGATCCGGTTCGCCACAGCGCCTACCGAGGAAATTTCCAGATAAACAGGGCACGGTTCGTCTTCCGAACAGGTCATGCCGGCCCACTGGATGTCTTCGAGAGTGCACTGGAACGGGAGCAGCATGGGGCGCCCGGTGTTTTCGATGACGGGCATCGCTGGCGCTGCGGAGGCCGGGGCGCTGGCAGATTCTTGCGCGCCAGCGCACCTGATCGATAGCAGCAGAATGAAACAAGCGGCTCTCATTGCTGCCGACGATTTTAGCTTGTTTGGGTGCTCGTTTTTGCGACTGGCGGGATTACGCAGAGACTCCATTTGTAACAATAAAATGTTCCCTGAAAATGTAACAGCAGGGGTAGTTACATCGTCTATGCTTACAAATCCCCGTTACAACAGCGGGCGCGACTCACCCCTATCACCCAATTGCGCGCCCGCTGCTTTTTTACTTAATCGCCGAACATTCCTTCAAATAAAGGGCTGCTCAAGTAGCGCTCGCCGGAATCGGGAAGAATCACGACAATGGTTTTGCCTTTAAGTGCAGGCTCATGAGCCAGACGGACAGCCACCGATGCGGCGGCGCCGCAGGAGATTCCCGACAGGATGCCTTCTTCCTTGGCCAGGCGGCGGGCCATCTCAATCGACTCTTCGTTGGTCACCATTTCGACGCGGTCCAGCATGGCGAGATCGAGGGTATCGGGAATAAAGCCGGCGCCAATTCCCTGGACCCCGTGGGAACCCGGTCGTATAGGCTGCCGGGCCAGGGTCTGGGTAATTACGGCGCTGTTTTTGGGCTCGACACCGACGGAAAGAATTTGTTTCTTCTTTTCCTTTTTGATGTAGCGCGAGACTCCGGAAATGGTGCCGCCGGTGCCGACGCCGGCCACCAGGACATCGATGGCTCCGGCGGTGTCGTCCCAAATTTCAGGTCCTGTGGTCTTGAAATGAATCTCCGGGTTGGCGGGGTTCTTGAACTGCTGCAGCAGCACATAGCGGTCGGGCCCGGAAGCCACGATTTGCTCGGCCTTCTGAATCGATCCATTCATGCCTTGCGCGCCGTCGGTAAGCAGCAGCTTGGCGCCAAGCGCCACCAGCACCTTGCGGCGTTCGATCGACATGGTCTCGGGCATGGCGAGGGTGATGGGATATCCGCGGGCAGCGGCGACAAAGGCCAGCGCGATTCCGGTATTGCCGCTGGTGGGCTCGATCAGCTCTTTGCCGGGTTTCAGAATTCCGCGGCGCTCGGCGTCCCAGATCATGGACGCGCCAATGCGGCATTTCACCGAATACGCCGGGTTGCGGCCCTCGATCTTCGCTAACACGGTAGCGCCTGCGCCCTCGGTAATGCGGTTCAGGCGCACGAGCGGCGTGCGGCCAATGCTGAGTGAATTGTCGTCGAATATCACGCTTGTCAGATCTCCCAGTTGGGCACAAATTTGGAGTTCTTATCGGTCCAGGTGCGGCGCAAGTCGGCGAAGGTCGTTTGATCCAGCACGTCTGAAATACCGCTGTTCACGCGCTCCCACAATTCGCGAAAGGGGGAATCGTAATTCCTGCGCGCGCGCGATTTCTCATCGCGAGTTCCCTCGACAAAGCGCAGAACCTCTCCGACCTTGATGGATTCGGGCGGCCGCGCCAGCAGATACCCGCCGTCGGCGCCGCGCCGCGACTCGACGAAACCGCCTTGCTTGAGGCTGGCCAGGATTAACTCCAGAAATTTTTGCGGAATCTTCTGCCTCTGGGCGATACCGGCGATCTTCACCGGCTGGCGGCTGGGAGCCTGCAGCGTCAAGTCGAAGACCGCCTGCAATGCGTATTCGCCCTTGACGGATATGTACATTTTTGGGGAAGCGGGAATCTCCTAATTCAACTAGAGATTATGCGAAACGGGGGAGACAGTCAAGATCGGGAAGGAAAGAATACTGTGGACAGCCGCACAGTGCTTAGGAGCAACTGCGCGGCTATCCCCGAAAACAAAGGCGGCCGGGCCGCCATGCAGCAGTTACTTACCGTCGGTCTTCTTGTCGGCTTTCTTCTTCTTGCCCTTCTTTTCCTTCTTTTCCATCTTCTTGTCGTCGTCGCGGCCGAAAGAAACGCTGGCCAGACCGGTCAGGAGCGACAAGCTGAGCATCGCGATCATCAATTTCTTCATTTGTTGGAGTTCTCCTTGTGATAGTGACGAACGTTCGTCACCCGGTATCATAGCGGAGCTTGCATGAACCTACCCTTAAGGTGGTATTAAAATCCTTTCATTTGATACAGTTCCGGGTCACAGCGTCCGATATTGTGTTTCTATGCCCGTAAGTGTATGAAATAAAAAGAAAACAAGCTCTCATCGACTTTCTGGCTGGCCAATTCGGGAGATGCCGGATGCTAGGCTGGAATCGATGAAAAAAGCAGATCTGGCCAAGCGGCTGGCAAAGCGTTCGGGCGTGTCTCCGGCTGAGGCGGCCGACCAACTGGACCGCGTCGTCAACGGGATCCTCACGCATCTCCGCAGGGGACAGAAGGCGCTGCTGCCGGGCCTTGGCACCTTCACCGCCGGCCGGAGCGTGCGCTTCACGTTCGAACCTAAGATTGGCAAAACCCGTGGCAAGTGAATGGGCCTCGTCGGAAAGCGTGGCGGTGATGGTGCGGCAGTGTCTGAAAGAAGGCAAGCCGGTGGAGATCGACGGCCTGGGCCGCTTCGTGCCGAGCCCGCGCAAGGGGGCGCGCTTCGTCCCGCGCACCCAGCCCAAGATATTTCTGGCTTACGTGCAGGAGGATGCCAGCGCGGCGGACCGCATTTTCGACGGACTTTGGGCGCGCGGGTTCGATCCGTGGCTGGATCGCCGCAAGCTGCTGCCGGGCCAGAACTGGCCGCGGTCGATTGAGCAAGCCATCGAGACTTCGAAGTTTGTGATTGCCTGCTTTTCGCAGAACTCGGTGAGCAAGAAAGGCGGATTTCAGGCCGAGATACGCTATGCGCTGGACTGCGCGCGCCGCATCCCGCTGGACGATATTTTTCTGATTCCGGTGCGTCTGGATGCCTGCCGGGTGCCGCCCAGCATCCAGCGCGAGACGCAATACATCGATTTATTTCCCGGCTGGGATCGCGGGTTTGCGCGCGTGCTAAGCGTGATTCGCAAACAGATTAAACCGCGGGAGCGTGCGTGGCTGCGGGGAAAAACCTGGGGAAAAACCTGGGACAGTCTGCGCGTTTCCCGGAAGATTCGGGAAATTTAGGAGTAACCCGTTTGTTTTTAACAAACCGCTATTGTGGAGAAATACGCGGCCTATCGGTTCTTGCGGAAGTACTCGGTAACATGCGTGCTGTCTAGCACTTGGTGAACGTCTCCGGCAATTTCAGAATGGTGGAAACCAGGAAACACGCAGACTGTCCCAGGTTTTTGAAGTAGGTTTTGAATTACCGTTTGGCTAGATGGGCTACTTTTTTCTGAATCTCGGCGCGGTTCTTGGCTTCCGGCGCCAGCTCAAGATATTTTTCGTAAGCTTCGCGCGCGGCTTTCAGGTCCTTTTGCTTTTCTTCGGCTTCACCCAGCCGCAGAAACGCTTCGGCGGATTGGGCGTTCCACTGGGTGGCCTCGCGGAAGCGCTGCACGGCGGCGCGATAACTTCCCTTCCGGAAATAGTAGTTGCCGATGCGCAATTCTTTTTCGGCCTGGATGGGATTGAAGGTGTATTCCTTGGGTTTGAGCGCCTCGTCCTCTTCGGCGGGCGCTTGTTCAGGACGCGCGGGGTCGGGCGCGGGCGGCTTCTGTTGAGCTAACAGGCCGCAGGCGAGAACGGCGGAGACCCACCAGGCGCGTGACATAATTTAATTATATTGCCTGGACCGCCGGAACTCCGTAACAAGGCAGCGCAGCTTCCTTTGGCGCCCGGGGTGTATCTCTACAAAGACGCATCCGGGCGCGTGATTTATGTCGGCAAGGCCAAGAGCCTGCGCCTGCGGGTGCGCAGCTATTTTTCCGACGACAACATGGCCAACGCCAAAACCGGCACGCTGCTGTCGGAAGCCACCGACGTGGATTACATTCTGGTCGACAACGAGAAAGAGGCGCTGGCGCTCGAAAACAATCTGATCAAACAGTGGAAGCCGCGCTTCAATTTCCTGCTGCGCGACGACAAGACCTATCCGTACATCAAGCTGACACAGGAAAAATATCCGCGCGTGTATGTGACGCGGCGGCTGCGCAAAGACGGCGCTACCTATTTTGGGCCGTACTTTCCGGCGAATCTGGCGCACCGGCTGGTGAACTTCATTCACCGCCACTTTCTGGTGCCTTCCTGCAAAGTGGATCTGACGCGATTTCATCCCAAGCCCTGCCTGCAGTACCACATTCATCGCTGCCTGGGGCCTTGCGCCGAAGGGCTGACGACGGAGGGAACGTATGCCACCGCGGTGGCGAACGTCCGGCTGTTTCTGGAAGGCCGGTATTCCGACGTCGCGGGCGGGTTGCGCACGCGCATGCGCCTGGCGTCCGAGGATACGCGCTTCGAGGAAGCGGCGGCGTTGCGCGATCTGCTGTCGACTGTCGAGGAAATGGACGAACGGCAAAAGATGGCGGCGGCGTCGGGCGACGACATCGACATATTCGCCTACTACGCCGAGCCGCCATTGGTCGCCGTCAATCTGTTTCATCTGCGCAACGGCCGCATTGTGGACCGGCGCGAATTTTTCTGGGAGGACCAGAAGGAGCTTGACTCTTCGCAGCTATTTGCCGCGCTGCTAAAGCAGATTTATCTGGACCAGCAATATGTCCCAGCGGTGATTCATGTGCCGGCGGATTTCGAGGATCGCGAGGCGCTGGAAGAGCTGCTATCGGAAAAACGCAATCGCAAAGTGGAAATCCGTACGCCGCAGCGCGGACAGAAAAAAGCCATGCTGGATTTGGTCGAGACCAACGCCAAGCACAGCTTCGATTCGCGTTTCCGGGTCATGAAGCCGTCGTCGAAGGTGATTCAGGAGGCGCTGGCGGACACGCTGGGACTGACGGAGCCGCCATCACGCATTGAGTGCTTCGACGTTTCGCACATTCAGGGCACCAACAAAGTGGCCAGCATGGTGGTGTGGGAACAGGGCCGCATGAAGAAAGCGGATTACCGCAAGTTCATCGTCCGCACGGTCATCGGCAACGACGATTTCGCCAGCATTCACGAAGTGGTGACGCGGCGCTATGGGCGGCTGCAGGCGGAGAACCAGTCGCTGCCGGGGCTGGTGCTGATCGATGGCGGACTGGGGCAATTGCACGCGGCGGCGGCCGCGCTCGAATCGCTGGGGATTATCAACCAGCCGCTGGCGTCGATTGCCAAGCGCGAGGAGATTGTCTACGTGTACGGGCAGGAGGACGAGCCGATTGCGCTGGACCGGTTCTCGCCGATCTTGCATCTGATCCAAACTATTCGCGATGAGGCGCACCGGTTTGCGGTGACCTTTCATCGCACGCGGCGCAATGCGGAGAGTTTGACTTCGGAGCTCGAGCAAATACGCGGCGTTGGGGAGCGCACGGTGCAGAAACTGCTGCGGTATTTTGGGAGTTCGGAGCGGGTGCGGGCGGCTAGCGAAGAGGAATTGGCGAAGATGGCGGGGCCGGCGGCGGCAAAGCGGATACGGGAGTATTATGCCGGCGAACGCGAAGGGCGGGTTTGAAACCCGCCCCTACATGTCCATTGCGGCACGAACAGCGTGCCAACGAAGAAGCGATGCGCCGGTAGCTCGAAGACGCGCACTTCGCCTTCCTGATCGGTCGCGGAGTTTCCATTTGGTCCCGGTGGGCCGGATTGAATCCAAAATTGCAATTCATGTCCAGTTACGCGGCCGTCGGCGATCGTTCAGCGCCGAATTGCTGAGCGGCTGCGGCGAATCCTGCGATGATGGGATGCGGTTTTGCGGAACTCGAGGACGTCTGCGGCACGAACAGCGTGCCAACGAAGAAGCGATGCGCCGGTAGCTCAAAGACGCGCACTTCGCCTTCCTGGTCGGTCGCGGAGAAACGTGCGCCGCCTTTTTCCATTTGGTCCCGGTAGGCCGGATTGAATCCAAAATTGCAATAGTAGCGCTCTTCGGCCTGATCGCTGCTGTAAAGCCGGTGGGCTAGCGTGCCAGGCAGTATGCGGACTTTCATCCGCGAGCCGCCGCGAAGCGAACACGCCAGGCGAGAGACAAACAGACAGGAGGCGGTGGCATCATATTCTTCGCTTACGGCCGCGCTTAATCCCAGGACGTTGCGGGCGAACTCGATGATGGCATGCTGAAAGCCGGCGCAGGTGCCCAGAAACGGCACACCGTTTTCACGCGCGTAGCGAATACCCTGGAGCGCGCCTTCTAAACTGCGATACGGGCTGGCGGGGGCGCACCACACGGCGGCGGAGCTGGAGAGAACGGACAAATCCATTGCGTCGGTGCGGACCCAGTGGGCCTGCAGGGCGCCTGGTGCGGCGTGATCGAGAGAGTCTTGAATCGTGGTGTGTGTATCGTTGGCGGGATCGAAATCGCCAATGACGCTTACGCGCAGCATCGTTTCATCGTAACGCGGAGGAAGCAGGCAGGTCGGGGACCTGCCCCACTTACTTTTTCACGGCTAGGGTTAGGCCGTCGCCTACTGGGACCATGGTCTGCCAGACGCGCTTGTCGGTGCGCATTGTGGCGTTGAAGGCGCGGATGGCGCGGGTGTCGGCATCGTTGGCTGCCGGGTCGATGACGCGGCCGTGCCACAGCACGTTGTCGACGGCAATCAAACCGCCGGGGCGCAGCAGCACCAGCGCGCGCTCGTAATAGTTGGCGTAGTTTTCTTTGTCGGCATCGATAAAGGCGAAGTCGAAAGTGCCGCTGCGGCCTTGGGCGATCAGCGCATCGAGCGTTTGGATAGCCGGGGCCAGGCGCAGGTCGATTTTTTGTTCGACGCCGGCTTCGCGCCAGTACTTGCGGGCGATCGCGGTAAACTCGCTCGAAATATCGCAAGCGATGATCTTGCCCGCGGCGGGCAGCGCCAGCGCGACGGCGAGCGAACTATAGCCCGTAAACACGCCCACTTCGAGCGTGAGGCGGGCGTTGAGCAGATGCACCAGCAGCGCCATGAATTGCCCTTGCTCCGGGGTGATCTGCATTCCAGCCTGGGGATGGGCGGCGGTTTCTTCGCGCAGGCGCTGGAGTATTTCCGGCTCCTGCAGGGAGACGCTGCGAAGGTAGTCCGCCAGCTCAGCGGTCATCGTAATTTTTATATGGGGCATGCGGAGGTTACCTTCCTACGGCGAGCCGGTCGGCCAGAACTTGCGGCAGGCCCGCGCGGCGAATTTTGTTTTGGGCGGTGGCCACGTCGTAGGGCACGCGATGGAACTGAACGATTCGTTCTTCGGGATTGTAGACGATGTAAGCGGCGCGCGGGTCACCGTCACGAGGCTGTCCGACCGATCCGGGATTGAGAAGATACGCGCACTCCGGGTCCAGCTCCACCAGACCGTCGGCGGGAATGCGCAGCAGGCGGGCGCGCTGGCGAATCCACACGAAGCCGCCTTGTAGATGGGTGTGTCCGAAGAAGGCCACCGGCGCTTCGAGATAAGAAAACACGGGCGCGGCGTCGCGTGCTTCGACGACGTACTGATCTTCGTCCATGGGCGAGCCGTGCATCAGGGCAAAACCGCCGGCCATGAGAGGGCCTTTGGGCAGGGCGCGGACATAGTCGGCATTTTCCGGGCCGAGCGCCTGCAGGGTCCAGGTGGCGGCGGCGCGCGCGACGGGATTGAACCATTCGAGATCGTCGAGACCGGTGCAGGCGCGGTCGTGATTGCCGCGAACTACCATGGCAATATTGGCGCGAGTCCAATCGACAACCGGGTTCGGGTCGGCGCCATAGCCGATCAGGTCGCCGCAGCAAACGATGCGATCGTAGAGGCCGGCGGCTGATTCCAATACGGCCGCGAGCCCTTCCCAATTCGCATGGATGTCGCTGAGAATGAGGTAGCGCAATTCGCGTTCCTAGGCCTTCCTCAAGCGCAACAACGCAGTCTCAGGCGGCGCGCCGATACGGGTGGGCATGGCGATGGTGCCAATGCCGCGCGTGACGTAAATCGACGAACGGCCGGAGCGGTAGGAGCCGTACACAAACGGCGTGAAGAATTTTGCCACGTTGAGAGAGCGGTGGAGAATTTCGACCGTCACTTGTCCGCCATGAGTGTGTCCGGCGAGGGTCAAGTCCCAACCCTGCTGCGCGGCAACCGGAAACACGTCGGGATTGTGGGACAGCAGGACATTCACAGCGCCGGGGACTAGCAGTTTCCCGGCGCCGCGCAGATATTTTCCGGTCGTAGACATTTTCTGATAGTCCACACCACCGATGTTGAGGGTTGCGCTGCCAAAGCGCAATTGCCGGGCCCGGGAGCGGAGAAACCAGATGCCCAGGCGCGCGCCTTGCAGGGTGGTGTAGTCTTCGGCGTCGGTGTAGAGCTCGTGGTTGCCGAGGCATCCCAGGACGCCGGCCTCGGCGCGCAGGCGGGCGAGCTGATCGAGACAGGCGTCGAGCGGGTCGCCATGCATGGAGATGAGGTCGCCGGTGACTACGGCGACGTGCGGGCGCAATTCATTGGCGGCGTCGATGACGCGGGCAAATTCGGCGGCGCTGAGAAACGCGCTCAGATGAATATCACTGAGCTGGACCAGGCGGAGGCCGGCAAGATCATCGGGCAATCCGGCGATGGTGACGTCAATTTCGCGAATTCTAAAATTGGTGCGCTCGAGGAATGTTCCCCAGCCCAGCACGGCGAACGGCGAGGCAATGGCCGCGCTGCCAGCGGCAAGCAACAAGCGGCGGCGCGCCGGATTCTGAGGAGCCGGCGGAATTTCGTCCGGCCAAACTTTGGTGAGGCGCAGGAACTGGTAGATGACCCAGCCACCGGTCGAGCCGCAGCCCCAAAGGTACACGGCTGCCCGCACGCCGCCGCCAATCTTGTAATCCAGGGGATTCCAGGCGGCAATGGTGTGATAGCTGATCAGAATGCCAAAGAGGATGATGGCGGCGCAGGCGATCAACACGCGGCGCACCACATTTACTGGTACCCAGCCCGACTTCGCCGTCCAGTCTAAAATGGCGCGGCCCATGCGCCATTGCGCGAAGGCCATGATCAGGTAGACGATCGTTTCCGCGGTGCGTCCGAAGAAGAATCCCATTCACTCCCTATCCTTCTATTCTAATCGGCGCAAGCCACGCGTTCGTGAGCACGGCCATCGCGGCAATGGCGGCGGTCTCGGCGCGCATGATCTGAAAGCCGGCGGACACGGCTGTGAAACCGGCGGCTGGGAGGAGGGCTCGCTCGTCCTCGGTCCAGCCGCCTTCCGGGCCTACGGCCAGCGCTACCGTGTCACCGTGACGGCGCTCGATCGACATTGCGGCGGTCAGCAGCGGCGGCGCACCCGGATTTTCTTCCAGCGCGAAGCGATACTTTGCCGGCTGGGTAGTGGCTTGCTTCAACGTGGCAGGTTCGGCGATTTCCGGAAGATGCACTCGGCGCGACTGCTGGCTGGCTTCCCGCGCCACGCGCTGCCAGCGCTCCCGGCGCTTCTCAGCCGCCTTGGCCAAGCCCTTCTCGCTGCGCTCGCAATCCATCGGGACGATTTTGGCGACGCCGAGCTCGGTAGCTTTTTCCACGATCCACTCGAAGCGGTCGAACTTGATGAGCGCGGCCAGCAGCGTGATTTCTACCGGCGGAGCGGTGAAGTCCAGCGGCTCGACGATGCGAAACAGCACGCGCTGGGCGGAGACCTCGGCGATTTCGGCGAGATACAACGCGTGGCCGTCGGAAACTTCGTAGCGCTGGCCGGGGGTGGCGCGCAGAACGCGGGACAAATGGCGGGCTTCGTCGCCGGCGAGTTCGGCGCGGCCGTCATGCACACGGTCTACAAAGAAGCGTCGACGCGCCATGGATTATTTCGCCGCTACCGCTTGCGTGGCATACTGTTGTGGCACGGCCTTTCCCTATGATCGCAATTTTGCGCGGAGTGTTGACGGAAAAGAGCCCTAACCAGGCGATCGTCGACGTCGGCGGAGTTGGCTACGAAGTGAACATTCCGGTCTCCACCTACACCGGGCTGCCGGAAGCGGGCCGCGAAGTGCGGCTGCGCATCCACACCCACGTGCGCGAGGATTTGCTGGCGCTTTACGGTTTTCTTTCGGAAGACGAAAAGAACCTGTTCGAAAAGCTGATTAGCGTGAGCGGCATCGGGCCGTCGCTTGCGATCAAAGTGCTCTCGGGTCTGGCGGCGGTGGAATTGATTGGCGCTATTCGTAAGGGAGAAGTGGAGCGGTTGGTGAGGATTCCCGGCGTCGGCAAGAAGACGGCCGAGCGCATGATCCTGGAGCTGCGTGACAAACTGCCGCTTCCGGTTGGAGACGGCGGGGGAACGGCGGCGCCGGCGCTGGGATCGATCGAGCAGGATGTGATGTCGGCGCTGCTGAACCTGGGCTGCGCGCGGCCGGCCGCTGAAACGGCGGTGCGCAAAGCACGAGCGGCCGGAGTTCCGGTGGAGTTCGAACCGTTATTTCGCCGCGCCCTGGAACTGGTAAGGTAAGCTGACAACGATGGCCGATCCCCGCATCGTTTCCGCGGCCCCCCTGGAAGATGAGGCGCAATTTGAAGTTGGATTGCGGCCACGGCGGCTGGCGGATTTCACCGGACAAACCAAGCTCAAGGAAAATCTGGCGATCGCCATCGCGGCGGCCAAGCAGCGCGGCGAAGCCATGGACCACGTGCTGCTCTACGGACCGCCGGGCCTAGGCAAGACCACGCTCGCGGCCATTATCGCCGAGGAGCTGGGCGTGGAATTCGAGCAGACCGCCGGGCCCATTCTGCAAAAGAAGCTCGACCTGACCGGGGTGCTGAGCAACATCCGCGAACGGCAGGTTTTTTTCATCGACGAAATCCATCGCCTGCTGCCGGATGTGGAGGAAATGCTGTACTCGGCGATTGAGGATTTTCGGGTGGATATTCTGGTGGGAGCCGGACCCGGGGCGCGCACGCATTCGCTGTCAATTCCGCGCTTCACGGCCATCGGGGCCACGACGCGGCAGGGTCTGGTAAGCGCGCCGCTGCGCGGACGTTTCGGCTTAGTGCTGCGGCTGAACCATTACGGCGTCGATGAGCTGAAGCAGATCGTGAAGCGATCGGCGCGGCTGTTGAGCGTGGATGTGGATGATGAAGGCGGGGCGGAAATTGCGCGCCGCAGCCGGGGGACGCCGCGCATTGCGAATCGTTTATTGCGCCGTGTGCGGGATTACGCGCAGGTGCGGGCCGACGGGCGTGTGACCCGCGAGACGGCGGAGACGGCGCTCGACCTGCTGGAAGTGGATCGCTTCGGGCTGGACGAAATCGATCAGAAGATCATGTTGACGGTATTGAAAAATTACAGCGGCGGGCCGGTGGGGTTGAATACCATCGGGGCATCGATCGGCGAAGAGCCGGAGACGATCGAGGAAGTTTACGAGCCGTATTTGATCCAGCTGGGATTTCTGCATCGCACGCCGCGCGGGCGCGTGGCTACCGAGAGTGCGTTTGATTATTTCAAGGTGCAGCGGAAGCTTCGGATTGGGGATCAGCCGGGACTATTGTAAGGCAATTTTCTCGCAGAGGCGCAGAGAACGCAGAGTTTTGAAGATCGTTTATTTGGGATTGGGATCGAACGTCGGTGATCGGGAAGTCTGGCTGCGGAAGGCTGTCGATTTGCTCGAATCGCGCGAGCTGCGCATTCTGCGAATTTCGCCCGCTTATGAAACTGAGCCGCAGGGACGCCGCAACCAGCGCTGGTTTCTGAACGCCGTCGCCGAAGCGGAGACGGAATTGTTTCCTCTGCAATTGCTGCGCAGGATCGGCAAGATCGAAAAGGAGCTGGGTCGCAAGCGGCTGGCGGAGAACGCCCCGCGCACTATCGATATCGATATTTTGTTCTACGGGAATGCCGTGGTGTCGACGGCTGCGCTCGAAATTCCTCATCCGCGGTTGCGGGAGCGGCGTTTCGTGCTGGCGCCGCTGGCCGATCTGGCGCCTGAGCTGCGCGACCCGGTGACGCGCCGGACCATTCGCGAGCTGCTGGCGGCGACAGCGGGACAGAACGTCCGCAGGGCGGATGTTATAATCGCTGCAAGGAACTTGCCGTGAAATTCTTTTTAGACACTGCGAATCTTGATGAACTGAAAAAAGGCGCCTCCTGGGGCATTGTGGATGGCGTCACCACCAATCCCTCGCTGATCGCCAAAGAGGGCAAGCCCATCGCTGAGCAGATTCGCGCTATTTGCGATATCGTCGACGGCGACATCAGCGCAGAGGTAGTCGCCACCGAAGCCCAGGCCATGATTCGCGAAGGCCGCGAGCTGGCGCGCATCCACAAGAATGTCGTGGTGAAATGTCCGCTGACACGGGACGGCATCAAAGCGACGTCCGCGTTGAGCAAGGACGGGCTGCGCGTCAACGTGACGCTTTGCTTCTCGGCCGGGCAGGCGCTCATCGCCGCCAAAGCCGGGGCGTATATCATCAGCCCGTTTGTGGGACGCCTGGATGACATCGGCTGGACCGGCATGGAGCTGATCCGCAGCATCATGACGATTTACAAGAACTACGGCTTCAAGACCCAGGTGCTGGCCGCTTCGCTGCGGTCGCCAACGCATGTGATCGACGCCGGCCTGGCGGGCGCGCATATCGGCACGCTGCCTTTCAAGGTGCTGGACATGCTGTTCAATCATCCGTTGACCGACAAAGGCCTGGAGCAGTTCCTCAAGGACTACGCCAAGGTCTTCCAGGAGACTCCGGTAGCCGGCTAGTGACCAGCGGTACGGTAGGACTGTTGGCGGGACTGGCGCTGCTGGGCGCAGGTGGCGCTTTTGGCATTCGCGCCTATTTGCGCAGCCGCCCCTCCGCGTCTGAACTGGAGCGCCGCCGCCGGGCGATGCTGCACGCCAACGGCAAGATGGGCGACGCCAATCTCATCGAACTGAGGGACGGCGTGATGTTTTATTCCTACGCGGTACGCGGTGTGGAGTACCACGCCACTCAGGATGTCAGCGACGTGGCGCACATTCTGCCTGCGGATGCATGGACGTCGATTGGACCCATTTCTGTGAAGTACGACGGGCGCAATCCCGCCAACTCTATCGTGCTGTGCGAGGAATGGAGCGGTTTGCGCGTGACCCAGCCGCGGGGATAAGTTGCGTTACTATTGAAGTATTCAGTTTCCACTTCCAGGAGAGCACCGCATGATTGCTTCACACCGTTGGAAATCGGCAGTTGTCTTTGTGTCCGCGATTGCTTTGTTCGGAGCCGGGTTGGTGTTGGGCGCCAACAAGTATGGGCGGCCTACTTCCATCATTCACTTATCCACGGGAGAATGGACGTCTGACTCGACGCCGGAGCAGCGGCAGGCGGCGATCGACGGCGTCAAGACCATGGCGGCGGAAATCCCGGGCATCAAGAATATCTGGATCAAAGCCATTCGCGTGCAGCCGCGTGAATTTCATTACGCCTTCGTCATCGAGTTCGAGGATAAGGCCGCGGCCGATCGCTACATCGATCATCCGGCGCACAAGGAGTGGATGAAAATTTACGAGCCGATTCGCAAGGACAGCCGGTCGACGCAGGTCACCAACTAGCGGCTCGCCGCGCATACGCTATGATGCATAGATCACTTTTATGATCGTTGACGGCATACCAGAGGGTCTTACCTTCGACGATGTTCTGCTCAAGCCGGCGCGCAGCGAAGTTCTGCCCTCCGAAGTGGACACGCGAACCCGGCTGACGCGCAAAATTCCGCTGAACATTCCCATCGTGAGCGCGGCCATGGATACGGTGACCGAATCGCACCTGGCTATTGCGCTGGCGCAGCAGGGCGGCATGGGCATCATCCACCGCAACATGACGATCGAGCGGCAGGCCGAGGAAGTGGACCGGGTGAAGCGCAGTGAGAGCGGGATGATCGTCGATCCCATCACAATTGCGCCGGACAAGAAAATTTCCGACGCGCTCGATCTGATGAAACACTACCGCATCTCCGGCGTGCCGGTGACACGCGGCGGCAAACTGGTGGGCATTCTCACCAATCGCGACTTGCGCTTCGAAACGCGCAGCGATCTGACTATTTCCGAGGTGATGACCAAGGACAACCTCATCACCGTGCCGGTGGGGACGACGCTGGAAGAGGCCGAGCAGATTCTGCATCATCATCGCGTCGAAAAGCTGCTGGTGGTTGACGACAATTACAATCTCAAGGGCCTGATCACGGTCAAAGACATCCAAAAGAAGCTGAAATATCCCAATGCCGCGAAAGATCCGCAAGGACGGCTGCGAGTGGGCGCTGCGCTGGGGGCGACGGGAGACTTCCTGGAGCGCGCATCCGAACTAGTCCAGCGCAAAGTGGATGTGCTGGCCATCGACACCGCCCACGGCCATAGCGGACGCGTGATTGAAGCCGTGAAAGCGGTGAAGCGAAAATTTCCCGAGGTCCAGCTCATCACCGGCAACGTGGCGACTTATGAAGGCGCTTGCGAGTTGATCTCGCTGGGCGTGGATGGCATTAAAGTCGGCATCGGCCCGGGCTCGATTTGCACCACCCGCGTGGTGACGGGCGCCGGGGTGCCGCAGCTCACCGCGATTTCAGAATGCGCGCGGGCAACGCGCGGCGCCGGCGTTCCGCTGATCGCCGATGGCGGCGTGAAATATTCCGGCGACATTACCAAGGCCATCGCGGCGGGCGCTGACGCGGTGATGATCGGCAGTTTGCTGGCGGGCACGGATGAGAGCCCCGGCGAAGTGATTCTCTATCAGGGCCGCACGTTCAAGACGTATCGCGGAATGGGTTCGCTGGGCGCGATGGCGCAGGGATCGAGTGAGCGCTACGCGCAGGATCCGAACGCGAAGCTGGTGCCGGAAGGAATTGAAGGGCGGGTGGTGTCGAAGGGGCCGCTGGGCGATCTGGTGTATCAGCTAGTAGGTGGATTGCGCGCCGGCATGGGTTATTGCGGCTGCGGCGACATTCCTACCATGCAGGAGAAAGCCCGGTTCATTCGCGTTTCTCCGGCCGGTCTCCGCGAGAGTCACGTGCACGACGTCATCATTACTAAAGAAGCGCCCAACTACCGGGTCGAGTAGTGTTCCAAAAAATTCTCATTGCCAATCGAGGGGAAATCGCCGTGCGCATCATGCGTACGCTGCGCGAGATGGGGATCCGCACGGTCGCCGTGTATTCCGATGCGGACCGCGCCGCGGCCCACGTACGCTGGGCGGATGAAGCGTTCCATCTGGGACCTGCGCCGTCGAGAGAGAGCTATCTGCGCATCGACCGCATCCTGGAAGCGGCGTGCGCGCATGGCGCCGAAGCCATTCATCCCGGCTACGGATTTCTGAGCGAAAATGCGGAATTCGCCGCGGCTTGCGAAAGCGCAGGGTTCGTGTTCATCGGCCCGCCGGCGGATTCCATTCGCAAGATGGGATCGAAAACCGCTGCGCGCGAGCTGGCGATTGCAGCGGGAGTTCCGGTGGTGCCGGGCATGCGTGATGGGGCGAAATCGCCTGCCGAAGCCGGCGTTTTTGCGCGAACCTGCGGCTATCCGGTCCTGTTGAAAGCGGTGGCGGGCGGCGGCGGCAAAGGCATGCGCCGCGTGGATCGCGATGAGGACTTGGAAGGAGCTTTTCGCGATGCGTCGAGCGAGGCCGGGCGCGCGTTCGGCGATGCTTCAGTTTACATCGAGAAGCTGATCGAAAATCCGCGCCACATCGAGATTCAACTGCTCGGCGACAAGCACGGGCACATGATTCACCTGGGCGAGCGCGAATGCTCCATCCAGCGGCGGCATCAAAAAATTCTGGAAGAGTGCCCTTCGCCGCTGCTGGCGTCGAAGCCGGAGATGCGCCAAAAAATGGGCGAAGCGGCCATACGCGCGGCGCGCGCCGCCGGCTACTACAACGCGGGCACGGTCGAATTTCTGGTCGAGCGCAACGAAAACTTCTACTTCCTGGAAATGAACACGCGCTTGCAGGTGGAGCATCCGGTGACCGAGCTGGTGACCGGCCTCGATCTGGTTCGCTGGCAGGTGGAAATTGCCGCGGGGGAAAAACTCACCATCGCGCAGGAAGACTTGGCCTGGCAGGGCGCGGCCATCGAATGCCGCGTATATGCGGAAGATCCCGACAACCAGTTTTTCCCGTCGGCGGGGAAAATCACTGGGCTGCATGAACCTGCTGGGCCAGGCGTGCGCCTGGATTCGGGAATTTATGACGGATGGAACGTGCCTCTGGAGTACGATCCCATGCTGGCGAAACTGGCGGTGTGGGCGGGCACGCGCAACCACGCCATTGCACGCATGCGGCGCGCGATCGAGGAGTATCATGTTGCGGGCGTGCAGACGAATTTGAGTTTGTTTGCCGACTTGGTGAGCGACGAAGCGTTCGTGAGCGGCGACTTGCATACGGGATTCCTGGAAGAGTTTTTCCAACGGCGCAAGGCGTACGCCGCGGATGCGGATATCGAAGCGGTGGCTGCATTGGCGGCTCATGCGGCACGTCCCTTGACGAGGATAGAGAATGGCCCGGCTGCCGCGCCTGCGTCGCGGTGGAAAGCGGCGGGCCGCGACGGATTGCTGCGATGAGTTTCAACGTGCAAATCGATGGCCGCGAAACAACCCTCGACGTGCGCGAGAACGGAGCGGGGCGTGAGTTTCGCCTGGGCTCGGGGGAATGGCGGCGCGCGCAGGTGCTCGAAGTCGAGCCGGGCGTGTTTTCGATTTTGCTCGATGGACGCAGCTACGAAGCTCGCGTGGAGAACGCGCAGGACGGCGCCGGGGTGACGATCGGCGGACGCCGGATGCGCGTCGAGCTGCAGGATCCGCGCCGTGCCAATCGCCAGTCCGCGGGTCGTCGAACGGATGGGCCGCTGCAAGTGGCCGCGCCGATGCCGGGGAAAATCGTCCGATTCTTAGTTGCGCGGGGCGATGAGGTAGTCGCCGGCCAAGGCCTGGTGGTAATCGAAGCCATGAAGATGCAAAACGAGCTGAAGGCGGCGCGTCCGGGACTGGTGGCTGCCATTCCCGTGCGCGAAGGTGAGACGGTAAGCGCGGGCGCGGTACTGGTAGTGATTGAGTAAAGGATAATAGAGGGCATGGCACAGGACATCTGCCCGCTCTGCAATGGTATCGGCTTTAAGATCCTGCTGCGCGACGGCATTTCCGGCGCAGAGCGTTGCGAGTGCGCGCTCGAAAGCCGCGCCGCGCGCCTGGAAGAGCAGGCAGGTATTCCGCTGCTGTATCAGAAAGCGTCGTTCGACAACTTCTCGACAACGTCTAAGGACAACGAGATGGCGCGGCGTGAGCTTTCCGAGATCCGCATGATGGTGATGACGTACGCCAACAAATTTCCATCGGAAAGCCAGCCTGGATTGCTGCTCATCGGAGAGCCCGGAACCGGCAAGACGCACCTGGCCGTAGCAGCGCTGCGCCGCATCATCGACAAAGGTTTCCCCGGCCTGTTCTTCGATTACCAGAATCTGCTGGATCGCATCCGTTCCGGATACAACGCCGCGTCAGGCGCAAGCGACCGCGAAGCGTATCGTTTTGCCATGGACGCCGAAGTGCTGCTGCTCGACGATTTGGGCGCGCACCGGGTTACGGAGTGGGTGGAGGACACGATCACGTCCATCATCACCTATCGATGCAATAACAAGAAGCCGCTTATCGCCACCACGAATCTGCCGGATGCGGATGCCGGTGACGCGATCGTGCGGCGGTCGCCGGATACCGCCGGGCAGATCGAATACCGCACGACGCTGGCCGATCGCATCGGCGGGCGCGCCCGTTCCCGCCTGTTTGAAATGTGCCGGGTGGTGAAAATGCCGCTGGTGGAAGATTACCGGCTCCGCAAAAGCGCCGCGATGTGATGCGCCTCCTGGCCTTGCTCCTGGCGGTCTCGGGCTTGGCAGTGGCGGCGGAAGCCCCGGCGTTCGTCGAGGCCGCCGAATTTCCCTACTATCAATTCCCCCAGCCGCTGTGGGAGCGCGAGCTGGTGTGGCTCAAGAATCTTGGCATCGATACCGTGGTGTTTTCCATCCCGTGGAACTGGCATCGGATGGAAGGCGGCGAGTTGGATTTGACGGGGCGCACCAGTCCGCGGCGGGACCTCATCGGTTTCGTCAGGCTGCTTAAGCGAGTGGGGCTGCATGCGTGGATCCGGCCGCTGGGCCCGGTGAAGGGCTGGGTGAACGACGGCTTTCCGCCGGGCGCCGGGCCGGATCGTCAAGCATGGCTCCAGCCTTTGCAACAAGCCTTGGCTTCGCAGCTCTCGGTTCACGGCGGCCCAATTTCTTTGGTGGAAGGCGGCGCGGGTTTCGACGTGCCCATGCCACCGGCGCCCATCACGCGCGTTTCAATAACGGACCCCGCCGCGCTGGTGCGCAGCCGGGATGCGATGGCGCTGGGGCGCGGGGCGTTGATTTGGGAGAACATCGAAGACTCGCTGACTCCCCCAGGATGGGAAATTCCTGGTGGCCAGCTGTTCCAGCGCGGCGCGATTTCCTTTGCCGGCGACGAACGCGCGAATGTGGCAGCGCTGCGAAGCGGCGCGTTGCTGGCGAGATATTGGCGGCCGGTTCTGGGGACTGAACCGCACGCCGTTCGGCCAGCCGAGGGGCACCTGCCGGCGGGCGTCAGCGCACACCAGTTGATTTCGCCCGAAGGCGCAACCGTGGTGAGCGTGGTGAATCAAAGCGGCACGCCATTTCACGGACAACTGCGCGCGTATTATCCACCGTTGAAGCGCGCCATCATGCTGCCGATGGTGACCGTGCCCACCGGCGCCGCGCTGTGGATTCCGGTAGCGCTGCCGCTCTCCGAAGCCGCTTTTTGCCGCGATTGCAGCACCTTTAGCAAGAGCGACCAAATCGTTTACGCCACCGCGGAACTGACTGCGGTCGAGTATGAAAACGGGATTCTCGCTATGGAATTTGAAGCGATCTCGCCCGGCGAAGTAGTGCTGCAGCTGGCGCGGCAGCCGAACGGGCCGCTGCTCGCGGCTGGGCGTCCGGTGAAATTCGACTGGGACGAAAAAACTTCGCGCGCGCGTTTGCCGGTGCCCGCCGGCAAGGCCCCGCTCTACCGGGTGCGCATCGGTCTGGCCATTCAGGCGCCGGAGGCATCCGGATTTTTCGTGAATGCCACCCGTCTGATACTGGGGAAAAACAATCACGTTGCGGCGTCGTATTCCTCCGAAGAAGTAGCCCAGCGATCCCGGCTGCGCGTTCCGGAAAATTTTCAAGCCACAGCCGATCCCAAAGCTTCCACGGAAATCGACTATCAGGTGCGCGTGCCCGCCACCATGCTGCACGGCGAGTGGGCGGATTTCGCGCTGGAGGCCGACGGCGTTCTGCTGAGCCGGGCCCACTTGCAAGTGCTGCGGCCCGCTTCGCTGCGCGTGCGCGAAGCGATGAGTCTGCATTTCGGCGGGCAAGCCGAGCTGGCGGTGGCGCCGCCCATCGTGCCCGTCGACGCGGGCGCAGGCCGGAATCTCACAGTGACCATCCGCAATAACTTTCCGGAAATCCGCAACTATGTTTTGGAGGCCCAGGGCGAAGGCTTCCAATTCTTCCCGCCGCGTTCGGAAATTTCCATCGGCGCCAGCATGGAGCGCGACATTGACGTGCGAGTCTTCGCCAACGACAAGACGGCCGGACTTCGTCCCTGGCGGCTGCGCTTGAGCGGCTCGGCGGACGTGGATCTCCCGGTGCGCTTCGTGGTGATCCCGCGCAATGAGGCGGTGGCGTATTCCACCGATCTGGATGGCGATGGCTCCCCCGAATGGATTCTGGAAAATCAGCGTGTGCGCGCCGTGTTCAGCGAGCAGAACGGCGGACGCTGGCTGGAGTTTGTCTGGAAAGATTCCGGGCTCAATGTGCTTCCCGAAGATGGCGCGATGGCGGGGAGCGGGCCGGTTGAGATCACGTTCGAAAACAATCACAGCGAAGCGCGGCTGGTGATGCGCGGGAAAGACTGGCGGCGAGTGGTGCGCATTGCGGGCGCGCGTCCGGAGGTGGTGTTTGAACAATCGACAGCCCTGCCGGCGGATGCGGCGCGCGCCGAGAAGCGCAACGAAGTGATCTTCCGCGTGACACGCGATTCCACCGAGCGCGCCGTGTATTCGCTCGAGCCGGCCGAGCGGTAAACTCCGCTATACTGAAATCGTACCCGCCTCATGGCGCTGTTCAAGACCCGCAGCGCCGCCGTTTATGGCATCGATGCTCATCTGATCGATGTCGAAGTCGACATGTACAAGTCTGGCGCGGCGCGCGATTTCATTACCGTCGGCATGCCCGATACCGCTGTGCGCGAGAGCCGCGAGCGCATCAAGAGCGCGCTCATCAACTCCGGTTTCGGCTATCCCAACAAAGCTGTCACCATCAATCTGGCGCCAGCCAACGTGCGCAAAGAGGGCGCGGGATTTGATTTGCCGATGGCGATCGGCATTCTGGGCGCGATGGGCGCGGTCTCTGGCGTGGATCAGCATCTGCTGGTGGGCGAGTTGTCGCTCGATGGCTCCATCCGCCCCGTGCGCGGCGCGCTCTCGGTCGCGGTGTGCGCTGCGCGGCAAGGGATCGCGAATCTGATCCTGCCCTGGGACAATGCGGCCGAGGCTGCGGTGGTGGAGGGTGTGCGCGTGTTTGGTGTGCGGCATCTGGCGGAAGTTGTCGCATTGATTGCCCGGCCGGAAACATTTTCGCCCGCCGTGCCGCCCGATGTGTCCGACGCCACGCGCGAAGCTTCCGCTTTCGATTTCCAGGACGTGAAAGGCCAGGGCACGGCCAAGCGCGCGCTGCAGGTGGCGGCGGCCGGCGGGCACAACGTGCTGATGATCGGGCCGCCGGGATCGGGCAAGACCATGTTGGCCAAGCGGCTGGCGGGCGTTTTGCCGGCGCTCACGTTCGCGGAAGGGATCGAGACCACTAAGATTCACAGCATTGCCGGATTGCTGCCGGCGGGCTCGGGGCTGCTGCGCGAGCGCCCGTTCCGCGAGCCGCACCACACCATCTCGGACGCCGCGTTGATCGGCGGCGGGTCGGGCGCGCCGCGGCCGGGCGAGGTCAGTCTGGCTCATAACGGGCTGCTCTTTCTGGACGAATTTCCCGAATTTCCCCGCAACGTGCTGGAGCTGCTGCGCCAGCCGCTGGAGGATTCTTCGGTCACCATCGCTCGCGCCAATATGACGCTTTCGTTTCCGTCGAACTTCATGCTGGTGGCGGCCATGAACCCGTGCCCGTGCGGATTCTACGGCGATACCACACGCGAGTGCCGCTGCACGCCGGCGATTATTCAGCGCTACCTGGCCAAGATCAGCGGCCCGCTGCTGGACCGCATCGATATTCATATCGAGGTGCCCGCCGTGCCGTACCGCGAGCTGCGCTCGAATGGCGCGACCGAATCGTCGGCGGCGATCCGGGTTCGCGTGGACCGGGCAAGGGCAGTGCAGCAGGCACGCGGACACTACAACGCGCGCATGCCGGCGCGGCTGATCCGCAAGCAGTGCGCCCTCGATGAGGCCGGCGAGCGCACGCTCGAAATGGCAGTGCGCAAGATGGGCCTGAGCGCCCGCGCGCATGACCGCATTCTGAAAGTGGCGCGCACGATTGCCGATCTGGACGAATCCGCATGTGTCACGGCGAAGCATTTGGCGGAGGCGGTGCAATACAGGAGCCTGGACCGGAATTACTGGACGTGAGTGCCCGAATGGTCGCTATTACGATCAGAAGAAGGTCGTCGTCTATCTAGGCGGAAGTGCTATCGTAACAGTAACGGTATACGCATTCTACGGCCGTTGGATGGCTGAGTCATGAAGATCACATACCATGAAAAGCACGACCTGCTTTATATTCGCCTGGACGAGACGCCTCAGCAGGTCACGAATCGGCAGGCGAATGAAGATGTCGTGCTCGATTTGGGAGCCGATGACCGAATTGTCGGCATTGAGATTTTAGACGCATCCAAACGGCTGCGGCTGGATCAGCTTCTCACGCTCGAATATCAGCAAACAGCATAGCCTGTTCCAGCATCTTGATTCAATCTCCCGCAACCCTGCTACCCGCCCTCCTCCAGGGCTTTGGCATAGGCGCCGGCCTGATCATCGCCATCGGCGCGCAAAACGCATTCGTGCTCCGCCAAGGCCTTGAGCGGCGTCACGTCTTCGCCACTGCGGCCATCTGCACGTTGTGCGACATGACGCTGATCGCTTTAGGCGTGGGCGGGATGGGCTCGCTGGTGACGCGGCTGCCGGCGCTCTCGGCGGCTGCGTCCTGGGGAGGCGCGGCGTTTCTGCTGCTCTATGGCGCGCGCTCGTTCCGCGCGGCGTGGGCTCCGGGCGCGCTGTCCACTGCCGGCGCAGCCGACCCGCCCGCGCTCGGGGCCACGCTGCTGGCGGCGCTGGGATTCAGCCTTCTCAATCCGCACGTCTATCTGGACACGGTGGTGCTGATCGGCAGTGTGGGCGCGCGGTTTCCTCCGGATCAGCGCATTGGCTTTGCAGCCGGCGCCATGCTGGCTTCCACGGTTTGGTTTTTCGGATTGGCGTATGGCGCGGCGCAGCTGGCTCCGCTGTTCCGTCGCCCGGCGGCGTGGCGCGTGCTCGACGTCGTGATCGGCGTGACCATGTGGGCCATTGCAATCTCGCTCATCCGCCATGCCCTGCGCTGACATTTGCTATTCTTGCTCCCATGCGATGGACACTGGCAGCTCTACTTTTCGCGGCGGGCGCGCTTCCGGCTCAGGACACACCGGTCAAAATCGACAACGACCAGGTGCGCGTGCTCTTCGCAACCTCCAAGCCGCACGTGAAGGGACCGATGCACGAGCATAAGGACAATCGCGTGATGATTTATCTCGACGCCGGGAGCCAGACGCTGACCGATCCGGCGGGCAAAGCCACGCCATCGCACTGGAAAGCCGGTGAAGTTTTGTGGAGCCCCGGCGGCGGGCTGCATACTAGCGAAAATACCAGCGATAAAGCGTATCGAATTGTCGAAATCGAATTGAAAAAGCAGCCAACTGGCGAGGCCGCGCCAGCATCGGCCCTCGATCCCGTCAAATTGGACCCGACGCATTATCGCGTGGAACTGGAGAATGCCCAGGTCCGGGTGGTGCGCGCCCGTTATGGACCACACGAAAAAGGGCCGATGCACGAGCATGGCGCCAATCGCGTGGTGGTATTTCTGACCGACCAGAACGTCCATGCCACGCTGCCCGGCGGCGGGACCCAGGAAGTGCGTGGATCGGCCGGTGAAGTCCGCTGGGCAGGCGCCGCGAAACATCAGGAAGTGAACCTGAGCGACCAGGCTTTTGAAGTCATCTCGGTTGAGCTAAAAACGCGATAGCGCGGCAGGCCTTCCCAGAGTTAACAAAACGCTGCTTTCTGTCGTAAATCATCTTTAAATCCAAAGCTTATTTACTGATTTTTGGTGGATTTACGCGTAAATCCACGATATTATGGGCCAAATGCTGAGGAGGATATAGATTCATGCATTCGGGCGTCCAGCTCAGCGGCCGATCGCATTCCCCGCACTCGGATTATTATGCGTGGGAATTTCCAGGCGCGCCGGCGCGAGTCCACCTGCATCTCGGAGTGGTCGCTGACCTAGAACGGCAGCTTCTCTGGCAGTATCAATACAATCCTGAAGCTCAGTTATTTGGAGTTCTGCTGGGCCGGGTGATTCCGCACGGCGCGATCATCGTCGATGACTTTGAGCGCGTGGAGGGCGGCGAGAACGAAGAGAAACTGAAGCCGGTCCTTGCCAAATGGGCGGAAAAAGCGGATCCGGAACTGGGCGTAGTGGGCTATTATCGCAGCCAGTCGCGAGACGGGTTCGCGCTGACGCAGGACGACCTGCTGACGATTCACTCGCACTTCACGCAATCGCTGTCGCTCGTGATGCTGATCAAGCCGAGCGCCACCAGCGTGGCCACGGCGGGCTTCTTTTTCGCGCTGGGCGGCGAGGCCAAATCCCGATTCAGTTTTGGACGGTTCCCCTTCGATCGCGAGCAACTTGCGGCCGAGCGCCCCTCTTTGACCGACTTGGCGGGAGCTTCGGCGCACCAGCCTGCGCCGGCAGCCGTGCCGCGAGTCCCTATTGCGCCCCGTAAGACTCTGGCAGAGTCGATTGCGGAAGACACCGTGCCGGCGATGAAGCCGAGCCATGCCGCCGCTCCCGAAGCCAGAGCCCACGTCCAAATTCGCCAGACACAGACTCCGGCCCGCGACTACCAATGGCTTTGGTTTGCCGCCGGGGCCGCTCTGGCCGTGCTGGCGCTGGGCGTCGAGCTATTCCAGTGGTTCGGACAAACCGCGGACTCCGCCGTTGCTCTTCAAGCCACCAGGCTCAGCCAGGGATTGGAAGTAAGCTGGAACCAGGACGCGCGCATATTCAATGGCGATGGCGCGCTGCTGTTTATTCAGGAAGGTGAGTCGCGCAAGCAGTTTTACCTGGACCTGCCCAAACTTCGCAAAGGACATTTGCTCTACTACCCCTACTCGAAGGGCGAAGTGCAGATTCGGATGGAAGTGCTGCTTCGCGGCGGACAGGGTTCGGCCACTGTAGATACCGTGGTGGCTGCTATCGGCGGCGCGCCTGGCAATGCAGGGTTGGCCGCATCGAGCCGTGGCGTACAAAACCCGAATGTCGCGGGCGATCGTGAATTTCAAGCTGTTGTCCCGCCCTCGACCGACCCCGGCGCCAGTTCGAGCGCCAACTCGAGCGCTGGTTCGGCGGTGGTCATGCTCGAGCCGCCGGATCCGAATGCGGTCCGGAATCTGCCTGCCGTGCAGAAAGTTGCCGTTCCTTCGGCTACTCATGCCGTGTCTCTGCCGATGTCGGCGCAGCCGCGCGAAACGGGAGAGGCTTCGCCGGCCAGTTCCGTTTCCGGGCAATCAACAAATCCGTCGGTGGTCAAGCTGGACGCCGGCAATACTTTGGTTGAGCCGCGGGTGGCGCATAGCGTCATGCCCCAGGTGCCCGCTGACAGCAAGATTTGGCAAGGTCAGGCGGTGCTCATCGATGTGCTGGTCCAAATCGACGCGGAAGGCAAAGTGGTGAGCGCGGTTCCTCGCAGTCCCAAGACTCAGGCGGGCGCGTTGCTGGGAAAGCTGGCCGTGGACGCCGCACAGCAGTGGACTTTCGAGCCTGCCTACATCGGCAGCAAGAAAGTGCCGAGCGAAATGTTTCTGCGCTTTCAGTTCTGAAGCCGGGCGCTGGCGCGGCGGACGTCTACTCTGGTACCAATGAATAGAGCTGATGCAAATTCGCGAACTGCTGGCGAGCGGCCGGCCCACGTTTTCCTTCGAGTTTTTTCCCCCCAAGACCGATGAAGCTGCCCGGCAGCTCGAGGCCACCATCGCGGACCTGCGCGTCCTGAAGCCGAGTTTCGTCTCGGTCACCTATGGCGCCGGCGGATCCACGCGCGAGCGCACCATCGAGGTTGTCACCCGCGTCAAGAGCGAGACCGGCATCGAGGCGATGGCGCACCTGACTTGCTCGGGCGCGTCCCGCGACGAAATCCGGAGCGTGCTCGATCGCTTAGTGGCGGCGGGTGTGCAAAATGTGCTGGCTCTGCGCGGCGACCCGCCCAAGGGGCAGGCCGCATTTGTCCCGGCCGAAGGCGGATTTCAGTTTGCCGGCGAACTGGTGCGGTTCATTCGCGATCAGCACGATTCGTCGCTGTGCCTGGGCGGCGCATGCTATCCGGAAAAGCATCCGGAGTGCGGAAATCCCGCGGTCGATCTCGCCAACTTGAAGCGCAAGGTGGATGAGGGGCTGGATTTTGTCGTCAGCCAATTGTTCTTCGACAACCGGCGTTATTTCGAATTCGTCGAGCGCGCGCGGCAAATCGGAATCAAGGTGCCGATCGTGGCAGGCATCATGCCCATCACCAATGCGGCTCAAGTGGAAAGGTTCACGGTGAGCTGTGGGGCGACTCTGCCTTACGAGCTGGCAGCCGAGCTGAACCGCCGCCGCGATGACGCACAGGCAGTGCTCGAGCTGGGCGTCGCACACGCCACCGGCCAGTGCATCGACTTGCTGCAGAACGGCGCCCAAGGCATTCATTTCTATACCCTTAACCGCAGCGCCGCCACCCGGGAAATTTACACCGCCCTGCAAGCCGGCGGCTACATAAAAGCTTGATTCAGCAGCTGTTTCGTGACATTCTGTTTGGAACAAATTTTGGAGGCATCCGACATGAAGCGCGATATTCGCCTGCTGAAGTGTTTCTTGTTTGCCGTACTTCTCACCTTTTTGATTTCCACAACGATCTGGGCCGATGTGACCGGCTCCATTCTCGGCGTGGTGCGCGATACCACCGGCGCGGTGGTAGGGGGCGCCAACGTGGTGGCCACCAACCTGGACACTAACCAACCGCACGAAGCCGTCTCGGACACATTGGGCAATTACCGGATGCTGGCCCTCCCGGTGGGCCGCTACCGGGTGGAAGCAAGCCTTGCCGGATTCCAGAAGTTTTCAACCAGCGACATCGTGCTGACCGTCAACGAGCAGCGCCGCATCGATATCACGCTGCAGGTCGGCAGCATTGAGCAGACAGTGGAAGTCAATACCACGTCGGTGCAAGTCGAGACGACGAATACGCAGCTGGGCGAAGTGATCGAGTCGAAAAAGCTGCTGGCGCTGCCGCTCAACGGCCGCAGTTACATTGATCTGCTTGGGTTGCAGGCCGGAGTCGCGCCTGTCTCAGCCGAATCCATTCAGCAGGACCGTCCGGTTTCGGGGGGTCTTTCGTCCGGCAATGTCTCGGTCAACGGGCAGCGCGAGACGGCCAACGCTTTCCTGATCAACGGCGGCGACGTGAGCGAGGGCAGAAACCTCGGCGCCGGCGCCATCCCCAATCTGGATTCGGTGGAAGAGTTCCGCCTGATCACCAATTCCTTCGATGCCGAGTACGGGCGTTTCAGCGGCGCCATCATGAACGTCATTACCAAATCGGGCACCAACCGCATTCATGGTTCCGCGTTCGAGTTCCTGCGCAACGACAAGATGGACGCGCGGGGTTTCTTCGACCCCGACAAAGCCGCTCTTCGCCGCAACCAGTTCGGCTTTGCGGCAGGCGGCCCGGCGATCAGAAACAAGCTGTTCTGGTTCACCGATTACCAGGGAACGCGCGAGACAGTCGGCGCCAGCACCGGATTGGTTTCTTTGCCGACATTGGCCATGCGCGGCGGAGATTTTTCCGGACTGAACGCCTTTGTGGACGCCGACGGGAACCCGGCTGTGGTGAAAGGCGACTATTGGGCGCAGGTGCTCTCGCAAAGGCTGGGCTATACAGTTAGCAATAACGAGCCTTACAGCCCGGCGGGTTGTACGCAGACGTCGGCTTGCGTATTTCCCGGCGGCATCATCCCCTCTCGGGCTTTTGCCGCGCCAGTCCCGGCTCTGCTCAACTACATTCCGAAGCCCAATCTCGGCCCGGACCTCTTTTCCAGTTCCAGCGAAAAAAGGAAAGTGGTGGATGACAAGATTGGAGAGAAAGTAGACTTCATCAACAAGATGACGGGGAACTGGTCGTTCTATTATCACTTCGACGATTCGACAGTCACCAATCCCCTGCCGGCCGCCAGTGTGCCGGGCTTTGGCAGCGTGACTCCCACCCGCGCCCAGCAGATCGTCATGAGCAACACCAAAGTTCTGGGCCCGACCGCGGTGAACGAATTCCGGACGAGCTTCTTCCGTACGTCCACTACCACCAACATGCCGCAGGGAGCGTTTGTCGATCTGGCCCAGTTGGGATTCCAGAAGGGTATAGGCACGCTGGGGATTATTCCCTCCGGTCCGTATGAGGAGGTGCCGCCTCTGTACTTCAACAGCTTCAGCATCGGCAACAACACGCTGACCACAACCCAGCCCAACAATACGTGGCATTTTTCCGACAGCTTCTCCAAGATCATCGGCCGCCATGCATTGAAGTTTGGCGGCGAGTTCCGCTACCTGCAGATTAACGAGCGCAACGTGTGCGCGCCCAGCGGCGATTTCACTTTCGACGGAACCGAATCGGGCAACGACTTCGCCGATTTTCTGATCGGCGCGCCGCAAAACTACAACCAGTGCAGCATGCAGTTTCTGGATTCCCGCAGCCGGTATGGCGGCGCGTTCGCGCAGGACGCGTTTCGAATCAAGCCGAACCTCACCCTGAACCTCGGGCTGCGCTGGGAAGTCAGCATGCCCTGGTACGATACCCAGGGTAAGATCGAAACCATCGTACCGGGCTTACAGTCGACGCAGTTTCCCACCGCGCCGCTCGGCTGGGTGGTCCCCGGCGATCCCGGCATTCCCAGCACGCTGGCGCCAACCCGGTACAACAATTTCGGGCCGCGTCTGGGCTTGGCCTATTCGCCCGGATTTACCGAAGGCGCGCTGGGCAAGATTTTCGGCGGGCCTGGAAAAACCAGCATCCGCATGGGCTTCGGGCTGTACTACACCTCCATTGAGGACCTCAATCTCTTTTATGAAGTCGGTGACGCGCCCTTCGGCCAGTATTGGGTGAGCCCGGAGCCGACCATGTTCGACGAGCCGTTCCGGACGCGGTCCAATGGTGTTTCTCAGACTCAGCGCTTCCCGTTCGTGTTTCCAGTGCCGGGCGCGCCGGAAAACGCTACGCTCGATTATTCGAAATATCTGCCTATCTCGTACTCGCCCGGCTACGATATCCACAACCGCCTGCCTTATGCGGAGCACTACAATTTCACCATCCAGCGCGAGCTTACCAAATCGACCATTCTTACTTTGGGCTACGTGGGCACGCAGGGACACCGCCTGATCTCGCAGTACGATGCCAACCCCGGCAACGCCGCCCTTTGCCTCAGCCTGATGGGTTCGGGCGTCGCGCCTGGAACGCCCGAATGCGGCCCCAATGGCGAGCAGTCCGACTACACGCGGCCCGATGGCACGATTGTTCACGGCACCCGCGACCGCCTGGGTCCGGCGTTTGGCTATGGCAACAGTTTCACCGCCAACATTGCCAATTCAAACTACAATTCCCTGCAGGTGACGGTGGAGCGAAAAGCGTCTGATCTCACCTTCCTTGCCGCCTACACATTTTCCAAGGCCATCGACAACTCGTCCGGTTTCGGCGAGTGGGTCAACTTCACGAACTACCGGCTGAGCCGGTCGCTGTCCGCGTTTGACCTGACTCACAACTTCGTATTCAGCTACAACTGGGAACTGCCGTTCGGCAAGATGTTCACCGGCGGGCCCCGGCGCCTGATTGAGGGCTGGAATCTGGTTGGAATTACGCGTTTCGCGACCGGTTTTCCGATCACTCTGAGTCAGGGTGAAGACCGGTCGCTGGTAGGCAGCGGCGCGATCGACGTGCCCAGCGTGGTCAGCAACCCAACGATTCAGGTTCCTCAACCCGGTGGGAAACTTCAGCAACACCGACCAATTCGGCTCGGTTACTAACGCGCGCGCGCCGCGCATCGGGCAATTGAGCTTGAAGTTCCTCTGGTAGGATGGGCCTGCGGGCCCTTCCCGCCGGGGCATGACGAGATTCTTCGCACTATCGCTGGCGATCGCCGCCGGTTTGTTGGCGCAAAATAATGCCGCGGTTCATCGCCGCAACGCCGTCGAACTGGCCGGCCGGAAGCAGTGGCCTGAAGCGATCGTGGAATATCGCAAGGCCATGGCGCTTGAGCCAGGGGACGCCGCGACGCACTACTCTCTCGGGCTCGCCTATGTTCAGGACAACAATTTATCGGCTGCGATAGAGCAGTTCCGCGCGTGCCTGAAACTGAAGCCGGCATCGGCTGAGGCGCATTACGCGCTGGCCATGGCCGAGGGCCAGCAGGGCAGGCTCGACTCCGCCGCGGCCGGATTTGAGCGCGCCATTCAGCTCAAGCCAGGGTACGCCGCCGCTCATCTGAAACTCGGAATCACGCTGCGCCGGTTGGGCGATCATGCGCGCGCGCTGGCCCAATTCCGCGAGGCCGTCAAGGCCGATCCCGCCGACGCCGAAGCCCACTACAATCTCGGCATGGAGCTGAAGGCGGACGATCTCCCCGGCGCGGTGGCGGAATTTCGCCAGGCGATCACGCTCAAGCCGGACTTCGAAAAAGCCCACTACAGCCTGGGAATTGCGCTGCGCGCACAAGGCGAGCATGGCGCCGCCCAAGCCGAATTGCGCCAGATTCAGGAGCTGCGGGATTTTCGCCGGCGTCTGGCGCAATCGAAAAGCCTGATCCTGCAGGGCGTGGAACTTCTGAAGAAGCAGGATGTGGATGGCGCGCTCGAGTTGTTCCAGAAAGCAGCCGCGGAAAGTCCCGATCTTCCCACCAGCCATTACTACCTGGGCGTCGCGTGGCAGAAGAAGGGCGACGCCGGCAAAGCGCTGGCGGCCTATCAGAAGGCTCTGGAGTTGAAGCCTGATTACGCGCAGGTTCACGCCAGCCTGGGCCTTTTCTTTTGGCCTTCGGATCAGACGCGCGCGCGGGAAGAGTTCAGGCAGGCCGTGCTGTGCGATCCCGATTTAGCCGAGGCGCATTACAACTACGGCTTGGCGCTGGCGCAGTCCGGGCGCGCCGAAGACGCCGCCAAGGAGTTTGCCGAAGCCATCCATCTTGAACCCAAATACATGGACGCGCGCATTCAACTGGGACTGGTGCTCAGCCAGACGAACGACCTGGCCGGGGCGGCGTCCGTGTTTCGCGAAATCATCCGCCAGAATCCCGGGTTCGCTGAAGCCCACAACAATTTGGGGCTGGTGTTGTTGCAGAGCCAACAGCTCGCGCCGGCCCAAGCGGCATTTCGTGAAGCCGTGCGTCTGAAGCCGGACTACGCCGAAGCGCACTACAATCTAGGATTGGCTCTTTCCCAGCAAGGAAAAAAGACGGAGGCCGAAGCGGAAATGGAAAGAGCGTTTCAGCTCGCGCCGGCGCTGAGGAACACGGCGGCAGCCCGCCCGTAACTATGCGATTTACTATTTTTTTTCTGCTGGCTCCACTATATGCGCAGCCGGTTTGCAAGGTCGATTCCCCCACTGCGAGCTTTTCGGTTCCGTTCGTCAAAACCGCTCTGAAATTGAATACCGATCCGCATTCGAAAACCTGGGCCCACGCGGGCTCGGGGCACATCGTACGCGATTGCACGCGCACCCTCGACTACGCCGCACTCGACAGCGAAGTGCGCGGATTCTGGACCGCGACCGACCTCTACCTGCTGTTCATTTGCCCCTACGACACGCTCAATCTGTTTCTGCCCGCGAAGGGCGGCGAGCCCCGTGACAAGCTATGGGATCGCGACGTTGTCGAAATGTTTCTGGGCGACGATTGGAAGAACATCCGCCACTATCGCGAATTCGAAATAGCGCCCACCGGCGATTGGATCGATCTGGACATCGATCTGGACAAGGAGAGTTACGACCAGAGCTGGCGCTCCGGCTGGCAAACACTGGCGCGCATCGATGAGAAGGCGCGCGTCTGGTATGCGGCGGCGCGCATCCCGCTGCGTTCCGTAAGCGCGCATCCAGTGAAGGCGGGCGTGAAATGGCGGGCCAACCTGTATCGCATTGAGGGGCAGGGTCCGGATGAGCGCCGCCATTTCATGTGCTGGCAACCCACCTGCGTGGTGAATCGCGATCCCAACCATGTGCCGGAGAATTTTGGCACGCTGGTGTTTACAAAATGAAACCCGTAGATCCAAGGGCGGATTTAAAACCCGCCCCTACATCAGGATTGATGATCCCCACCCGTAGGGGCGGGTTTCAAACCCGCCCTCTTTTGTTCTTGATTTTCGCCGCCGCCGCCTTCGCGCAGGACGGCAAGCAGTCTTTCGCCACCCTGTGCGCCGGCTGTCACGGAGCCGACGGCACCGGCGGCGAGCGCGGCCCCACTTTGGTAGGCCGGCCCGACACGCGAATCCGCACCGAAGCCGAGATTAGGGAAATCATTCGCAAGGGAAATCCGCTGGGCGGCATGCCCCCGTTCAATTTGCCGGCTAAGAGAATCCAGCAGATCGCGGCCTTCGTCCATTCCCTGCGGCCCGCGGCGAAAGACACGGCGCCAGCCGGCGATATCGCTGCGGGTGAGGATTTCTTTCAGGGAAAAGGAAGCTGCGTGACCTGTCATCGCGTGAATGGCCGCGGCGGGTGGATTGGACCTGACCTCTCGGAAGTCGGCGCGAAAAGCAGTCTGGCGGAAATTG
This sequence comes from Candidatus Solibacter usitatus, assembly GCA_016185465.1. Taxonomy (GTDB): domain Bacteria; phylum Acidobacteriota; class Terriglobia; order Bryobacterales; family Bryobacteraceae; genus JACPNO01. The sequence goes on from JACPNO010000036.1 coordinate 70,741, forward strand.
AAAAGGCCTTGCGCAGCCCTGGCGAACGGCGCACGCCCGGCTATGCGGTGGCTACGGTGCGTCTGCGCGATGGCAGCGCGATTCGCGGCCTGCTGAAAAACGAGAGCAGTTTCGACGTGCAGCTGCAGAGCCTGGATGGCCGGATACATTTGCTCGATGCAGGCGCCGTCGCCGGAATCGAGCGCGAGAAGAAATCGCTGATGCCCCCGGTCGTGGCCGATGCCACCGAATTCCGCAATCTGGTTGCGTACCTCAGCCGGCTATCCGAAATGAAGGCGCCGGGCGGAACGGAAGCGGGAGCAGCGGCGGGCGGCGTTTCCTTCGCGGAGATCGCAGATCCCAAGCCGGGCAATTGGCCCACATACCATGGCGTTTTGGGCGGCAACCGGCACAGCACGCTGGATCGCATCAACGCCGGCAACGTTGCGCATCTGGCCGCCCGCTGGACGTTCACCTTGGGCAATTCGCGCAAGCTGGAAGTGACGCCGGTGGTGATGGATGGCGTCATGTACGTGACTACCGTGAATGAGGCGGTGGCGCTCGACGCCCGCAGCGGCAGGCAAATCTGGCACTATCAGCGTCCGCGCTCCAAGGATCTGGCGGGCGATGCTGCAGGCGGCATCAACCGCGGCGTAGCGCTTATGGGCGAGCGCGTCTTTCTGGTTACCGACAACGCGCACCTTCTGGCGCTCGATCGCCGCACCGGCAGTTTGCTATGGGACGTCGTGATGGCGGACTCCAATCAGAACTACGGCGCAACGTCGGCGCCGCTGGTTGTCAAAGATTTGGTGATATCCGGGACCTCCGGCGGTGACGAGGGCGTACGCGGATTTATCGCGGCGTACAAAGCTTCCACCGGCGAACGCGTTTGGCGTTTCTGGACTACGCCGCTGCCGGGCGAGCCGGGATCGGAAACCTGGATTGGCAAAGCCGCCGAACACGGCTGCACCGCCACCTGGCTTACAGGCACTTACGATTCGGCGCTCAACCTGCTTTACTGGACCACCGGCAATCCGTGCCCCGATTACAACGGCGACGAACGCAAAGGAGACAATCTCTATTCCGATTCCGTGCTGGCGCTCGAGCCCGAGACCGGGAAGCTGCGCTGGTACTACCAGTTCACGCCGCACGATTTGCATGATTGGGACGCGGCGCAAACGCCGCTGTTGGCGGACGCGCCATTCCAGGGCAGCCCGCGCAAGTTACTGATGCAGGCCAACCGCAACGGATTTTTTTACGTGCTGGACCGGACGAATGGCAAGCTGCTGCTGGCGAAGCCGTTCGTGAAACTGCTCACCTGGGCCAGCGGCGTCGGCGCCGACGGGAGGCCGCAGGTTCTGGAGAGCTCGGTGCCTACGCCGGAAGGCGTGAAAGTCTGTCCGTCGGTGGAGGGCGCCTCTAATTGGATGTCCACGGCGTACAATCCCGCGACCAAACTTTTCTACGTGATGGCGCTCGAGAAGTGCAACATCTTCACGAAATCGGATGCCGTGTGGAAGGCCGGCGAATCCTATTACGGCGGAGATGCGCGCACGATTCCCGGCGAGCCGGGGCAGAAATTTCTGCGCGCCCTCGACATCGAAACCGGGCGCATGGTCTGGGAGTTTCCGCAAATTGGTACCGCGAATTCGTGGGGCGGCGTGCTCTCAACCGCGGGCGGCGTCGTCTTCTTCGGCGAGGATAGCGGAGCATTTGCCGCAGTGGACGCCGCAACGGGCAAGGCGCTCTGGCACTTTCATACCAGTGAGCTATGGAAAGCTTCGCCGATGACGTACCTGGCCGGCGGCGAACAATTTGTAGCCATCGCGGCGGGCTCGAATATTCTGGCCTTCGGGCTGCCGTAGTGGGGCAGGTCCCCGATGTCAAGAGCCAAGACATGGTGGACACTGACTGCCAGGACATCCTTGACACTTTTGGGAGCGGGATAGGGTAGAGGGAAAGGGCCGGCGTTTGAGGCCCT
>JACPNO010000072.1 GCA_016185465.1 Candidatus Solibacter usitatus
ACCGTCGTACATGTATTCGTTGGTTCGGGGCCGGCCGCCGTTGATGCGCGGCAGCAGGCTTCCGCCGCCGGGCAAGGCAACGCCGGGAGAAAGCGCCACCAGCGGAATGAAGTTGCGCCCGTCGAGCGGGAGAGTTACGATCCTCGCCTGGTCTACGTTGAAGCTGACATCGCCGGACGCGGTTTGCAAAAGCGGTGCCCCGCCGGTCACTTCTACGGACTCGGACTGTTGCCCGATATCGAGCTTTACATCCACCGCGATCTTGTCCTCGATGCGCAGGGTGATTCCGGATTGTTTGTGGGTCTTGAAGCCGGGCTGCTCGACGGTCAAAATATACTCGCCCGCCTTCAACCCAAGCAGACGGTATTCGCCGCGCTCATCGGACACTGCCGCATAACGCGCCCTGGTGGCCTGGTCCTCCACCTGCACGCGAGCTTGCGGAACCGCGAGGCCTGTGGGGTCCTGAATCGTTCCGAAAAGCTGGGCTTTACCGGCCTGCCCAAAAACGGGCGCGGCGCATAATAAGAGCAATGGCAGCAGGTAGCCGTTCATCGGAATGTGTATAGTATACACGACAATGTATTTAAAAAAACTATACAAGCCAGATGGCGCCGACGGCCACGGTGGCCGTGGCCGGCGCGGTCAAGCAAAGATCTTGCCGCCACGCCCGCACTGCCGTCGCGCGTATGTCTTAGCCAGCGCGAAGGACGGCTATCAGGTAGTGTACACGCTGACCGAGATCGATCCGGCGTTCACCGGCTCGCTAATTCTGCGCGCTCTATCCGCAAGCTGAAGCGGAGCGAAGTTATTCGGCTGCGGCCTTAGCGGCTTTGTCCCAGTCCTGAATCCGGACCGAGCGGCCCTTGCCAAAGGGCGCGGCGGCTTCCTTCACTGTCAACTCCACAGCGTCCCCGTTTACGGCCGCCTGCACGTGCCCGTAGAACCAGCCCTGCGCGTACCCTTGTCCCATGCGCGTTCCACGCTCGATGCTTGCGCCTGAGCTGCCCACCGCCGCGTAAATAATGCCGTCGCGAGTCAGGGGAATGAACTGATGGGCGTGGCCGCAGATCACATACTCCACGCCATACTTCCTGGCCAGTTGGTGCAGGGGAAACTCGCCGCTGCCCACCTTGAGGAACAGGATCCAGTACGGTTTGTGAAAGAAAATGAATTTGGGACGGCGCGCGGCATTGGCTTTCAAATCCTCTTCCAGAAACCGCAGCTGCTCGGCCGCCAGATCGTCGGTACGGGAATTATCCAGCACCGTGAAATGGGCATTCTGATAATTGAAACTGTAAGCCGGCGGATGGCCAGTGGCTTTGTGAAAGTGCTCTTGCGAGCGCGCCGACCAGATATCGTGATTCCCGGGCGTGCAATACAAAGGGTAGGGAACGCGCTGCCAGATGCGCCGCAGACTGGCCCACTCGGCTGCGGCGCCGTCGTCGTCGCCCCCTTCGATGCTATCGCCGGCATTGATGACGAAGGCCGGCTTGGTGGCCTCGATTTCACGCCAGATTTGCTGGTAAACCCGGTCATCGGCGCGTCCCGTCCGGTCGCCCATGATTGCGAAATGAAACTCGCGGTCCGGGGCCGCAAATGCCAGAACCGCCAGCGTTGCCAGCGCAAGCGCAGCTATCCCCAACCATTGCTTCACGCGCATATTTTCCCATGTTGAGAACTTCCGGAGCATTTCGCCACTCCCTTGTTTGGGGCTAGTCGATCATTGGGTCGCGTTGTGTCTCGGGCCCCTGGCCATCTGGGTGCTGGTGAGCGGGCTGGACGATCTCACTGTGGCCGCGGCCTGTCTGGGCCGGTGGATTGTCGGCCGGATAGCCCATGGCAAGGCCGAGCAGCCGCCGGACGACGCCGCGCTGGACCGGGTTCCGCGGAAGCCGATCGCCGTCTTCATCCCTTTGTGGCATGAGCACCAGGTGATCCGCCGCATGCTCGAGCACAACCTAGCCGCCAACCGCTATGACCGCGTCGATTTTTTCCTGGGCGCATATCCCAACGATGCAGCGACGCAGGCCGCCGTGCGCTTAGTCGAGCTCGAACATGGCAACGTGCATCTGGCCGTGTGCCCCCACAATGGGCCTACGTCGAAAGCCGATTGCCTGAATTGGATTTACCAGCGCATGCTGCTGTTCGAGGAACAGAATGGCGTGCGGTTTGAAATCGTCGCCACCCACGATGCCGAAGATCTCATTCATCCCGACGCCTTTCGCTGGATGAACTATTTTGCCGAGCGCTACGAGATGGTGCAGATTCCCGTGCTGGCGCTGCCGACGCCGCTGCGCGAACTCACCCACGGCGTCTATTGCGACGAATTCGCCGAATTCCAGATGCGCGATCTGCCGGCGCGCCAGTTTCTGGGCGGCTTCATTCCCTCCAACGGCGTTGGGACGGGTTTCTCGCGCTCCGCGCTCGACAAGCTGGCCGTCGCTCACTCGAATTGCATTTTCGAGCCGGAATGCCTCACTGAGGATTACGAAAACGGGTTTCGCGTGCACCGGCTCGGCTGCACGCAGCTTTTTGTCGGCATCCATAAAACCGGGGGCGCCTTTGTGGCCACTCGAGAATATTTTCCCCGCACGTTTCGCGGCGCGGTAAGGCAACGCACACGCTGGGTGACGGGAATCGCGCTGCAATCCTGGGAGCGCCACGGCTGGCGGGAAAGCTCGCGCCAGCTCTACTGGTTCTGGAGAGATCGCAAGGGGCTGATCGGACACCTGGTGACGCCGCTGTCGAATTTGTTGTTCTTGTACGGCGCCGGCACGTGGCTGTGGAGCCTTCACGCCGGTTCTGCCTGGGGACTGGAGAACGCGGCCCGGCAGCCCTGGCTGGTGGACGCGCTCACGGTCACGTTCGGACTGCAACTGTGCCACATGACCGTGCGAGCGGTGGCGAGCGCCGCGATCTACGGCTGGAAATTTGCTCTCGGCGTTCCGCTGCGCACGTTGTGGGGCAATCTCATCAACTGCCTGGCTACTCTGTGCGCGTATCGCGATTACCTCGGGGCGAAGCTGCGTGGACGTCCGCTGGTTTGGGTGAAAACCGAGCACGCTTTCCCCAGCCGCGCCGCGCTCATGGCGCATAAGCGGCGTTTGGGCGAGGTGTTGGTGACGTCATCGTATTTGTCCGCTGAGGATCTGGACGCTGCGCTCGCATCCAAGCCGCCGCAAGTGCGTCTGGGTGAGTATCTGGTGCAACTGGGCAAGCTGACCGAATGGGAGCTCTACGAAGCGCTCAGCGTGCAGCAGAACATTCCGCTGGGCAAGCCCGCGCCCACCGCGGTCTCGCGTCCTGTGACGCGCTCGTTCCCGGCCGAAGTGATACGGCGCTGGAAGGTGCTGCCGTTTCAGATTGCGGAAGGGTTTCTGTGTGTGGCCGGTCCGGAACTGCCGACAGACTCGATGCAGGAGGAGCTGCGCAGATTCTCCTCGCTGGAAATTCACTTCCGGCTGGTCACGCCGGCGGAGTTCGAAGAGCTGGCGGCCGAGTATGTACCGAACGCGCGGCAGTAGCCGGCGCGGCGCCCGGAGGCCGAAACAACTCGACCGGCTGCAGGCTCATCACGGTCCACGATTTCTTGTTGCGGGTCAATTGACAAGTCACGTTTTCACGCCGCCGCTCGAGCGGCCCGGAGTCCTGCCGCGAGCTGATTTCGAGGAACCAGTCGACTGTCACCACGCGCTGGGCTTCGTCGCCTTCGTCCTTCAGAAACTCGATGGAACACGACACCTCGGCCTGCGTGGTGAGCGCCCTGACATACGTTTCCAGCTTCTGGTAATCCTTCATGCCGCGGTCGATGGGCTTGAGGAATGCCGCCGGATTGCTTTCGCTCAAAGCCGTCGCCATGGCCGAGAACAGCGCGACAATGTGTTCCGGCGGCGGGTCGGCGAACAATGCGGCTGCCGGCACAAGGCCTGCGCCCAGCGTGGCCAGAAACCTCCGGCGGGGCAATTCAAGTGCGATAACTGGCATTGATGCGGATGTAGCCCTCGGTGAAATCGCAAGTCCAGAAGCGCGCCTGCCCTTTGCCCTTGCCGCGAATGGTGAAATGAATCTCGCACTCCGGCGCATCCAGCTTCTGCTTGAGAGCGCTTTCGGAAAAACGCGCTGCCAGACCTCCTCTGCACACCGGCGTGCCTTGCATCTCGATATCCACTTTGGAAGGATCGAACGCCACCCCGGCGTTGCCCGCGGCCGAAATGATGCGGCCCCAATTGGGATCGGAGCCCGCAATCGCCGTCTTCACCAGCGGTGAATTGGCAATGCCGCGCGCAATACGGGCAGCCGCGTCCGCATTGGCTGCGCCCGCTACGTGAATGGTTACCAGCTTGTTTGCGCCCTCGCCATCGCGCGCAATCATCCGCGCCAGCGTTTCCATTACGGTGACGACGCCTTCTTCCACTTTGCCGAGTTCGTTCGCCGCGGGACGCAGGCCGGAACAGCCGTTGGCCAGCAGCACTACCGTGTCATTGGTCGAGGTGTCGCCGTCCACGGAGATGCGGTTGTAGCTGCTCTCGGTCGCCCGCGTCAGGATGCGGCGCAGCTCAGCCGGAGTGAGGCGCGCGTCGGTCAGCACGAATCCGAGCGTGGTGGCCATCTGCGGGTGGATCATGCCGGAGCCTTTGGTCATGCCGGCGATTCGCACTGTGCCGCGAGCCAGCGCAACTTCGGCCGCAGTTTCCTTCGGGACTAAATCGGTGGTCATGATGGCGCGCGCTACGTCCGGAAAGCGCGTGTCGTTGAGCCCGGCAACCAATTGCGGCAGCGCGTTAAGAATCTTCTTGTCATCCATCTCGACGCCGATAACGCCGGTGGACGCAGCCAGCACCTGCGATATCGGCAGCTTGAGTTGACGGCCCACCGCGCGGCAACAGGCCAGCGCCACGCGGTCTCCGGTGCGCGTCGCGCAATTGGCGTTGCCGGCGTTCACCAGAATGGCGCCAACCAGTCCGCGTGAGGCGCGCAAATGGCGGCGGCACAATTTGACCGGCGCCGCCTGCACGCGGTTCTGCGTGAATACGGCAGCAGCAGAAGCGGGTACAGCGGAAACAATCAGCCCGAGATCGTCGCGCGCGACATTGCGAATCCCGGCATACGTGGCGGAATAGCGATAACCCAGCGGTAGAATCATGTTCGAGCTTCCCCTAGTATGTCGTTTTCGTTGAGTCGCTGCCCGCGCGCGAATACTTCAGCGGGCATTTTTTTGCGGCCTTCGAGCTGCGTTTCGATGAGTTCGAGCACGCTGCCGTCTCCGGCCGCGACGCGCACCGGCGTTTCCGCCAGAATATGTCCCGGCGAGCGAGCCGTCGTCTCGCTTGCCACGCGCGCTCTCCAGATGTGCAGCAACTGGCCGCGCAATGTAGTGTAGGCGCCGGGCCATGGCAGCAAGCCGCGAATCTGATTGTGGATCCGGCTGGCGGGCCCGCTCCAATCGATCCTGCCGTCTTCCTTTTTCAAAATCGGCGCGTAGGTGGCGAGCGCGTCATCCTGCTTGCGCGGGACAATCGTGCCCCGAGCCAGGCCGGCCAGCGTTTCGACCAGCAACTCCGCGCCCAGCGGAGCCAGGCGCTCGCTTAACTCCACGGCTGTTTCTTCCCCGGCGATCGCCGTTTCGGCTTGCAGCAGGATGTCGCCTGTGTCCAGGCCGGCGTTGATCTGCATGGTCGTGACACCGGTCCGCGCCTCGCCGTTGGCGATGGCCCATTGGATGGGCGCGGCGCCGCGATATTTCGGCAGCAGAGATGCATGCACATTGAGAATGCCGCGCGGCGCGAGATCGATCACAGCTTGCGGAATGATTTGTCCGTAGCCCACCACCACCATGACTTCGACGCCGAGCGCCGCTAGCGCGGCCTGCGCTTCTGCGCCGCGTATGCGCTCCGGCTGAAAAACGGGAATGCCGAGCTTGAGCGCGGCTTGCTTTACCGGCGATGCAACCGTCACCTGGCCGCGTCCGCGGGGCCGGTCCGGCTGGCTCACGACGGTGCAAACATCGTGGCCGGCGCGCGCAACCGCTTCCAGAGTTGGAACGGCAAAATTAGGCGTGCCGAGAAAAACCAATCGCATAAAAAAAATTTCTCGCAGAGACGCAGAGAACGCAGAGAAAACATTTGATTGGTCTTCTCTGCGTTCTCTGCGCCTCTGCGAGAAATTCTTCCTTGTCTGGGAATTTCACCGCGGCTACGCCCACTCGCCCGCTTTCACCAGCCTTTTGATCTTGCGCTTGATCAAATCCCGCTTCAGCGCGCTGATGTGGCTGATATAAAGCTTCCCCATCAAGTGCCCAATCTCGTGTTGGAATGCCCGCGCCAGCAGGTCTTCGCCGGTCATCTCGAAAACTTTGCCCTTGACGTCCTGGGCGCGCACGGTCGCCTTCTTGGCGCGACGCACCTGTTCACGGAATCCCGGAATGCTGAGGCAGCCCTCTTCGGAAACCTGCTTGCCCTCCATGTGCAGCAGCTTGGGATTGATGAGCACAATCTTGTCCTCGGCCTTTTCACCGACCGAAGTGTCAATCACCGCGATCTTGCGCGAAATGCCGATTTGCGGCGCGGCCAGACCCACGCCTTTCGCCGCGTACATGGATTCGAACATATCCTCGATCAGCTTGTGCAGGTCGGGAGTGTCGAACTTAGTGACGTTCTCGGCTTCCCGCTCCAACACAGGATCGCCATATTTAACGATGGGGTACACCATAGCAGTCAAATGCACCTGTTAGAAATTTTTCACCTGATCCAAATAACCTTCGAAGTTGCGGCGCGTTTCGCCGAGTGAGTCGCCGCCGAATTTTTCCAGAAACGCCTGCGCAATCACGATCGCGACCATTGCCTCGCCGATCACGGCCGCGGCTGGCATTACGCACACATCGGAACGCTCGTAGGCGGCCAGCGCCGGCTCGCGCGTCGCCAGGTCGACCGATTCGAGCGGCTTCCGCAGGGTAGAAATCGGCTTAAGCAAACCGCGCACCACGATGTCCTCGCCATTGCTCATGCCGCCTTCCAAACCGCCGGCGCGATTGGCGCCGCGCGTAAAACGATGCTGGTCGCGCTGGTAGTGAATCGTGTCCTGCACTTTTGATCCGAAGCTCGCCGAACCGTCGGCCGCGAAACCAATTTCCACGCCCTTCACCGCCTGCATCGATACGATAGCCTGCGCCAGACGCCCGTCCAGGCGCGTGTCCCAAGTAATGTGCGAACCCAAACCCGGAGGCACGCCATGCGCGACTACTTCAAACACGCCGCCCACCGTGTCGCCCGTGCGGTAGGCCTCGTCCACCACGGCTTTCATGCGCTGCTCGGCCCCCGCATCGACGCACGCCAGCAGCACTTCCTTCGCCTGGCTGAGCGCCGCAATTTCATCCCAGCTCGCTGGCCGCCCGAGTTGCTCGGTTCCCACGGCGATGACGTGTCCGAGCACGCGCACGCCGAACTCGCCGAGAAACGCTTTGGCCACCGCGCCCACCGCCACGCGCGCAGCGGTTTCCCGCGCGCTGGCCCGCTCCAGAATGTAGCGCGCGTCGTGAAAATTGTATTTCAGCGCGCCCGCCAGATCGGCGTGCCCCGGCCGGGGTCGCGTCACCGGCTTCTTCTTGTCTTCGCCGCCGTCGATGTCCTCCACCGGCAGCGCTTCGGTCCAGTTCTCCCAATCTTTGTTGCGGATGAGGATCGCGACCGGGGAGCCGATAGTCTGCGAATGACGCACGCCGGCCACGATTTCGGCGCGATCGGTTTCGATTTTCATGCGCCCGCCGCGCCCATAGCCCTGCTGCCGCCGCCATAGTTCACGGTTGATCGCGTCAATCGAAATCGGAACGCCGGCGGGTAGGCCCGTCAGCGTCGCCACCAAACATTCGCCGTGTGACTCGCCCGCCGTCTCAAATCGAAGCATGGATTGAATTTCTTATGCTAGCCGATTCGCGCGCGATTTGTTGGTTTTCCAGCGGGAACTTCCGGCCCGGTATCCTCGTATAATCTAGTGAGCAAAAAGGAGGGATCGCGTGGCCAAATTCCTGCTGTGGTGCATTCTGCTGGTACTGTGCTGGCCGCTGGCATTGCTGGCGCTGGTCCTCTATCCGTTTGTCTGGCTGGTGCTTCTGCCATTCCGGATCGTAGGTATCGCCGTCGGCGGCGTGCTGGCGCTGCTCACCGGCATCATCTTTCTACCCGCTCGTATTCTGCGCGGACCGGCGCACGTCTGACCGCGAAACTCACTCCTGTTCATGTTTCGGCCGACCGCGTAATCCGCGATGTGGCTGGCTTGCGTCCGTTCCGGCCCAGCGGTTTTCGGCTTGAAACGCAGCAGGTGGGCGGCAAGATCGTCGTGCACAATTATGGACACGGCGGTGGCGGAGTCACGCTTTCCTGGGGCACGGCGGAACTGGCCGTCCAGGAAATTCAGCCCGCCGGCAACAAGCAATATGCGGTCTTGGGTTGCGGGGCAGTGGGCCTGGCTACTGCCCGCCTGCTGCAGCAACACGGCGCGCAAGTCACCATCTATGCCAAGGATTTGCCGCCGCGCACGACCTCCAACATCGCCGGCGCGCTGTTTCGACCCGGAACCGGTTTCGACCCCGACCGCGTCGCGCCCGCGTTCTTCGACCGTTTCGATCGCGCCATTCATCTCTCCCACCGCCACTTCGAAGCCATGATCGGTGAGCGCTACGGAATCCGCCGCCTGGACAATTATTTTCTCGGCGATCAGCCTCTCGTGGATGCCGAGATTCTGGTCGACGCACGCATCAGCGACCGCATCCGCGATTTGTACCCGCAGGCCGCGGAATTGGCGCCTGACCAGCATCCGTTTCCCGCCCGTTTCGCAAGCCGCCACCAGAACCTGCTCATCGAACCGCCAATTTATCTGAACGCCATGCTAGACGACTTCCGGCGCGCCGGCGGAACGGTGACCGTGCGCGCTTTCGAGTCGATGGATGCCGTGCTCGCGTTACCCGAGCCGGTGATCATGAACTGCACCGGCCTGGGCGCGAAGACCCTGTTCAACGATGACGAGCTGACGCCGGTGAAGGGCCAGCTCACCGTGCTCGCGCCGCAGCCGGAAGTCGATTACGTGGCCTACCAGCACGATCTCTACATGATTCCGCGGCGCGACGGCATTCTGCTGGGCGGCACGTTCGAGCGCGATAACTGGACGCTGGAACCCGATCCGAGCGAGAAGCGGCGCATCCTCGAAGGTCATAGCAAAATCTTCAGCCAATTCCGAAGTTGACTTTGTATTTCTCGGGAAGCCGCACCGGTTTCATATCGCGGCCGCAAAACATATGCTTGGTCGAGCCGGTGGCGAGCTTGCGGCCGTCGTCGCCGGCGCGCATTTCGTAGCCGAACTCGACCAGGCGCGGCGTCGCCCGCTCGACGGAACTCTCGATAAGGACATCCTGATCGAATCGCGCCGGATAAATGTAGCGGCATTGCGCTTCCACCACAGCCAGAAAAACGCCGTCGTTCAGTTCCATGTCTTTGTAACGGAAGCCCAGAGCCTTGCACAGCTCGACGCGCCCCACCTCCATCCAGACCAGGTAGTTGGCGTAGTAAACCACGCCCATCTGATCGGTCTCGGCGTAACGCACGCGCAGGCGGGTCTGGTGGGATAGCATCGGCAGCGATTATAGCTGAGTGCGGGAAAATCCGGGCTCTGATCACGGAGCAAGTCCTGTTCGCTTTAGCAAATCGGCGAATCTGGAATCATGGCGCAGCATGTCAACCTGTGGGTTGGTCTTCAGGAAGGCCAGCCACCCGGCGCGCTCCTCATAGGCCTTTTCCAGCCATGCAAACGCTGACTCGGGCTCTCCCAGGGCGGAGTAAACCACGGAGACATCAAAGCTCGACACGTAAGTCTGCTTCGATCGCTCCAGCAATTCGTCCAGCGTCATGCGCGCCTGCTTTTCATCTCCGCAAAGCGCGTAAACACGGCCCAGGGCGGCCTGCACCATCGACAGCCCGCCCGAGATCTTCTCGGCGCTGCGCAGCTGCTCCATGGCCTCCGGATACTTCCCCTGTTCCTCGTTAACCAAGGCGAGCATCCACAGCGCGGGCCAAAAGCCGCGATCCAGCTCCAAAACCTGGCGGCAATGTTTCCTGGCTTCGTCATACCGGCGCGCAAAGTACAGACAGCATGCGAAGGATGCATGAATAATCAGCGAGAGCGGTTCCAGCTCTACCGCGTGCTGCGCTTCGGCCAGAGCCTCTGGAATGCGGTCCACGGAAATCAGCAGTAAGCTGAACCAGTGGTGCGCCGTGGCGTATCGTGGGTTCAGCTCGATAGCTCGCCGGAATTCTCGTTCAGCGCCCCGCCAGTCCCAATCGAAGTTATGCATCACGTAGCCCAGGGAGGCATGCCCTTCGGCAAGTGATTCATCAATCTCCAGGGCTTTTGCGGCCGCCGACTTCGCTTTGGCGCCGTAATCGCGGGGTGCAAAAACTCTCCAGAACGCCAAGACAGCGTAACAGTCGGCCAGCCCGGCGTATCCGAGTGCGTAGCTGGGATCGTTCTCAATCGCGCAGCTAAAGTGTTCCATGGCTTTACTCAGGCTTCCCGGAGTGCGCCGGTTCCAGTGGTAGCGGCCTTTGAGGTAGGCCTGATACGCTTCGCTGCTCTCCGTATGGCGCCGCGCCAGGCGTCTCTGCTCGTCTCCGGTCAGGCGCAGGCGCAGCGCCTCGGAGATCTCTCTGGCGATATCCTCCTCGATGGCGAAAATGTCGGAGATTTTGCGGTTGTAGTGCTGGCCCCAGAGCTGCGAACCATCGGCGACACTTACCAGCTCGGTCTGAATGCGCAAGCTATTGCCGCGTTGCACCACTTTTCCGGTCAGGACGGCGCCGACACCCAGGTCCCGGCCAACGGCCTGGGGCTCGCCATCCCGCCCCTTACAACGGGCGACTGTAGTTCTGGCGGCTACTCTGAGCTTTCCAATCTGCGAGAGGTTGTTGATAATACTTTCGGCGATTCCGTCGCCCAGATATTCGGTTTCGGGGTCGGCGCCGGCATTGGCAAAGGGCAGTACGGCCAGCGACTCCACGGCGTTTTCGTGCATCCCGGGCGACTCCGGGCCCGCCGCGATCTCCTTCAACCGGAAAGCCAGATCGCGGGCGGATTGGAAACGATTGCCCTGGTTCTTGTCTAGGCAGCGCGCGATCAAGCGCTGAAATTCAGCCGGTGTCTGTCGTCCGCACTCCGTGTCCGGGACATCGTCCCGCAAGATCGCCGCCAGTGTTTCTGCGGCCGAAGGCCGAATGAAAGCCCGGCCACCGGTCACCATTTCGTACAGCACGCAGCCCAGTGAAAAGATGTCGCTGGTGGGTTGGACCGGCTCGCCGCGGATTTGCTCCGGAGACATGTAGCCGACCGTGCCTTGCAGAACGTCGGGAGAGGTTTCGGTGGGCGTATGGGAGGAACTGGAGGCCGGCGGCTTCCATTGTGCCAGGCCGAAATCGAGTATCTTTACGCGCCCGCCGGAGGTCAGGAAGATATTTTCCGGCTTCAAATCCCGATGAATGATTCCGTTGGAATGCGCCATGGCCAGGCCTTCAGCGAGAGCCACGCCAATTTCCGCCGCCCTGGACCACGCCAGCGGACCCAGCCTCAAGCGGGCGCGCAGCGTTTCGCCCTCCAGCAGTTCCATGACGGAGTAGCAGACGCCCTGCTCGTTTCCAAAGTCGTAAATCTCCAGGATGTTGGGATGAGAAAGAGCCGCCACCACCTTGGCTTCACGCTCGAAACGAGCCAGCGCGACGGGATCTTTGGCTAGCGATTCCGGCAAGGCTTTGATGGCTACCTGACGGTCGAGACGGGAGTCCCAGGCACGGTACACTTCGCCCATACCTCCGGCGGCCAGCGGAGCGCGGATTTCATAAGGGCCGAGCCGCACACCGGGAGAGAGAGCCATGGGCGATGCCTCGACCGATTGTAGCCGAACCCTCGGTCCGACGAGCCAAGCCGGGATTGCCGATGCTGCTGCCAAGCGCCGCTAACTGAAAATCTCTCCGAGCGGAACCGCAATCTCCGGTTCGCTGGTGCGCAGCACGCCCTCGCTGGCTTCGCGCATGCCGTCCCGGGTAAAGCTGTACGCGCGCCGTGTGCGCGGATCCAAAACCCAGACGTAGCGCACGCCGAACTGCAGATAGTCGTCGATGCGCTCCTGCATTTGGGTCATGGTGTCGTCTTTGGAGAGAATTTCCACGCAGATAAATGGCGGCGCAGTGAAGATTTGCTCGTCGGGCTGTTGGCCGAGCACCACGCAGACATCCGGGATGCGGTAGCGCGTAGCCTTTACCTGGACACGCTGTTCGATGTAAAGATGGATGCGCCACTGTTTTTCGCGGGCGCCTAGATAGATCGTCAACTGTGCTTGAAGCCTACTGTGGTCCTTTTCCCCCACGTTCCGCTCCACGATTCTGCCGTCCACATAGTCGCAATCGGGGCGATAGCTGGTGGACAGGTACTCGCTCACGGATATCAGCGTGGCTGCCTGCATGTCTCCAGAGTAGCACCGTTCACGAAACGCAATTCCGCCCGAAACCGTCTGTTACACTTACGGATAGGAATGCGCGTCAAAGTACTGTTTTTCGGGCAGTTAAAGGACATTACCGGCCGCGCCGAGGACCAGCTCGACGTCGCCGAGGGCGCGCGGCTTTCTACCGTTTTCGATCATTATGCGGGACGTTTTCCGCGAGTCGGCGCCATGGCGGCGAGCATTGTGCTGGCGCGCAATCAGGAATTCGCCGACGCCTCAGCCGCCATCGCCGATGGCGATGAGATCGCATTCCTGCCGCCGGTCAGCGGGGGCGCCGCGCCGGAAATTGCCGATCCCGCCGGGCACATTTTCGCTCTCACCCGCCAGCCCATCGATACGCGCGCGGTGATCACGCGTCTGCTGCGCGGAGAGGATGGCGCTGTCGTCACTTTCGAAGGCGTGGTTCGCAACAACAGCAAAGGCCGGCCGACGCGCTATCTCGATTACGAATGCTACGAGCCGATGGCCATCAAAACCATGGCCGGGATCGGCCGCGGAATCGCCGCGGCGTTTCCCATCGACCGCATTGCGCTGGTGCATCGTTTGGGGCGTCTGGAAATTGGCGAAACCAGCGTGGCGGTGATCGTGACCTCCGCGCATCGCAAGGCCGCGTTCGAAGCGGCGCTCGAAGGCATTAACCGGCTGAAGCGCCTGGTCCCCATTTGGAAAAAGGAGTACTTCACGGACGGTGAGGTTTGGGTGGAAGGCGAATGGGACCAGGATGTGCCGCATGCCGCGCGTCCTTAGCCTATTGCTCGCGGTCGTGGCCCTTGCCGCCGTGGGCGCCCCGCAAAGCGCCGACATTCGCGTCGATGTCAATCTGGTGCGCGTGCTCACCACCGTCCGTGACGCCAGCGGCCAGCTTGTCGGCTCCCTCGTCAAAGACGATTTCACCATTCTGGATAATCGCGCCCCGCAGCAGGTCGCCGTTTTCGAGCGCCATACGGAACAACCGCTATCGGTTGCGTTATTAGTCGACACCAGCGGCTCGACGGCCAAAGATCTGAAGTACGAAATCGATTCGGTGGGCCATTTTCTGCGAACGCTGTTTGGCGAAGGCAACCCCCGCGACGCCGTGGCGCTCTACAGTTTCAATTACCAGGTGGTCAAGCACAATCACTTCACCCGCAACGTCGGGCCGCTTGAACATTCGCTGCGCCTGCTCAAAGCCGAGGCCGGCACCTCGCTCTACGACGCGATTTACCTTACCGCGCAGGATCTCGAAGGGCGCCAGGGACGCCACGTGATGGTCATCGTGACCGACGGCGGCGATACGACCAGCACCAAGGACTTTCGCGCCGCGCTCGAAGCCGCGCACCTGGCCGATGCGGTGATTTATCCGATCCTGGTAGTGCCCATTACCAACAACGCGGGCCGTAATACTGGCGGGGAAAACGCGCTGGCCACGCTCGCCGCCGGAACCGGCGGGCATGTGTTCGCCCCCAGCGTGGGCGCGGCGCTCGATCAGGCGTTTTCCGACATCATCATGGCCCTGCGCACGCAATACCTGCTGGCGTTCTATCCCAAAGACGCGCCGCTCACCAAAAACCGTTTTCACCAGTTGGAAGTTCGTGTGAAGCGTCCGGGATTGCAGGTCTCGGCGAGGTCCGGCTATTATGGGGAAGCAACGGGTGATTCCAGCAGTACGCCGGGCAGGGTCTCGGTGAACCCCAGGGAAACCAAGCAGGAGAGATAGTGCCATCCAAGCCGACAGGCAAGCCAGGTACGCGCGCGCCCGAGCACACCCTTGAGGAAGTGAAGTTCCTCAAGCATCTGATCGAGAATCAAATCACGGTCAAGGTGAAGTTGAGTAACAACGAGGAAGTCAGCGGCGTGGTGGAGTACTATGATGCGTCGTTTATCCGCATCACGCGCGCCGGCAAGCCCAATCTTTTCATCTTCAAACACGACATCAAGTACCTGATGGAAGCCGGGTCTTAGCGCGCTCGATGCCTTCGTATCTGGAAACGGCGGTGGAAATTGCGCGCGAAAGCGGCGCGTTGCTCGCGAAGTTGTTCGACCGCCATATTCCCTTCGAGCTGAAAGGCGATTTTGATCTGGTAACAGAGGCCGACCGCTCCTCCGAGCGCCTGATCATTGAGCGCCTGAAGACCCACTTTCCTTCGCACGGCATTGTCGCCGAAGAGGGTGGCGGGCATGAAACTACGTCCGGATTCCGCTGGTACGTCGATCCCCTGGACGGCACCACCAACTTCGCCCACGGGTTTCCCTGTTTCAATACGACGTTGGCGCTGGAGCAGGATGGCGAACTCATTGCCGGCGTGATTTACGATCCCATTCGCGACGAAATGTTTGCCGCCGAGCGCGGGGCGGGCGCTTATCTGAATCACCGGCGGATCAAAGTCTCGGCGGCGCGACGCCTTGAAGAGAGCCTGGTGGCCACCGGGTTCCCGAGCCGCAAGCGGCACCTCAATATCAACATTTATTTTTATCACCAGCTAGCCATGGCTACTCACGGGGTTCGGCGGTGCGGCTCGGCGGCAATCGATCTGGCTTATGTAGCCTGCGGCCGTCTGGAGGCCTTCTGGGAATTCGGCCTCAACCCGTGGGATATGGCTGCCGGGCGCCTGCTGGTGGAGGAAGCCGGGGGGCGCTGCTCCGGCATGCGGGGTGAACCGCATCAGTTGCGCGGGCCGGATTTGCTCGCCGATAACGGCCTCATTCACGACGAAACCCTTGAGTTATTTAGCGAGATTTTCCGCGGTGAGTACCGCGTGCCGCTGCCCAAGATTTAGCGCCGCGTCTGAAAAAACCGTCCTATTCCTTTACTTTCAGCGCCTTAAGATGTTAGCCTAAGGTCTCATTTCCATGCGTACAGTTGATTTGATTCAGAGGAAGCGCGACGGTGAAGAACTCGACAAGGAAGAAATTTCCTATTGGGTAGATGGTTACACACGCGGCGAAATTCCCGATTACCAGATTTCCGCACTGCTGATGGCCGTGTTTTTTAAGGGGATGACGGACCGCGAGGTGAGCCGGCTGACGGAATGCATGATCGGCTCAGGCGAGACGCTGGATCTCTCCTCAATTCCCGGCGTCAAAGTGGACAAGCATTCGACCGGAGGCGTGGGTGACAAGACCAGCCTGATCGTCGCGCCGCTCGCCGCGGCTGCGGGTGTAATCGTGCCCATGATTTCCGGGCGCGGTCTGGGCCACACCGGCGGCACGCTCGACAAATTGGAATCCATTCCCGGCTTCAGGACCGATCTCACCCTGGATCAATTCCGTTCGCAACTGGCGGAATTGGGCCTGTGCTTCATCGGGCAGAGTGAAGAAGTGACGCCGGCGGATGGCAAGCTGTACTCGCTGCGCGACGTCACCGCGACGGTGGAATCGGTTCCGTTGATCGCTTCCTCCATCATGTCCAAGAAAATGGCCGAGGGCCTCGACGCTCTTGTGCTGGACGTCAAAGTGGGCACCGGCGCGTTCATGAAGAAGCAGGTGGATGCGCGCCGCCTGGCGCAAATGATGGTTGGCATTGGCCGCCGCATGGACAAGAAGGTGCAGGCGCTGATCACCGATATGAACCAGCCGCTGGGATATGCGGTGGGCAATGCGCTCGAAGTGATGGAAGCCTCCCAGACGCTGATGAATCAAGGCCCCGCCGATCTTACCCGGCTCAGCTTGGAACTGGCCGCGCGCATGATCTTCCTGGGCAAAATTACTCCCACTTTGGAAGAAGCCCGCGCGCTGGCCGAGAAGAACCTGGTGGATGGCTCCGGCTATCGCAAGTTGAAACAGGTGATCGAGGCGCAGGGCGGCAACCCGCAGGCGCTGGATAAATTCGAGCTGCTGCCCAACGCCATTGGCGTCCGCGAAGTATCTTCGCCGCGCGCCGGTTACGTCAGCGTCATCAATGCCGAGGATATCGGACGCGCTTCCACGCTGATGGGCGCCGGGCGCGATCGCAAAGAAGA
This sequence comes from Candidatus Solibacter usitatus, assembly GCA_016185465.1. GTDB lineage: Bacteria > Acidobacteriota > Terriglobia > Bryobacterales > Bryobacteraceae > JACPNO01. The sequence continues at coordinate 16,474 of JACPNO010000072.1, forward strand.
CGCGATCGATCCGGCGGTCGGGGTGATTCTTGAAGCCAAAGTCGGCGAAAAAATAGACGCGGGCTCCGTGCTCTGCCGCCTCTACTACACCCGCGAAGAGGGCGTGGAGGAAGCCGCCGAAATGGTGGAAGATGCATTCCACGTCTCGGCGCAAAAGCCCGATGAGCGCGAACTGATTCTGGAAGTCGTCGGATAAAGCGATGGGCCGATTCACCGGCCTGCTCGGGCTGATCGTCATCCTGGCCGTGGCGATTCTGTTTTCGGCCAACCGCCGCGCCATTCAATTCCGGGTGATGGTGTGGGGCCTCACCCTGCAATTCCTGTTCGCCTTCCTGGTTCTCAAGACCGATTTCGGAAAACTGTTTCAGCTCGCCAGCCGCGCCGTCAACGCCATGCTGGAATATACCGAGGCCGGCAGCGCGTTCGTATTCGGACCGCTAGGCGCGAAGTCCGGGCCATATGGCGTGGTGATCGCGTTCCAAGTCCTGCCCATCGTCATCTTCATCGCTTCATTTTTTTCGATCCTCTACTACCTGGGTGTCATGCAAGTGATCGTCCGCGCCATGGCGGTGGTGATGCAGCGCTTCATGGGATCGAGCGGCGCCGAATCGCTGAATGTCGCCGCCAGCATTTTCATGGGGCAGACCGAGGCTCCGCTCACCATTCGCCCGTTTCTGGCCGGCATGACACAATCCGAGCTGTTCACCGTGATGGTGAGCGGCATGGCGCACATTTCAGGCGCGGTGATGGCGGCGTACGTGAGGATCGCCGGCGCCGAGGTGCAACATCTTCTCACCGCCGTCATCATGACCGCGCCCGCGACGATCTTGCTAGCTAAAGTCCTGATGCCGGAAGTCGAGCAGCCGGCGACGGCGGGCCGCGTCGAAATCCGCGTGGAGAAAACTGCCGTCAATATCATCGACGCTGCGGCGCAGGGTGCAGGCGACGGCTTGCACCTGGCGCTCAACATCGGCGCGATGCTGATCGCGTTTCTGGCATTGATTGCGATGGTGAATGGCACTCTGGGCTGGGTGCATGGATTTTCCGGAATGGGCTGGGTTCCGGCATCGCTGCAGCAAATTTTCGCCTGGCTGTTTGCTCCCGTAGCCTGGCTGATGGGCGTGGCGTGGAAGGACTGCGCCGCCATCGGCAACCTGCTGGGCACGCGCCTGGTGCTCAATGAGTTTGTGGCGTACTTGCAACTCGGCCCGCTGAAAGCGCAGCTCGATCCGCGTTCGTTCACCATCGCGACCTACGCGCTTTGCGGTTTCGCCAACTTCACTTCCATCGCCATACAGATTGGCGGCATCGGGGCGCTGGCGCCTACGCGCAAAGCGGATCTCGCGCGGCTGGGCCTCAAGGCCGTGGCTGCCGGCTCGATGGCCAATTTCATGTCCGCATGCATTGCCGGTATGCTGGTTTGAAAGTTGCGCCATGATTCACGAGGCCAAAGCCTATCTGGAATCGCGTACCTCTTTGCGGCCGCGCTTGGCCGTTGTTTTGGGCAGCGGCCTGGGAGGATTCGCCGATGAACTCAGCGAGCGCGTCGAGATTCCGTACAGCGAGATTCCACACTGGCCGGTGTCGACTGCCATCGGCCACGCCGGCCGCCTGGTGATTGGCAAATTAGACAAACTGGAAGTGGCCATCATGTCCGGCCGCGTGCATCTCTACGAAGGCTACACGCCGGCGCAAGTGACATTCGGCGTGCGCGTGCTCGGCCTGCTAGGCGTGCGCGCGCTGGTGATCACGAACGCCGCCGGCGGCATCAATCTTACGTTGGAGCGGGGCGGCCTGGTGCTCCTTACCGACCACATCAACCTGCAGGGCGCGAACCCGCTCACCGGACCAAACGATGACGCGCTGGGTCCGCGTTTCCCCGACATGTCGGACGCCTACTCCAAGGCCTATCGCGAGACCGCCAAGCGGGTGGCGCAAGATTTATACATCCCCCTCGCTGAAGGCGTTTACGCCGGCCTGGCTGGCCCCAGCTTCGAGACGCCGGCGGAAATCCGCTACCTGCGCACAATCGGCGCGGATGTGGTGGGCATGTCGACGGTTCCTGAAGTGATCGTGGCCAATCACATGGGAATGCGCGTGCTCGCGATTTCGTGCGTGACCAATATGGCCGCCGGCATTTTGCCGCAGAAGCTGACTCAAGAGGAAGTGATTGAGGCCGGCGCGATGGTGCGCGACACGCTGGTGCGGTTTCTCAAGGCCCTACTTCCGGCTCTGGAGACGTGATGGACGCTCTGCTCGACGCCGCGCGCGCCGCACGCGACAACGCCCATGCGCCATTCTCCGGTTTCACGGTGGGTGCGGCGCTCGAAGACGCCGCGGGTCGCATTCATACCGGCTGCAATGTGGAAAACGCGACTTACGGGCTCACCCTGTGCGCCGAGCGCGTGGCCGTTTTCAAAGCGATTTCCGAAGGCGCGCGGAATTTTCGACGCATCGCTGTGGTGGCCGATACGGAGCGGCTCACGCCGCCCTGCGGAGCGTGCCGCCAGATTCTCTGGGAGTTCTGCGGTAACGTTCCGGTGTTGCTGGGAAACCTGCAAGGCTCAACCGAAACGCTGCAGCTCGCGGATTTGTTTCCGAGGCCATTCGATGCTTCGCTGCTCTAGCTTCTTGCTCGCGTTGCTCTTCGTGTGTCGATTGCACGCCGCAGAGTCCGCCGATTGGATTTGGAGCGCGCGCTACGTCGTCACCATGGATCCCGAGCGCCGCGTGATTGAGAACGGCGCGGTGGCGATCAAGGGCGAGCGCATTCTTGCGGTCGGCGCGAAAGCCGAAATCTATCGCCGCTACCAGGCGCGCCAGCGTCTCGATCGCCCCAATGCGCTCATCGCGCCGGGACTGATCAACACTCACACCCACGCCGCCATGTCGCTGTTTCGCGGTATTGCCGACGACATGGCCTTGCAGGAATGGCTTGAGAAATTCATTTTTCCCGCCGAAGGCCGCAATCTCGATGCGGAATTTGTTCGCTGGGGCACGCGTCTTGCGTGTCTCGAAATGCTGCTGGGCGGCGTCACCACGTATGCCGACATGTACTATTTCGAAGACGTGGTGGCCGAAGCTACGCGCGAAGCCGGAATGCGCGGCGTGCTCGGCCAGTCCGTAATCGGTTTTCCGGTGGCCGACGCCAAGAGTCCCGCGGACGCGCTCACGCGCGCCGAAAAATTCATCGCGCGTTTTCATGACGACCGCCTCATTGTTCCCGCACTGGCGCCGCATTCCATCTACACGGTTTCCGATGATGTGCTGCGGCAGGTGCGCGCGCTGGCCGACCGCACCGGTGCACCGGTGCTGATTCATCTGTCGGAAACCAAGCGCGAGAACGACGACGCGCTGGCGAAGCGCCGCATGACTCCCACCGTCGTCCTCGATTCGCTCGGATTTTTCAAGGGCCGCACACTAGCCGCGCACGGCGTTTGGTTGGATAACGCCGATTTACGTATTCTGAAGGCCCGCGGCGTGGGTATCGCGCACTGCCCCTCCAGCAATATGAAACTCGCCAGCGGGGCCGCGCCGGTGGGCAAGATGCTGGCCCTGGGCCTGGCCGTGGGCCTGGGTACCGACGGCCCGGCCGGCAGCAACAACGATTTCAATCTGTTCGAGGAAATGGACCTGGCCGCCAAACTGCAAAAGGTAATCACGCTCGATCCGCAAGCGCTGCCCGCCACAGCCGCGCTCGCCATGGCCTCCATCGGCGGCGCCCGCGCGCTGGGCATGGAAAAGGAAATCGGCTCACTCGAAACCGGGAAGCGCGCCGACCTCATCACTGTGCGTTTGGACGGGCCCCACGCTGTTCCCCTGTACGACGCGATTTCGCAAATGGTCTACGCCCTGAAGGCCTCTGACGTGGGCGATGTCATGGTGAATGGCAAGCCGGTGGTTCGCGGCGGGCGCGTGCTTACGCTTGATTCGAAACAAGTGTTGGCAAAAGCTCAGGAGTATCGGACGAAGATTCAAGCATCGCTGCGGGCGCGATAGGGCAGGGCAGCGGCTTCACATCCGGCGCCACCCATTCGCGGCGCGCCTGCTGGGAACGCACCACATCAAAACTGTAATAGTCGCGAAACAGATCGCGCCGGGGAGCTAGCGCTTCAACCAAGCGCCGTACCTTTTCTACGCGCGACAGCTCCGGGCCGCATTGCGCCAGCAGATGCGTCACTTGTGCGATCCAAAACAGCGTGAGCGTTTCGTGATAGCCGCTGTCGGCAGTGTTGGCGGTCCCCTGGCACTCGTTGTAATGGCGGATGCCGGCGCGGATGCGGCGCGTGGCCTCGGGCTGAGGATACATTTGCAGATAACAGGCCGCCAAAGTCACATGCGCGCCATGGTTCCAGCTCGCTTTAGGAAAAGTGCCGGCGGCGAACTCCTCCAGAAAACGGTCTAATGATTCATCTGTATAATGCATAAAAACAGTGTAATATAAAGTATTAAATGCTTTCAACCATTGATTCAAAGGCAATGACCCTGCTGATGCGCCGCGGCAGGGCCAGCTGGGCGGAGTTGGCGAAGCACCTGCGCTTGTCGCCGCCCGCCGCCGCCGAACGAGTGCGCAAATTGGAAGAACGCGGCGTGATTCGCGGCTACGCGGCGCTGGTCAGCGCGGAGGCGTTAGGCTACCCGCTGACCGCGTTCGTGGCGGTGACGCTCGAACGTCCGCAACATCGCCGCGGATTTTTGCGCCGCGTTGCAGGCATGAAAGAGATTGCAGAGTGCCACCACGTGGCCGGCGAGTACGACTACCTGTTGAAAGTGCGCACACGCAGCCCGCAGGATTTGGATCGCGTCCTGAGCGAAAAGCTGAAAGCCGTGGCCGGGGTCGCGCGCACGGTTACAACTATTGTGCTCTCAACGCAAAAGGAGTCGGTGGAAGTGCCGATCGCGTAGCGGGTGTTAGTATGCTTGTGTGAGCCACGAACAGCCAGAATTCTCGCTTCCAGATCCGCTTGCTCAATTGGCTTGTCCGAATGCCCCAACCGCGGAGATCGAGGGCATGATCGCCGAGACAATCCGCCAGATCCTTTCAGAAATTGTTGAACTGCTCGAGACAGGACGCGAGGAATCTTCGGTGACGGTCCGTGACGCACTGTGCGGTTCCGAAGAGACACTCGAACGATTTCTGGAGTCGAATGAGTTGTGTGGGGAGGCTCCGGCTTCATCGCGGATTGTTCCCTTATCAACGACCAGGAGACGCGCAAAGTGCTTGAGGGTTTACTAATCAGACTCGGAACAATTCAGACGAACGCAGGCAAGACCAACCTGCGCACTGGAATGTGGGTTGCGGCGTTCGAAAGCTGGAGAAGGGCCGGCTTGCGGTAAATTATCCTCGGCAGTAACAGCTATTCAGGGGTCCGGCCCTCAATCCAGAACTTGACCGACGGTTTCAATGCGACGCCGCTATTCGCTGTCGTCCGTAGTCACTTTCAACACCGCCAAAAACGCCTCCTGCGGAATCTCCACGCGCCCCACCCGCTTCATGCGCTTCTTGCCTTCCTTCTGCTTCTCCAGCAATTTGCGCTTGCGCGAGATGTCGCCGCCGTAGCATTTCGCCAGGACGTTCTTGCGTATGGCCGGGATGTTCTCGCGCGCCACGATTTTGTTGCCAATGGCGGCTTGCAGCGCTACTTCGAACATCTGCCGCGGGATCAGTTTACGCATCCGCTCGATGAGCATCTTGCCGCGATCGTAAGCGGAATCCTTGTGCACGATGATGGAAAGCGCGTCGACAGGCTCGCCGGCGATCAACACGTCCACCCGTACCACCGGCGAGGGCCGGTACCCGGACAGATGGTAGTCGAGCGACGCGTAGCCGCGCGAAGCCGATTTCAGCCGGTCGTAAAAATCCATCACGATTTCGTTCAGCGGCAATTCATACATCAGCAGGACGCGCCCGGCGCCCAGGTATTCAAATTTCTTTTGCACGCCGCGCTTGTCTTCCAGCAGCTTGAGAATGCCGCCCAGATATTCTTCGCGCGTGATGACCGTGCCGTCGATAATCGGCTCTTCGATCTGCTTGATCTCGGATGGATTGGGCAGCTTGGTGGGATTGTCGATCTCGATCACTTCATCGCGAACCGTGGTCACGCGGTAGCGCACGCTGGGCGCGGTCGTGATCAGATCGATATTGAATTCGCGCTCCAGACGCTCCTGGACGATTTCCAGATGCAGCAGCCCCAGGAAGCCGCAGCGGAAGCCAAAGCCCAGCGCCACCGAATTCTCGGGCTCGAAATTAAACGCGCTGTCGTTCAAGCGGAGCTTTTCGAGAGCGTCGCGCAGCAGCCCGTGTTCGTGCGATTCCACCGGATACAATCCGGCAAACACCATCGGCTTGATTTCCTCGAAGCCGGGCAACGGCTCAGCGGCGGGATGTTCATCGTCGGTGATGGTGTCGCCGATCTTGGCGTCGGCAACGTTCTTAATATTGGCGTGGAGATAGCCCACTTCGCCCGCCTGCAGCTGGTCGGCAGGCGTAGCTTTCGGCGCCTGGTAGCCCAGCCCCTCTACTTCGAACACTTGCTGGTTGGACCATAGGCGTATGCGCTGCCCCATGCGCAGAAAACCATCCAGCACGCGCACCAGAATGATGACGCCGCGATATGGATCGAACCACGAATCGAAAATCAGCGCGCGCAGCGGGAGGTCGGGCGAGCCTTTGGGCGGCGGCACCAGGTGCACAATGGCTTCCAGCGTCTCGTGGATCCCCACGCCTTGCTTGGCGCTCACCAGCAGCGCGTCTTTGGCATCGATGCCGATGATCGATTCGATCTGCTCGCGAATACGCTCCGGCTCGGCCGCCGGCAGATCGATCTTGTTGATCACCGGAATGATTTCCAGATTGTGATGCAGCGCCAGATACGTGTTTGCCAGCGTCTGGGCCTCGACACCTTGCGATGCGTCGACCACCAGCAGTGCACCTTCGCAAGCCTGCAGGCTGCGCGAGACTTCGTAGGAAAAGTCCACGTGTCCGGGCGTATCGATGAGATTTAGCTGATACATTTTGCCGTCGTCGGCCTTGTAATTCAGGCGCACGGCGTGGGCTTTGATGGTGATGCCGCGCTCGCGCTCCAGGTCCATGGTGTCCAGAACCTGCGCCATCATTTCACGCTGCGTCAGCGCTCCGGTGACCTCGAGCAGACGGTCGGCAAGCGTGGATTTACCGTGGTCAATGTGCGCGATGATAGAGAAATTGCGTATGAATTCTCGGTCCATGCGGTATGATGCTGGAGGGGCCGGGGTTCAACCTGCCTCTCTGAATTATCACACATGTCGTACAGCCATATACTGTTTGACGTCGATGCCGAAGGCATTGCCCGCATCACCGTCAACCGGCCGGACAAACTGAACGCGCTGAATCGCGAGACCATGAGCGAACTCGCCGATGCCTTCACGCGCGCTCAATCCGATGCGGCCGTGCGCGGCGTCGTCCTCACCGGCGCGGGCGAGACGGCTTTTGTGGCTGGCGCCGATATTAATGAGCTGGCGGTGTTGTCGCCGATCGAAGCGCAAGCGCTGTCCCAGCGCGGGCAAGCGATTCTGCGCGCCCTCGAATGCATGCCCAAGCCATCCGTGGCCGCGGTGAACGGCTTCGCGCTCGGCGGCGGGCTCGAATTGGCCATGGCCTGCACGATTCGTATCGCCTCCGAAAACGCTAAGCTCGGTCAGCCCGAAGTGAAGCTCGGCATCGTGCCCGGCTACGGTGGAACGCAGCGGCTGCCGCGCTTGGTGGGGCGGGGCAGAGCGCTCGAAATGCTGCTTTCAGGCGATCCCATCGACGCCGCCGAAGCGCTGCGCATAGGTTTAGTGAACGCCGTGGTTCCGCAACCGGAGTTGCTGGAGCGTTCGCGCGCGTGGCTGCGCAAGGCAATGGCGAATGGGCCGCGGGCCGTTGCGCTCACCATGGAAGCGGTGGACGCGGGATTGAACGCGGGCATCGAAGAAGGCCTGCGCGTGGAGGCGATGGCGTTCGGACTCTCGGCCTCGACCGAAGACCGGCGCGAAGGCACGCGCGCATTTCTGGAAAAACGCAAACCGGCGTTCGCCGGCAGGTAAACGGCATGGCTCACAAAATTACACAAGGCGATCTGGGCGCAGCGGGGCGCAAATTCGCGATTGTCGCCGGCCGCTTCAACAGCTTCATCACCGATCGATTGCTCGCCGGCGCGCTGGATGCACTCACGCGCAGTGGCTGTGCGGAAGAGAATATCGAGATCATCCGCATTCCCGGCTCCTGGGAACTGCCCGTGGTAGTGGGCGAATTGATTCGGCAGAAACGCCACGACGCCATCATTGCTCTGGGCGCCGTGATTCGCGGCGACACGCCGCATTTCGATTACGTGGCCGGAGAAGCCGCGCGCGGCCTGGCGCGCATTGCGGCCGATTCGGGCGTGCCGGTCGCCTTCGGCGTGCTGACGTGCAACACCGTCGAGCAGGCCGTCGACCGCTCCGGCGCAAAGTCGGGCAACAAGGGTTTCGACGCGGCGATGACGGCGATCGAAATGGCCAACCTGATGCGGCGGCTGCGAAAGCCCGCGAAATAAACTGCATGCCTGCCCGGCACCGCTCCCGTCAGCGCGCGCTGCAAATCCTGTACGCGTGGGACATGCGCAAGGAGCCGGTGGAGGACGCCATTGCCGCCTATTACGGCTCGCTCTATTCCGAGGAAAGCCGTACTCGCCCCGAGCGCGATGAGTTCATCGATACGCTGGTGAAAGGCACCGCCGAAAATGTCGAGGAGATCGACAGCCTGATCACCAGCCATGCCGACAACTGGCGTCTGGAACGGATGCCGTCGGTCGATCGCAATATTCTGCGCATGGCGGTGTACGAAATGAAAAACACCGACACGCCCGCGCCGGTGGTGATCGATGAAGCGCTGGAATTGGCGCGGCGCTACTCAGGCGAGGAGTCGGTGCATTTCGTGAACGGGGTGCTGGACGCGGTAAGGCGCGCGGCCGATGCGGCTTCGCAGGGACAGGCTGGGACCAATCCCTAGGCAGTTCCTACTTTCCTTGTGAACCCACTTGCGGCCCGTTGGTAATACCGATTTGCCGCTCCACTTGCTCCACCAGCGATCGCGTTTCAGCAACGATCGCATCGCGCTCCTGCTTGCCGAGCGGCACGATGATCATGCCGTGAGGTCCCGTCCGGTTGACGAACGCGACCGCGCCGCGAGCGCCACCGATGTCGGCGTCGGTCAAATTCGGGGCGTAAAACATGATATGCGGCGCTGACGGAGTGCGGGTAATGCGCCCGGCTTCATCGATCTTGCACCGCATCGGCGAAAGCATGTAGGCGACTCCGGGCCGGGCTGGCGCTTGATAGCGGCCTTCCCTGAAGCCCTCGGCGATCTGGCGGTCGATGTCGGAATTACTTTTTCCGCCAAGGCGCAGCTTGGCATCGTCCACATAAACCGGCAGCATCGTGCGCGTTCCCTCGGCGTCGAAGCACACCGGAAAGAAATCACCCTGCAGCCGGCTGACGATGCAGGTGAACGCGTTGCTTCCTTCTTTAACTTTGGCGTAGCCGGCCGGCGCCAGCGCCAGTACGGTTGCGCCTTCGCGCAGATGCTTGGGGGCGGCGCTCAGCGCCAGCTCGATTTCCAAATCACGCGGCAGCGGAGGCGCTTGTTTGGTTTGCGAAAATGCCGCGGCGCCGGCCGACAGAATTACCAGACTGGCGGCAATACGGATGTTCATGACGGTTCTCCTCACTAATTAGTAGTATATACAACTAAAGTAAGTGGGGCAGGTCCCCGATGTCAAGAGCCAAGACATGGTGGACACTGACTGCCAGGACATCCGTGACACTTTTGGAGCGGGATAGGGTAGAGGGAAA
>JACPNO010000037.1 GCA_016185465.1 Candidatus Solibacter usitatus
TATCCCGCTCCCAAAAGTGTCAAGGATGTCCTGGCAGTCAGTGTCCACCATGTCTTGGCTCTTGACATCGGGGACCTGCCCCACTGTACTGCGACGCGGGCGGGTTTGAAACCCGCCCCTACGATGCAATTATGGTTGGCTAAGACCGGGGACAGCCTGCGTGTTTCACTGAGGGGGCGACTTCGTGTTACGAGCAATCTCTATCGGAAACACGCAGGCTGTCCCCGGCGGGATGCGGGGGCCACCTAGCGTGAGCAGATTGCGGTCATCATCCGGGCTTCGGCGTCGATAATTTCTTCGACAATTTTCAGACCGGCGTGGCGCGATACCAGCCAGCGGAAGGCTTCTGGCGTGTACAGGTAGCGAAAATTCAGGAACACGCGCTCGCCGCGCTGCATGGTCACGCTCTGGCCGCCGACGGTAATATGCAGATCGTGGCCGGCCTGGAAATGGCGGGTGAGCATGTGCAGGCCGGCGTGGCGCTCATCCTGTTTATGTTCGAGACGGAGCTCGCCATCTTCTTCGGAAATGCCCATGCCGGCCAGAGGCGCCAGAGCAAAGCGGCGCATCAGCGGGCGGCGGTCCTGGGCGGGGCTGGCGGCGTCGAACAGTTCGCCATCCACGATCAGCCGGTCTTCGGTATGCAAACATTCAGCGAGATGGCGGAGCTGGTCCAACGGATCGAAGCCGCCCAGCGTGTTTCCGGCCATCACGTAGAGCTTGGGCGATTCGGCGGCGTCGCTGGCGAGAACCACGTGGACGGGGCTGGCGATATCGGCCTTGATGCCGAGCGATTCGATTTCCGCGTCTTCGCCGGCCGCGCAGGCCAACTCAAGCAGAGGCTGGCTCGCATCCACGGGAAAATATTTCACTTGCAGGCCGGCGCGCTGGAGGCCTTTGAGCAGCGAGACATCCTTAACGCCATCGCCGGCGCCGAAACTTACGACCGATACGGGGCCTTGAAACTGGCGCGCTAACTTTTCGGCTGCTGCGCCGACGGCGGCCCACGCGTTGCGTTGGGCATCGGACGCGGCGTCTTGCGAGAGATCGAGCCAGGCGCGCACCGAGAGCGGCGACCAGTAGAAGAATTTCTCCGGCAGGTCGCGGGCTTCCAGCGCTTCGGCGAACTCGTTGGCAATTTCGGCCTCGGTCAGCAAGACTTCAATATTCATGACTGGTACCAGCTTGAACCGCTTGCCCTAGTAAGCGCAACCCGGCCCCGGATATTCGGTTACACTGGAGCGATAGGAGAAACCTATGCGAGTGACGATTGTATTGATGATGGCGTTGGCCACGGCTGCATTTGCCGAGAAAAAGAGCAAGACAGCCGAGCGGTTGGATGATGCCGCGGTGATGTTTTCCGAGATCATGGGCACTCCTGACAAGTCGATTCCGCAGGACCTGCTGGAAAAATCGCAGTGCGTGGTGTTGGTGCCCGGATTGAAGAAGGGCGCATTCATTATCGGCGGCAAGTATGGCAAGGGCTTCGCGACCTGCCGCAAGGAGAGCGGCGGATGGTCGGCGCCGGCGGCGATGCGCGTGGAGGGCGGCAGCTTCGGATTTCAAATCGGCGGCTCTGAGACGGATGTCGTGATGCTGGTGATGAACGAAAGCGGCATGAAGAAGCTGATGTCGAGCAAATTCACTTTGGGCGGTGAGGCCTCGGTAGCGGCCGGACCGGTGGGTCGCGAATCCACGGCGCAGACCGATGCCTGGATGCGCGCCGAGATTCTGTCGTGGTCGCGGTCGCGCGGCGTGTTCGCGGGGATTTCGCTGCAAGGCGCTACGCTGCGCCAGGACGTCGACGATAACCAGGAAATGTACGGCCGGAAATATGAGACGCCGGACCTGGTGAAGGGCGATGTGGCGGCGCCGGCGGATGCGGCCAAGCTGATGGGGTTGCTGAATAAGTACTCAGCGAAAAAGGGTTAGTTGGACAAGCGGGCGGGTTTGAAACCCGCCCCTACGGTTTTTCGTATTTGGCGGCCACAAACACACCCGCCGATTTTTTTCGTATTGGCGGACATACATACCGTGCGCCGGTGTTTTTTTCGTATTCGACACACACTGTGCGCCGGTGTTCTTTCGTATTTTCCATCGCGGATGTAGGGGCGTGTTTCAAACCCGCCCTGTTACTTTCACACCTTGTACTTGTCGTAGTCGAAGGGCTCGTCGACCATGTGGTACAGCGGTTCGCCTTCGCGCTGGAGATAGTACGTTTTCAGCGGCGTGCGCGCGAAATCCGTTAGCTTGCGTGGCACGGGCCCGCTATCGGTCCATTCGTAGACCGGAATTTCCCAGGGATTGAAGGTATCGGTGAGGCCGCGCTCTTTGGCGACGCGATAAAGATGAACGTTGCCGGGTTCGTGGCCGGCCAGATAGAGGCCGATCACATCCAGACGGAATTTGTCCTGGCCGAACATCACCAGGTTGGTCAAGTAATCGTTGCCAATCCCGAAGCCATCGCCGTCGCGCGCGTAAATTCCTTCGATCATGGCCAGCCCGGTCTTAAGCACACTCATGTTGTCGCAGGTCTTGTGCGCCCAGATTTCCTGATGCATCGGGCTTAACTGGGCGCGGCTGTCGTAGCGCGCGTAGTTGAGCCGGGAATGGCGGTCGAAAAATTTATTGACCACGCGCTCGACTTCGGGGTGAATATCCGGCTTCATGAAATCCGGCACGCCGGTGACCATTTGCCAGCCCGGACAGAAGCGCACGTAGGGCAGCACGACGAGCCCCTGTTCGTTCTTCACCGATTGGGTGAGGCACATGCCATGAGCTTTCCACTTGGCGATATTCAGCAGCCAGGTATCGGGCTCATTGACGGGAGCGTAGTGGGGGATGCGGGAATAAACCACCGCGTCGGGGACTTTGCTCCAGGTCATGTCGTAGCCGTCGCGGAAATTGCGGGTGCGGCGTTCGGGCTCATTCATCTCGACGCCGTGACGCTCGTTGATGTCGACGTAGCCGCGAAGATTCCAGCGATGGAAATTGTTGGCCTCGATGAAATGAAACTTCTTCAGCCCGAGTTCTTTCAAGCCCATCACAATGCCTTCATAGAACTGCGGATCGGTGCCGGTGCCCCAGTTGTCGACATCCGGACGTTCCTTGCTATGGACGCTGGTGGAATTGGGTTTCAGGATAATGCGGTGGCTGACGGGCACGCCGGGTTGGTCGAGCGGAACAAAAATCTGCCGGGCCAGAGTCATCCATTTTGTGCGGCACGTGAGTGCGGCGAATGAAGATGGCTTTGGGATTGCGCTGGATGAAGTCGTGCAAGCCGAAAAAGGGCTGCGGCAATCGAGCCGGATCGGCGGCGAGAGGGCGGGGCAAAGCGCTGGCGCCGGCCAGGGCCAGACTACCGGACAGGAAATCGCGCCGGCGAATCGTCATGCTGCCAGTTTACTCGAAAACCACCACTCCCAGGCGAGTGAACTCCTGGATGAAGATTTCGGTGGTTGTGCCGCGGCGGGCGGGCTTGAGCGGGAGTGGCGGGGCTTCCGGACGCAGCAGAGTGGCTTGGCGAAATGGCCCTGAATACGGGCCTGCAGCTCACTTTCGCTATCGATGGGCGAACCGTAGTTGATGACGTGGAGCAGGGCCTTGCCTTTTCCCGGCGGAGCGTCGGTGGCGAAGGCGATGGCGGCGGGCGCATTCCAAATACGCATGGCGCGGCGCTTGTGGGTGACGATGTCGATCACGTCGAGGGCGAACTCGCTGGGATCGGCCACCGGCTTGCGGTAGGCGATCACGCGCCCGCGGCCCAGGGCATGATAATCGCGATCGGCTTCGGAGCGAGCCGGCTTGGGCAACAGCTCACTCCACCAGCTTCGTCCAGCCAGAATCACGCTGCTGCCGGCTTCGGCATGAGCCAGGATGCGCGCGCGAATCGCCGCGGGCGGCGGGGCCAAATTCGCGGCGACCAGAGCCAGGCGCCTCGAATCTGGCGAGGGCGGATCGGCGGCGGGCGCGAGCGCCGGAGACGCATTGCGGCGCGAAAGCAGGTTGGCGATCTCGGCGGTGGCCGCGCCTTTTTCAACCAGGGCCGTAATGGTGGGCATGGTTGCGCGGCCGCGAAACAAAGCCGCGTGCTCGCGCAGCCAGCGGGTGGTCCGGCCCAGTTGATTCCAGGCCTGGCGCGCTGCAGGATCGCCGCCGAGAAGCGCCCGCAGGTAGCGCGGCTCAACCGTGAGCACGTAATTGCCGCCGGCGACCCAGGCTTCGATCAGTGCGAGCTCGAGCGAATCGAACGGGACCAGGCGGTCTTTCAGATCGGGCTCATAGCCCAGCAGCGGCGCGCGATCCGGGTAGAGCGCGCGCAAGTAAGCGATCCAATAGCCGTTGGAATCCACCCAAGGCTCACGGCTGGGGCTGGCGGTTTCGTCACTAGTAGTGTTGGGTCCGCGCGCGATGCCGGGCCAGAGTCCGTCGCTGAGCGCTACGGCGGAGCGCGGCCCGGCGGTGTCCAGATCGCGCAATGCCAGGAAGTGAATCGCGCCCACGGGCGGTGTCTGGATGCCGGCGTTGCGGCAGGCGTCCCGCAGGCTGGCGGCGTTTTCCTGCAGCAGAACCGCGGTTACTCCGGCTTCGCGCAACAGCGCGGCATGCTGAGGGTCGCCGCCATTCCAGCGGGCAACGATGTCCAACGAGGGATCCAGGGGCATGCGGTCACTTACAATAGCTGAAGTGAAAGCGACAGCTCTCGACGAACAGCTAGCATATATCAAAAAAGGCCTGGCGGAGCTTATCCGCGAAGAGGATTTGCGCGAGCGCCTGACGGAGGCGGCGAAAACTTCGCGTCCGCTGCGCATCAAAGCCGGCTTCGACCCCACCGCCCCGGACCTGCACTTGGGCCACACGGTCCTGCTGCGCAAGATGAAACATTTTCAGGACCTGGGGCACACCGTGATTTTCCTGATCGGCGATGCGACTTCGCTGATTGGCGATCCAACCGGCCGCAACGCCACTCGCCCGCCGATGACGCGCGAGCAGATCCAGGCCAATACCGAAACCTACAAAGCGCAGGTGTTCAAGATTCTGGATCGGGAAAAAACTGAGGTCCGCTTCAACAGCGATTGGCTGGAGCCGCTGAAGTTTGCCGACATCGTCCGCCTGGCTTCGCACTACACGGTGGCGCGGATTCTGGAGCGCGACGATTTTTCCAAGCGCTACCGCGAGCAGACGCCGATTTCGATCCACGAGCTGCTGTATCCGCTGGCGCAGGCCTACGACTCGGTCGCGCTGAATTGCGATGTCGAAATGGGCGGCACGGACCAGAAATTCAATTTGCTTGTAGGCCGCGAGATTCAAAAGACATTCGGACAACCGCCGCAGATTGTGGCCACCGTGCCGATTCTGGAAGGACTCGACGGCGCCAACAAGATGTCGAAATCGCTGGGAAATTATATCGGCATCACCGAGCCGGCGGAGGTGATGTTCCGCAAAGTAATGCAGATCAGCGATGCGCTGATGTTCCGCTATTATCTGCTGCTCACCGACCGCAGCGAAGCCGAGATTGCGGCCATGCGAGGGCGCATCGAGCGCGGCGAATTGCATCCCATGGAGGCCAAGATCGAGCTGGGCCGGCTGATCGTGACGGATTTCCATTCGGCGGCGGATGCGGCGCGGGCGGCGGAGGAATTCAACCGCGTGGTGCGGCAAGGTGAGAAGCCGCGGGAAATTCCAACGGTGGATTTGCCGGATGGCGTCCGTGCAGGGGGGGGAATCCGCATCGATAAATTGCTGGCGAAGATTGGCCTGGCGGAATCGGTGAGCGATGCGGCGCGCAAGATCAAGGCGGGCGCGGTGGAGATCGACGGCGGCAAGGTGCGTGACCTGGCGATGGCGCTGCCGGACGGCGAATGCACCATTCACGCGGGGAAAGGCTGGCGGCGCGTCATCGTGAAAACCTAATGCTCGCCCCGGCCGACATTGTCTCGATTGCCGCCGACGCGATTCGCGCGCACAAGCTGCGCGCCGCGCTTACGGTGCTGGGGCTGACCATGGGCGTGGCCACGCTCATCACCGTGATGACGCTGGTGCAAGGGGCGAATCGCTATGTCGAGGATAAGATTGCCAACCTCGGCACCAATGTCTTCCGCCTGGCGCGCGTGCCTTTTGCGGTCACCGATTTCACGGTCCTGGTGAAAGCCCAGCGCAACAAGCCGCTCAACATGGAAGACATGCAGGCGGTGGCCGAAGGCTGCGCGTCGTGCGAGTGGGTGGGCGCATCGGTCTCAAGCACGCTCTCGGTGAAATACCGGGACCAGGAAATTCAGGATGCCACGCTGCGCGGCCACACCGCCAACATGGCGGATATCGATACGCGCACCGTGGCGACGGGCCGCTACTTCACGGAGTCCGAGGAGCGCCATGCGGCCACGGTTTGCCTGATCGGCGACGCCCTGGTAAATCAGTTTTTTCCCAGCGTGAATCCGTTGGGGCGCGTCATTCACGCCGAAGGCCACGAGTACACGGTGGTGGGCACGTTCGAGAAAATCGGCTCGGTGCTGGGGCAGGATCAGGACAATTTCGTGGTAATCCCGATCACCAGTTATTTGCGATTTCGCGGCGCGCGCTCCAGCCTGACGCTGGAAGTGAAAGCCGCAGGCGGCGAGGACGTTTTCCAACGGGCCCAGGACGAGGCGCGCGTGATCCTGCGAGCCCGCCGGCACATCACCGGCGATCGCGCGGAAGATTTTTTCATCGGAACCTCGGAAAGCTACATCTCGCTGTGGCAGAGCATCAGCGGGGCGTTTTTCGCGGTGTTCGTGATGGTGAGCTCAATTTCAGCGGTAGTGGGCGGCATCGTGATCATGAACGTCATGCTGGTGAGCGTGACGGAGCGCACCAAGGAGATTGGCATCCGCCGCGCGGTCGGGGCGACCGAGCGCGATATTCTGCGCCAGTTTCTGGCGGAGAGCATCATGCAGTGCTTGATCGGCGGCGCGATTGGCATTGGGATCGGGTTCGCGTGCGCGCTCGCGCTGCGGACGTACACGGCGTTTCCGGCGTCGGTGAAGACCTGGGTGGCGCTGCTTGGAGTAGTGTTGAGCACGGTGATCGGGCTGTTTTTCGGAATTTATCCGGCCAAGAAAGCGGCGGAGCTCGACCCGGTGACGGCGCTGCGGGCGGAGTGATATGACCAGAGCTGAGTTCGGCGAAAATCTGCGCGTGGCGCTGGACACGCTGGCGGCGCGCAAAGTGCGCTCGGGCTTGACGATTCTCGGCATCGTGATTGGCGTGACTTCGGTGATTTCGGTAGCTTCGATCATCGATGGCCTCGACGGCTATATCCGCGCGCGCGTGCAGACATTCGGCTCGCGCACTTTTTTCGTGGGTCGCATTCCGTTCAGCTTTCGCCTGGGCCGGCTGCCGGAGAATATCCGCGTGCGGAAATACCTGCAGCCCGGCGACGCCGCGTTTCTCAAGGAGACATGCCCGTCCATCGCCTATGCGACGGCGTTCATGAACCGCATCAATTTCGGCGAGCAGGCTGACGAGATTCGCTTCGGAGCGGCGCACGTGGAACGGTTTTTTCTTCGCGGCGTGGAGCCGGATTATTTCCGGGCGATCGCGCTATTTTCCGTGGCCCAGGGACGGCCCATCACGCGGGACGATGTGGAACATGCGCGCCCGGTAGTGATCATTGGCCAGGCCATCGCCGATTCGCTGTTCCCGCATATCGACGCCATCGGCAAGACGGTGCGTCTCAACGGCCGGCCGTACGACGTGATCGGGGTATTCGACAAAGATCCCGGGCTGTTCGGCGGCTTCGGCGTGGACCAGTTTGCCTGCATCCCGCTCAGCAATTTCCACAAGAACTTTCCCGAGATTCGTGAAACCACGCTGGCCGTCGCGGTGCAGGAGGGCGCGGACATGAACGTCGCGCGCAACGAAGTGATTGAAGCCATGCGACGGCGCAGGCGCGTGCCGCACCGCGGGGAGAACGATTTTGAAATCGCCGATCCTGAATTTCTCACCAATCTCTGGAACCAGCTCACCGGCGCGCTGGCGCTGCTGACGGGCGTGATCAGCTCGATCGGGCTGCTGGTGGGCGGCATCGGCGTAATGAACATCATGCTGATTTCGGTGACCGAGCGGACGGCCGAGATTGGCGTGCGCAAGGCGATTGGCGCGCGGCGTTCCGATATCCAGCTGCAATTTCTGCTGGAGGCGGTCACGCTTACCAGCATTGGCGGCGCGATCGGAATCACGCTGGGCGCGCTGTTTGCGGCAACCGTGCGCGCGCTGGTGCCGTCGATTCCGGCGACGCTCTCACCGTTGTGGGTGGCGCTGGGCGTGATCATGTCGGTGGGAGTTGGGCTGTTCTTTGGATACTATCCGGCGCGGCGCGCTTCGCTGCTTGACCCGATTGTATGCCTGCGCTACGAGTAGACGCGGTTCGCGCACTCACGCTCGCCGACATCCCGGCTGTCATGGCGCTCAAGGACGCCGCCGGCTGGAACCAGACACCGGCGGATTGGAAAATTCTGCTGGAACTGGCGCCCCAGAGCTGCTTCGGCATCGAGTGCGATGGCAAGCTGGCGGCAACTTCCACGGCAATTTCCTACGGCCGCGAGCTGGCGTGGATCGGCATGGTGGTTACCGATCCTGTTCATCGGCGGCGCGGCTTGGCGCGGCGATTGCTGGAGCACGCTCTGCAATACCTGGATGCGAGGGGCGTGGGCTGCGTCAAGTTGGATGCCACGGCGATGGGCCAGGGGCTCTACGAGCAACTGGGTTTTCGCGCGGAGTGCGTGGTGGAGCGCTGGCTGCGGCCGGCCGGGCCTATTGCGGCTTCCCAGAACGTTAGGCCTTATGCGGCGGATCGGGTACTCGATCGCCAGGCGTTTGGGGCGGATCGATCTACGCTGCTGGATAAGCTGGCGCGGCATGGGGCGTGGTCGGCCGGGGAAGGCTTTGCCATGGGGCGCGACGGCGCGCAAGCTGCGTATTTCGGACCCTGCGTCAGCCGGTCACCCGAGGCCGCGCGGGATTTGTTGGGCGCATTTCTGAAGACGCGAGCCGGGCAGCCGGTCTACTGGGACATACTGGCTACCCATCCAGCGGCGGCCGGTCTGGCCCGCGAGCACGGTTTCACGCGCAGCCGCGAATTGCTGCGCATGGTCCGCGGAGGCTCGGTGACGCCAGACGCCTCTCTGAATTTCGCCATCGCGGGTTTTGAGTTCGGGTAGGTCTGCTAAAATTTGAGACTTGCTATGAGAACGCTGGGGCTAGTGGTGT
Organism: Candidatus Solibacter usitatus; assembly: GCA_016185465.1. Taxonomy (GTDB): domain Bacteria; phylum Acidobacteriota; class Terriglobia; order Bryobacterales; family Bryobacteraceae; genus JACPNO01. The sequence goes on from JACPNO010000037.1 coordinate 9,247, forward strand.
TGGTGTGGTCGCTGGCCGCGTCGCACGCCGCGCTCGCAAAAAAGAAAAAGGGCGATCAGGAGCCGGTCACGCAAGTTCTGCAGCTGCCTAAAGACCCGCCGCTGGCGATTGTGGCCGAAACCTCGCGCCTGGTATTTCACGTCACGCCGCTTTCCGCCAAGGGACTGCTCTCGGCCCAAGTTCGCGAAGCCCTGAAAGTGCTCCCGCGAATCACCGGCGGCGCGACCATCGTCAAACTGCGGGCGTTTGTGGCCGGCAGCGGCGATCTGCGGCGCGTGCAAGCCATCGTGAGCGAAACCTTCACGGAACATCATTGGCCGCTGCCGGTTTTGAGCGTGGTGCAGGTGGGCGGCCTGCCGCTCGAAGGCGCGCAAGTGGTCTTCGAATCCATCTCGATGGCGAAAAAGGAAGTCAACCCGAGCGGGCTGGTTTTTCTGGCTGGCCAGCAGGTGACCAGCGCCGGGCCGATGGATCCGGTGGCGCCGTTAGCCGAAAAGTCATTGGCGGGTCTGCGTACCGCCGTGACGGCCGCGGGCTCCGATACGGGCGACGTGCTGCGCGGCACCTGCTATCTGAGCAGCCTGGGCGATCTGGCGAAAGTGCGCGCCCAGGTGGCGTCCAGTTTTCCGGCGGCGGCGTGGAACTTCGTGCAGATTCAGCGGGCGCCGGCGCGCGGGATTGTCGAGTGCGAAGCCGTGGCGCGGGGGCGGGCGGCCGGCTCGACCGCGCTCGAGTTTCTGAATCCCGAAGGTTTGACCAAGTCCGCCAACTATTCGCAGCTGGCGCGGGTGACGGCGCCGCGCATCGCGCTCACCGGAACGCAAGTGGCTTTTGGAATCCAGGAAGCCGATGCCAAGCTGGCGTTTTCGCGCCTTGAAAAAGAGCTGGTGCAGGTGGGCGCATCGCTTAAGAACGCGGCCATGTCCAGTGTCTATCCGCTCTCGGAATCGAGCGCCAACCTGGTGCGCAAGGTGCGATTCGAATATCTGGATCAGGCGCGGCCGCCGGCCAGCACGATGCTGCTATTTGAAGGACTGCCCTCCATGGACGCCACTTTCGCCGTGGACGTGGTGGCGGTGGTGAGATAAGCGGACATGCCCAAGACAGTGGTCACATTCGGTGAAATCATGATGCGCCTCGCGCCTCCCGGGTTCGAGCGCTTTCTGCAAACGCCGCAGTTTGTGGCGACGTTCGGGGGCGGGGAAGCCAACGTGGCCGTGGCGCTGGCCGGGTTTGGATGGCCGGCGGCCTATGTGACGGTGCTGCCGCCCAATCATCCGATTGCCGACGCCGTGATCGCCGAGCTGCGGCGCTTTGGCGTGGAGACGTCGCGCATCGTGCGCGCCAAGGGGCGGCTGGGCGTGTATTACGTGGAGACCGGCGCCAATCAACGTCCGTCCAAAGTCGTGTACGACCGCGACGGCGCCGCGATTGCGCTGGCCAAGCCGGGCGATATCGACTGGGCGAAGACTTTCGAAGGCGCCGGCTGGTTCCATATTACCGGCATCATGCCGGCGTTGAGCGCATCGGCAGCGGATCTGGCGCTCGAATCGGTTCGCATGGCGCGCGCGGCGGGCCTGACGGTTTCCTGCGATCTGAATTACCGCAAGAATCTCTGGAAGTATGGGCGCGCCACTACGGAGGTGATGCGTGAGCTGGTGAAGTTCGCCGACATCGTCATCGCCAACGAAGAAGATTGCCAGATGACGCTGGGCGTCAAAGTGGACGTGGATGTGCAATCCGGCCACCTGGACAGTGAACAGTATCGCAAGCTCGCCGAGAAGGTGCTGGGCGAGTTTTCGCATCTCAAAATGATTGCGATTACTCTGCGGGAGTCGAAGAGCGCGTCGCATAACGGCTGGTCGGCGTGCCTGCATGATGGCAAGCAGTTCCTGACCAGCCGGCATTATGAGATCACCCATATTGTGGACCGCGTGGGCGGCGGCGATTGCTTCGCCGGCGGGTTGATCTACGGCCTGCTGGCTCTGGGCGGTAGCCAGGAGGCGCTGGAATTCGCGGTAGCGGCTTCCTGCCTGAAACACTCGATTCCGGGCGATTTCAACCGGTTTTCAGTGGATGAAGTGAAGAATTTGCTCAAGGGCGACGGATCAGGGCGGGTGCAGCGGTAAGGTGGGGCAGGTCCCCGACCTGCCGTTTTGACCATTAAAAGAAAACCGGCAGGTCGGAGACCTGCCCCACTATACCTATCCATCGGTACTAGTGGATCTTACGCAGTTCCTGAAATTACATAACTCTTACAAAGTGCCGATCAGATCCCTGATAGTTTTGTAGCCGGAGACCCCGTGAGCGCTGACATCTTCAGGAAGCCTGATCCCCAAAAAATGAACTGGCCCACCACCGTTGTGATGGGGTTATTTCACGTGGGGGCTATTGCGGCATTATTCATGTTCAACTGGCGGGCGGTCGCCATGGCGATTTTTCTTTACTGGGTATCGACCGGTTGGGGAATCAGCCTGGGCTACCATCGCCTGCACACGCACCGGTCTTACAAAGCGCCGCTGTGGCTGGAGCACTTCTTCGCCGTTTGCGGCACGCTGACGCTCGAAGGCGGGCCGATTTCCTGGGTGGCTACGCACCGGGTGCATCATCAGAAGTCGGATCAACCGGGTGACCCGCACTCGCCGCGCGACGGCGGCTGGTGGGCGCACGCCGGCTGGATCATTTTTGGCGAAACCAAACATAACGCCACCAGGCTGATGTCGCGGTACGCTCCGGATCTGGCGAAAGACCCGTTTTACGTTTACCTGAACAACTATCACTGGGTTCCGATGGTCGCCCTTGGCCTGGCGCTGCTGGCGATCGGCGGTCTGCCGATGATGCTATGGGGCATTTGCTTCCGCGTGGTCTTCGGCCTGCACGCAACCTGGCTGGTGAACTCGGCGACGCACATGTGGGGCGGGCGCCGATTCCAGACTCGCGACGATTCGCGCAACAACTGGTGGGTGGCGCTGATCACATTCGGAGAAGGCTGGCACAATAATCACCACGCGCATCCGACTTCGGCGCGGCACGGTCTGGCTTGGTATGAGTTCGATCCCTCCTGGATTACGCTCAAGCTGCTGAAGCGCCTGGGCATTGCCAAGTCCATTCAGGTGGCGACGATCCACAGCGAGCTCGAGCGGGAAGTCGCCGCGTAGCGTTTCCTGAAAACGCCCTGACGGGCATAAGCTGGTGACATGGTAGTTGCCGGCCGGCAAAAATCCGTCGCCTTTTTCATCGCTCTGGGCGTCGGCCTCATCTCGGTCATTCTTCTCCTCTATATCGGCTGGGTCATTCTCAACTGGCGCAACGGGATTCTGCTGGTCCTCAGCGTGCTGCTAGTGGCGATGGTCATTAGCGGCCTGGTGTTGAACACCATTTTTCTGGTGCGGGAAATCCGGCGCAACGAGCAGCACAATGCCTTCATCAACGCGGTGACGCACGAGCTGAAGACGCCCGTAGCCTCTATCCGCCTGTACCTGGAAACGCTGCAGACGCGCGACGTCGACGAGGCCAAGCGCCAGGAGTTTTACGGCACGATGCTCGAGGATAGCGACCGCCTGCTTTCCACGATCGAGCAGATTCTGCGCACCGGGCGCGTGGGCTCGGCCACCAATAAGCTCAATGTCGCGCCCGTCGATCTGGGGGGCGTGGTGGAGGATTGCTTAACCCGTGCGCGCACGCTGCATCGCGTGTCCCCGGAAGCCTTGAGCTATGTTGCCGGCCCGCCGGTGACTATTTTGGGCGATCAGGAAGAAGTGCGCGCGGCGGTTTCAAACCTGATCGACAATGCCGTGAAATATTCCGGCGCTGAAGTCAACGTAAGGGTAGAAACGGCCAATGTGGATGGCAAATATGCCTCCGTGCGAGTGAGCGATCAGGGGGCCGGCATTCCGAAGGCCGAGCTAAAGCGGATTTTCAAGCGCTTTTACCGCGTGCCAGGGCCGTTGGCATCGCGCGTGAAGGGCACGGGCCTGGGCTTGTACATTGTGCGGTCCGTGGCCAAGCGGCACGGCGGGCTGGCGTGGGCGGAAAGCCAGGGCCCGGGCCGCGGCAGCACGTTCGTGCTGCAATTTCCCATCGTCAAGTAACCGAAAATGAACCGCGTCCTGGTGGTGGAAGACGAGAAACACCTGGCCGAAGGCCTGCGCTTCAATTTGGAGGCTGAGGGCTACCAGGTGCAGGTGGTCGATACCGGTGAAGCCGCGCTCGCTTTGCTGCTGGCGGAAGCGGTGGCTTTCGATGTCGTCGTGCTGGACGTCATGCTGCCCGGCAAAGACGGCTTCACGGTGATGGCGGAAACGCGCCATGCCGGACAATTCATCCCGACGCTGATGCTGACCGCCCGCGGCCACCCCGAAGACGTGCTGAAGGGTTTTGCGGCCGGCGCCGACGACTATCTCACCAAGCCCTTCGACCTGGCGATTCTGATCGCCCGCCTGCAGGGCCTGTTGCGGCGGCGCGACTGGCTGCGCGCGTCGCTCGACCCGGGCTCAAGTCTGGCGCCCGCCAACCATGTCACCGCGCCGGCGGAGCTGAAGGACGTCTTCACTTTCGGCGACAAGGCGGTGCATTTCGATCGCCTGGAATTGCACGTTCGCGAGCAGGTATTTCCCTTGACATTGATGGAAGCCAACGTCCTGCGCTACCTGATCCAGCACGAGGATAAGGCGGTATCGCGCAAGAAAATGCTGGAAGAAGTTTGGGGCCTGCGTGAAGACACCGACACGCGCGCCATCGATAACTTCATCGTTCGCCTGCGGCGCTACATCGAAGACGATCACACCCGCCCCCGGCACCTGCTGACCGTGCGCGGCGTGGGCTACCGCTTCGTGGCTACGCCTGCGCTCGTGGAGTGATATGCTTGAGGCTCACCAGAGCGAGCCCAGGAGGCTCATTTCTCATGCAAAGAAGTATTCGATTATTGGCGGCGTGCACCCTCGCGCTCACTCTAGCCTGCGTAGCTTTTGCCCAGAGTGGAATGGCGTACCTGGAAGGCAGCGTCAAGGGCGTGGACGGCAAGGCGCTGCAAGGCGCGGTCATCAAACTGGAACGCACCGATGGCCAAGCCAAGTATGAAGTGAAAACCAACAAAAAGGGTCAATGGATGCAGGCCGGAATCGCGCTCGGCGGCGTGTTCACCGTGAGTTTATTGGTCGACGGCAAAGTGGCCGATAGCAAGCACAACGTGAAGCCTGGGACCGACGGCGGCGCCATCCATTTCGATTTGTCGAAGCCGAGGGCCAAATCGTAGCTCTCCGCGGTTTAATCGTTCTTGCCAATCCACTGCAGCAGTAAAGCGCCATCCAGCGACCGGCGCGGCTCGTAGGTGAGCTGGTTCTGTCCCGCCGTCCCGGTCACGCGCTCGAAGCGCGCCACTGCGGCTGCAGCATCGGATAGCTGGGTGTCCCCTGCCTGGCAGAAAAGCACTTTGCGCGGCGCCAGGAGCGCCACGATATCGGGGACATCCGCGGTGGCGAGCGCGGCTGGAATCACCGATCCAAAATCGACGCTGTAGCCGGCGGCATTCAAGCGTCCGTTGAGCTGAGCGTCGTTCCAGGAAATGTTGAGGCGGGTGCCGGGCGCAGGAGTTTTCGCTCTCATTTGGGAGACAAAGCTGTGCAGGAATCCTGCCGCTGCAATCTGAGCGATGCGTGTGTCGGCGACCGCCGCCAGCAGCACGGGTAGCGCGTCGGCGCCGCGCCCCACGATCGTCACATTGGCGGATGAGATCTCCGGGCGCGTTGCCAGGTAGTCGATGGCGCGCGTGAGGTCGTAGGCGCGGCGGCCCGCGAGCGGCTGGCCGAACAGAATCTGATTCGCAACCAGCCTAAAGTTGGTGTCATAGCGCGGCCCGTAGTGGCCCAGCGTTTCGCCCCTTCCGCGAACGTCTACCGCCAGCACTCCGAATCCGGCGGCCAGCAGCGGCAGGACCAGGTCGGATTCCGCCACGGCCTGCTTGCCCCGCTCGTCGGCGATGAGAACCGCCGGAAAGGGCGCGGCTCCCGGCGACGGGAGCCAGAGCAGACCCGGAATGTGCTGGCCATCCTCGCTGACGAACGAGATTTTTTCGAGCGAGCCGCCGGGAACCGCTGTTTTCGCCCCACCGTGCGGCGCCAGATATTGCGGCTGGGCTTCGGGTGGTGCGGTCAGGCGGAGCACCCATGGCCGGACATCGGCGCGCGGGCCTGTGACTGGCAATCCTGCTACGGCCAGCATGGCTTTCTCGCGCGCCAGATCTACGACGGTGGGTGAATCGGGTAAATTGCAGAGCAGGCGCGGATCTTTTTCGGGCAGCGGCTGGATATCGCCCTCGGCAATGGGATCGCCGTTGCCTTGTCTCAGCAGATGGCGCGCCATCCAACCGTACATGTGCTCGCGGTAGGGGCGGGAGTAGGCGTGCGGCTGGCCGGCCACTTCGTCGAAACGGGCATTCGCGGGCTGTAGCAGCAGCGCGTAAATCGCTTCGGCATTGCGCCCGGCCCGGCGCGCGCCGCTGATCGGAAAAATATTGTCGCGATCGCCTTGCAGCATGAGCAGCGGCCGCGGCGCGATGAGGCCGGCGATTTCGAACCACTCCATCGCGGCGAAAACGCCGGGGAGATGGGTGCAGGTGCAATGCGGGCCGGCATATTTGAGCCAGTTGGCGAATTCGAATGTGAAGCCGGTTACCGCGGCGGCATGTACGCGCGAATCGAGCGCGGCGGTGAACAGCGTGTTCAGGCCGCCCCCGGAATTGCCGGTAACTCCGATTCGTTCGGCGTCGACCTCGGCGAGCGTGGAGACATAATCGATCGCGCGCATCGTGTCCCACACCATCCATCCGGCGATTGTTTCGCCCAGCGGCAGCAGCGCGTACCCGGCTTCGTGATGAATGTTGCCCAGCGTCATGCGCTCGCCCTGGCCGATGGCGTCGTAGACCAGCACGACAAATCCCATCTGCGCGAGCTTAATGCAGCGGGCTTGTACTTCCGACGCCGTTTTTCCAGCGGAGAGGAAATGGCCGATGGGCGAAACGATGGCCGGATGCTTGCCGGCGGCGAAGGGCTTCGCCCGATATACGTTGGCGCTGACAGGAAATCCCGGACGGCTTTCGAAGATGACATTTTCGATGGTGTAGCTTCCCAGGTCGTGGTGGTTGACGATGCGCGCGTTCAGCGGCGTCCGCTCGGGCAGGCGCTCAAGACCGATGGCGCTGCGGAATGCGCGCTCGACTTCCGGCCGCCGCTTGCGCCACGCTTCGGCGTCCACCGCCGGTTTCCAGCGCTGCAGAAATTCGGCGGCGTCGCCGAGCGACTTGATCAGCGCCGGCGAGTTCGGCAGCACGTTGGCCAGGTCGGCGAGCTGCGCCTCCTGCGCGTTCGCTGCCGCTAATGCCAACCACATGCCGATCCAAAGCCGCACCTGAACATGGTACAGCGGGGCGGAGACAGAATCCGCTAGTCTATGCCATGATGGTCGCCGGTCTCCCGCTTCGCTGCTGCCGCATGACACGATTGGCGCCGCTCGTCTTGCTTTGCGCAGTGCTCGGCTGTTCACGCTCGCCGCAGCGGGAAGTTCGCCTGGCGGTGCCGCGGGATGCCATCACATTTCTACCTGTTCATCTGGCCGGAAAGCTTGGCTACTACGAGCAAAGTGGATTGCACGTTGCGCTCTCGGAAGTCGGCGGCCTGGCCAAAGGCATGGAGGCGCTGCTGGGCGGCAGCGTTGACGTAAGCGCGGGATCGGCGGAACAGGTGATACAAATTGCCGCCGAGGGCCGGCGCGTGCAATCGTTTCTGGTGATTTATCAGAACACCTCGCGGGTGTTGATCGTATCGCCGGCGGCCGCGAAAAAGATCCGGCAGATTACGGATTTGAAAGGCGCGCGCGTGGGCATTTCATCGCCCGGTTCGCCGACGCATTTGTTCCTGAATTACGTGCTGGTGGCGCAGGGCCTGGCGGCGAGCGACGTCAGCGCGATTTCCATTGGCACCGGGCTAAGCTCCGTCGAAGCGATCGAACGCGGACAGGTGGATGCGGCGGTGCTGGTGGGCAGTTCGCTGCCGCTGCTGGCCAGGCGGCATCCGAATCTGGCGATTCTTGCCGACAGCCGCGGCACGGAAGGCGCGCAGCACGTTTTCGGCGTCGCCAGTTACCCGGGCGCGGTTCTGCTGAGCCAGGAAAAATGGCTGCAAGGGAATCCGGATCTCGCCAGGCGGTTGGTCCGCGCCGTTAAACAGGCGATGCGCTGGATGCGCGAACATCCGGCGGAGGAGATCCGGGCGGCCATGGATCCCAGCCAGCGCACAGCCGATGTGGAAGCCGATCTGCAAGCCATTCGCGATTACGGGCCTACTGTATCGAGCGAAGGAATGATGCCGGCCGATGCGCCCGCGGCCATGCGCAAAGTCCTGGCGATATCGCTCGAGCGTGTGCGCGCGGCGGATATCGATCTCGCGCAGACCTACACCAATCAATTCGCGGCGGAGAAGTGACGGTGGCTCCCGCCATCGCCCTGCGCGGCGTCGCCAAGCGCTTTCCCGGCTACACGGCGCTTGAAGACATTACGCTCGATATTCCCGCCGGACGATTTCTCTCGATTGTCGGCCCGAGCGGCTGCGGCAAATCGACGCTGCTGAATATGACCGCAGGACTGTCGAGGCCAAGCGAGGGCGCCATAGAAATTTTTGGCGAGGAACTTGCCGGCATCAACCGCCGCGCTTCGTACATGTTCCAGCAGGAGGCTCTGCTTCCCTGGAAAACCGTGCGGGAAAATATTCAGCTGGGGCTGACATTTCGGGGAAGGGAAGGCCGCGCGGCGGCGGAGCAGGCCGCTGCCTGGATTCATCGCGTGGGGCTCGACGGCTTTGCGGCGAGCTATCCGTATCAATTGAGCGGCGGCATGCGCAAGCGCGTTTCCATGGCGCAATGCTGGATTGTTGAGCCCGAGATGGTTCTGATGGACGAGCCGTTCGCGGCGCTCGATGTCCACACCCGTCTGCGCATGCAAAGCGAAATCCTGGCCTTGTGGACCGGCTCCGGCAAAACCGTGGTCTTCGTCACGCACGATCTGGAGGAGGCAATTTCACTTTCCGATGAAGTGGTGGTGCTCTCCGCCGGGCCCGCCAGCGGCATGATCGGGCGTTACGCGGTAGATTTGCCGCGGCCGCGGCCATTGATCGACATCAAGACCGAGCCGCGATTTGTCGAGCTCTATCGCGCGATCTGGTCCGACCTGCGCGGAGAAGTATTGAAAAGCTATGAGCGAAACCGCGCCTAAGCGAGGACCGGTTCTGGCATGGCGGATTGCCCTGGGCGCGGCGTTTCTGCTGGCCTGGCAAGGGGGCGTCAACGCGAAGCTGCTGGATAAATTTTTCTTCAGCCGGCCGAGCGACGTCATCGCCCGCGTGTGGATGTGGATTGTCAGCGGCACGATCTGGCCGCATCTGGCGGTCACCGTCACCGAAGCCCTGCTCTCGTTTACGATCGGCGCGCTGCTGGGAATTGCCGGCGGTTTTCTGCTGGCCCGCCTGCCCTGGCTCGCGGCGGTGTGCGATCCGTATGTCAAGATCGCCAATTCGCTGCCGCGCGTGGTGCTGGCGCCGATTTTCCTGCTCTGGTTCGGGCTGGGCATCTGGTCGAAAGTGGCGTTGGGGGTGACGGTGGTTTTCTTCATCGTTTTTTTCAATACCTATCAGGGCGTGCGCGAAGTGGATCCGGTGGTGCTGAATAATGCCCGCATGCTGGGCGCGTCGGAGCGGCAGCTCATCCGCCACGTGCTGATTCCGAGCGCGCTGACGTGGATTTTTTCCAGCTTACACGTCAGCATCGGCTTCGCCATTATCGCCGTGGTGGTGGGGGAATATCTGGGAGCCTCCAAAGGGATTGGCTACACGATCGCGCAAGCCGAGGGCGTGTTCGACACCACCGGCGTGTTCGCGGGCATGGCGATTCTGGCGGCTTTCGTGCTGCTGGTGGGCGAGGGCGTGAGCCGGCTGGAGCGCTGGCTGCTGCGCTGGAAGCCGGCTGCGCACGGCGCTGGCGGCGATTCGCGGGATAACGTTGTCTGACGCCCAGTGTCGCAATTTTGGACAGCGGTCTCAGCCTGAGCCACGCGCGGCGCGCCGCGTGAGCCAGAAATGTTGAAAGCACGGATTTGGCCGCATGCTTGCAACGCACCAGGGCATGAGCATCGCTACGCCCGCACAGTCCCTACCCAAAGTTAGCTCGAGTTCCGGCTCGTTCCGGGAACGGTTTTTCAGCATGTTTCAAGCCAGCTCGCCGGAGAACGCCCCCGCCGCCACTCGGCCGCTTAGCGAGCCGGAAAAACTCGCTGCGCTGTTGACGCGCTCCCTGGCGGGTGACCAGCAGCCGGGCAAAATGGCCGTAATGAGTCTAACCAACAAAACCGCGGGCCAGTGGGAGATCAGAGTATTGGAAGAAATCTTGACTGGCGCCCCTGCCAGCATGGAGCCGGCCGATCTGCAAGCGATTGTCGATAGCCGCGATCCGAGCCAAAAAGTTTCGTCCGCCGGCATGGAGAATTTGCATGTCGACCATACCTGGGACGTGTACCGCACGCTCGACTGCTCCCATTTGCGCAAACTGGCGAAACAGGAGCTGAGCCAGCGGCAGAGCTTTCCCGTCTCCGCGGCGTAGGCAACCGGCGCTCCATTCCGCCGGCTGCGATAGAATAGTGGGGCACGGTTGGCTATGACGCTTCGCCCCTGGGTGGCTCTCGCGCTTTGTTCGTTCGCTCTGGCTCAGAACGAGCAAAGACCGATCCGCGTCCAGGTGAACGAAGTCATCGTCCCGGTGACCGTGGTGGACGACCAGGGCAAATTCGTCTCCAACCTGGACGCCAGCGACTTCCATATTTTCGACGAAGGCAAAGAGCAGAAGATCAACTTCTTCAGCCGCGAGCGCAGCCAGCCGGTAGTGGTCGGTTTCCTCCTCGACCAGAGTAACGGCATGCGGATTCACTGGAAGACGTATCAGGATGCAGCCATGGAGCTGATCCTCAATCTGCTGCCCGGCGACAAGAAATTCGCCGGATATCTGATCACCTACGGCAACCAGGCCGAGCTGCAGGTGAATACCGCCAGCGACTCCGAAAAGATGGTGGAGAAGCTGCGCAAGCTCAAGCCCGGCGGAGGCTCAGCGCTCTATGACGCCATCTACATGGCGTGCACGACGCGCGAACTGGTGAAGGGCGAGCCGTATGAGCCGCGCCGCGTGCTGATCGTGATTGGCGACGGTCACGACACGGCCAGCAAGAAGACTCTGGAGGAGGCGCTGGAAGTCGCCCAGCGCAACCTGGTGACCATCTACGCCATGAGCACGGTGTCGTTCGGATTCAACGCGGAAGGCGATAAGAACCTGATCCGGCTGGCGGAAGAAACAGGCGGGCGGCCCGTGTATCCGCTCAACAGTCTGTACAAAGGGGTGGCCGGATATCTGTCCACGCCCTCCGATGAAGGCAACTTCGCGTACAAGGTGGGAACCGGCGGCTATGCGTCGGCAATCTCCAGTTCGATCTTCCGGGCGATTGCGAACGTGTCCGGCGAAATTACCACACAGTACATCTTGCGCTACGTTCCGAACTACGAAGAAGAGTCCAAGGACGGCCAACGCAAGTTTCGTTCCGCAAAGGATATTACCCGCAGGCCCTGCCATAGCTCCTGGTAAGCGCGAATGGCTCCCGCAATGAAGTGAAACCCCTGTTTTCCTGGCCTGGCGAGTAAGGTAAGCTAGGCACTGGCGAGGTAGGGCAAGGTCAATGGCAGCGGTGACGCGGATCGATCGGAAGCGGTCTCAGAGCGATCGCGGCCACGCCGGGCGCCAGTCCGGCGAATTTTCCCTGCTGCAAGTCGCGCTGCCCGGCGCCAAGCCTCGCAATGCCGGCGTGTTCCTTCTCGACCCGGCCTCCGGCGAGCTCTACACCAGAATGCGCGGCGAGTGGGCGGATGTATCCGACGCCGATGACCGCGAGCTGCTGGAACTGCTCGATTTGGATATCCGCCTGAAGGCGAAAGAGATCGGCGGCGCGGAATTTCTGCGCTCTCTCGAAGACACGCTTTCCAACACGCTGCGGATTACGCCGCGAGAGCCGGTGGAGGTTAGCGGTTTCGCCGCCACCCTGGAACGCCTCTATGCCGAGCATGTGGAAGCCACCACCATCGGCGAATTTGTGACCCACCTGCCCTTGTATTCGCTTGAAGCCGCGGCCGGCAAGTTCGGCGAGGATCGCGCGGTCGAGCCCGAAGGCTGGGTGCAAGCGCCCAAGCGCCTGCGTCTCACTGACAACATGTTCGTGGCGCGCGTAGTCGGCCGGTCGATGGAGCCGCGCATTGCCGATGGCAGCTTGTGCATTTTCCGCGCCGGCGTGGTGGGGTCGCGGCAGGGCAAGCTGGTGCTGGTCGAGCGCATGGGCGTGACCGATATAGGCGCGCGCTATACGGTCAAGAAATACACCAGCAAGAAGGCGCCGGCGGGCAAGGGAGAGGACGCGTCGTGGCAGCACACCAAAGTCCGCCTGGAGCCGCTCAACCCCGAATTCGACGGGTTCGATCTGGAAGAAGGCACTACCCGCGTGATCGCTGAATTCGTGCAGGTGATCGATTAGCTTCGCCCGCCCCCTCCTGCGCTGGTACCTCAACCAGCACCGCGAGCTTCCCTGGCGTGACACCCAAGATCCCTATCGCATCCTGGTTTCCGAGATCATGCTGCAGCAGACGCGTGCGCAGACCGTGATCCCCTACTATCGCCGCTTTCTGGCGCGTTTTCCCACCGTACGGGCGCTGGCGCGCGCCGAGGAAGCCGGCGTGCTCGCCTGCTGGAGCGGGCTCGGCTACTACTCGCGGGCGCGCAATTTGCAATCGGCCGCGCGCGAGATCGTGCGCTTGGGGAAATTTCCCCGTGAATATGACGCTCTGCGAGCCTTGCCGGGCGTGGGGCCGTACACAGCGGCGGCGGTGGCCAGCATCGCTTTTGGCGAGCCTTGCGCGGCTGTCGATGGCAACGTGCTGCGGGTGATGGCGCGCGTGACCAACGATGCCGGCGACATCGGGTCCACAGGTACTCGCGCCCGCTTGCAGGAGCAGGCGCAGGCGCTGCTCGACCTCCGTCAGCCGGGGCTGTTCAACCAGGCCATGATGGAGCTGGGAGCCACGGTCTGTGTGCCGCGTGCTCCGCTGTGCACGCAATGTCCCGTGGCTGCGGATTGCCAGGCGCGGATGGCCGGCACCGAGCGCCAGCTGCCGGTAAAGCTGCGCAAGCTCGTCGCCCGGAATATTGAGGCTTCGCTGGTGGTGGTCGAGCGCCGCGGGAAAATTTTGTTGTGGCAGCGCGAGGCGGGTGGGCGTCTGGCGGGATTCTGGGAATTGCCGGCGTCGGAGCAGCTTGCCGGTTTGCAGCAGGCACGTACCATCGGATCGTTCCGGCACACGATCACCAACAGCCGGTTTTTATTTACGGTGATGACGGGCAGCGTCCGCCGCGCTCCCAAGGGGTTTATGTGGCACCTGTTAGCGAGTTTGCCTGCGATCCCGCTGAGCACCAGCGCCCGCAAAGCATTGCGGGTGTATACTGGGGGCCAGTAAGCACCCGTCATGTCCCGAGCGTTGCGGGTGCTGGCAACGCTGGCTTTCGTCTCGCAAATTTGGCCCGAAGGCTCCGGGAGTACCCTGGCGCCGTCCTACTCTTCCGCCGGCATCGTCAATTCCGCCAGTAATCAAGCGCCGCTCGCGCCCAACGCCATTGCCTCGCTTTATGGCATCAACCTGTCTTATGACACGGCCGGCGTCTCGCAGTCGGACATCGGCTCAGGCGCGCTGCCGACCGTGCTCGCCGGTGTCGCGGTATTCGTCGCCGGACTGCCCGCCCCGCTGTATTATGTTTCGCCGCTACAGATCAATTTCCTGATCCCAGCCAATCTTCGTCCCGGCGAGGTGACGGTGTTTGTCGCCAGGGAAGGCACGCGCGGCCCCTTTGCCAGGATCACGTTGTTGGACACCTCGCCGGGCCTCTACCAGGTAGACGGCGAGATCATCGTGGCCACGCACGCGGATGGCTCGCGCGTGACCCACACAGCGCCCGCATTAGGCGGCGAAGTGGTGCAGTTCTATTGCACCGGCCTGGGGCCGACCGACCCCGACGTGATCAGCGGCCAAATTTCGCAAATAACGGCGCCCATTAAGATGCTGGCGGACCTGCGCGTCACTGTAGGAGCCGTCACCCTTGCTCCCAATCAGATTTTCTACGCCGGAGTAGCCCCCGGGTTTCCCGGGCTTTACCTCATTCAGGCACAATTGCCGGATTCGATGCCCGCCGACCCGGCAGTTCAGGTCGCGATAGCTGCGCAAATCAGCCCTCCTGCGCTTAAATTACCCGCAAAGTAATGCTTTTCCAGACGTGTTAATCTGGAATTACTATGCGGTGGGTCTTGATTCTGATTACCGCGGCCGCAACATTAGCAGCGCAAGATGCGGCGCCGCAGGCTCCCCAGTACGTGATCGAACCGGGCACCAAGGTGCCATTGAGCCTGATCAACAGCATCAGCACCAAGCATTCCTCTGAAGGAGACCGCGTCTACCTGGAAACCGTATTTCCCATCATGAACAATGGGCGTATCGTGATTCCGCCGGGCAGCTTTGTGTCGGGCACAGTCACCGAAGTGAAGCGCCCGGGCCGCATGAAGGGCCGCGGAGAACTGTTCCTGCGCTTCGATTCGCTCACCTTGCCCAACGGAGTGACGCGCGATTTTCGCGCCCGCATCGCGACCATGGATGGACGGGCGAACGAAGATTTCGATCGCAGCGAAGGAAAAATCAAGAGCGAGGGCAATAAGGGCGGCGATGCGCGCTCGGTGGGCGAAGCGACTGCCGCCGGCGCCTCGATCGGCGTGATCGCCGGCGGCGCTACCGGACACTACGGCATGGGCGCGGGTATTGGCGCAGCGGCAGGCGCAGCGGCTGGGCTCATGGGCATCCTGCTCACGCGCGGGCCGGATGCGGTGTTGGCCAAAGGAAGCACCATCGAAATGGTTCTGGATCGACCTTTGCATTTCGAGGATGGCGAGCTCAATTTTGGCGGCAATGCTTCGTCCCGGTTTTCCGATGGCGGCGGCCCGCTGCCCAGCCAGAAGAGCGGCACCAGCCTGCCGCGCCGCCGTTATCCGTTCTAAAAAATAGTGGGGCAGGTCCCCGGCCTGCCGTCTAAGACCTGGCAGGTCGGGGACCTGCCCCACTTACTTCATCCGGTTGTCGCCAATGAACCGCTGGATGAAGCGGGTGTCGAATTTTCCCGCCAGGAAATCCGGGTCAGCTAGAATTTTGCGGTGCAAAGGAATCGACGTGTGTATGCCTTCCACCACGAACAGATCGAGGGCGCGGCGCATGCGCTGAATGGCTTCATCGCGATTGCGGCCGTGGGTGATCAGCTTGGCCACCAGCGAATCGTAGTAGGGCGGAATGACGTAATCCGTGAAAGCCGCCGTGTCCACGCGCACGCCGATGCTGCCGGGCACATTGAACGCGGTGATCCGGCCGGGCGAGGGCGCGAACGTGTCCGGATTTTCGGCATTCACGCGGCATTCAAGCGCGTGTCCGCCCGGCACCACGCGGTCGGCCAGGATATCGGGCAGCGATTCACCGGCGGAAATCAGAATCTGGCTCTTCACCAGATCGACTCCCGTCACCAGCTCGGTTACCGGATGCTCCACCTGTATGCGGGCGTTCACCTCGATAAAGTAGAGCTGGCCGGTTTCGTCCATCAGGAATTCGACCGTGCCCGCGTTGGTGTAGCCTACGGCCCGGATAGCTTCGCGCAGCTTGTCGGAAATAGCCTGGCGCACTTGCGGCTTGAGCGCCGGGGAAGGCGATTCCTCCACCAGCTTCTGATGGCGGCGCTGGATGCTGCACTCGCGCTCGCCCAGGACTTCGACATTGCCGTGATGATCGGCCAGCACCTGGAATTCAATGTGGCGCGGCCCGCGAATATATTTCTCCAGATAGATGTCGGAGGAATTGAAAGCGGCGCCGGCTTCCTGCTGAGCCTGAGCCAGGAGCGCGGCTAGCTCTGGCGCCTCATTGACGATGCGCATGCCGCGGCCGCCGCCGCCCGCCGAAGCTTTGAGAATTACGGGATAGCCGATGGACGCCGCGGTTTCGAGCGCCTCTTCCGCCGATTGAATCACGCCGCCCGATCCCGGCAGAATAGGCACGCCGGCATCATGCATAATGGCGCGGGCGCGCTCTTTGAGGCCCATCACCTGAATCACTTCCGGACGCGGTCCGATGAATTTGATGCCGGAAACCTCGCATACTTCGGCGAAGCGCGCATTCTCGCTGAGAAAGCCATAGCCGGGGTGAATGGCGTCGACATTGGTGATTTCGGCGGCGCTGATGATGGAGGGGATATCCAGATAACTGCGAGCGCTTTTGGCGGGCCCGATGCAAATGGCTTCATCGGCGAAGCGCACCGGCAGGCTGTGCCGGTCGGCTTCGGAATAGACGGCTACAGTCTGGATGCCGAGGTCCTTGCACGCCGAAATGATGCGCAAAGCGATTTCCCCACGATTGGCGATGAGGATTTTCTTAAACGGCGCGGATCGCAAACAGGCCCTCTCCGTACTCGACGGGCTGACCGTTCTGAACCAGCTTGCTTTCGATCACCCCGGCGACGTCGGCCTCGATCTCGTTCATCAGCTTCATGGATTCGATGATGCAGAGCACTTTGCCCGGCTGCACGGCTTCGCCGATCTTCACGAAAGGCGGCGAGCCCGGCGAAGCGCTTTCGTAGAACGTGCCGACGATGGGCGATTTCACCAGAGTGGGCGCGGCTTTGGCCGGCGGCTCAGGCGGCTCCTCGGCCTTCGCAGGCGGGTTGGGAGCGGGCGCCGCCGCAGCCGGCAGCACGATCTCCCGCACGCCATTCTCTACCGTGCGGCGGATACGCACCCGGTTTTCACCCCGCTGCAATTCCAGCTCAGCTACACCGGTCTCCGAGACCAGCTGGATCAGCTCCCGAATCTCATGCAGTGTCACAACGGAATAGCTTAGCACCAGCGGGGGGCAGTGTGGGTCCGGGGGTGGAAACAGCAGGAATCTCTCGCAGAGGCGCAGAGTCCACGGAGAAAACCAGAAACAAGAAAAGGGACAGCCTACATGTTTCGCAGACGGAGCGCGTTGACGCTACTAGAAATCTCTATGGGAAACATGCTGGCTGTCCCTTTTCTTGTTTCTGGTTTTCTCCGCTAAAGAATCCGCAAGGTTTTCGGCGTCGGCGTCAGCACTTCGCAGCCGTTGTGAGTTACTACCACCGTATCCTCGATGCGGATGCCGCCGAAACCTTCCAGATACACGCCGGGCTCGATAGTAATTGCCATGCCCGGTACGAGCATAGTGCGGTCCCGCTTGCCTAGCCTAGGCGGCTCGTGGATTTCGAGACCCAGCCCATGGCCAGTCGAATGGACAAAGGCGCGCTCCAATCCATGCCGTCGCAGGACGCGCCGCGCGGCCCGGTCCACCACCTGGGCTTCGACACCTGCTTTCACCGCCGCGATTCCCGCCAATTGCGCTTCGAGCACCGCGGCATACGCCCGCTTCACGCGGCTGCCTGGACGCCCCAGGAACAGCATGCGCGTCATGTCGCTGGCATATCCTTCGCACATCGCGCCCATATCCACCAGGATCAGGCTGTTGGCGCCAAACACGGCCGCCGTGGGCTGGGCGTGGGGCAATGCCGTGCGCGCGCCGGTGGCAACGATGGTTTCGAACGCTGCCCCTTCGGCGCCTAAGCGCCGCATCTGATAATCCAGCTCGGCGGCGAGATCCTTTTCCGACTTACCCACGCGCACGCCGGACACCGCCCGCTCAAAGGCTCGCGAGTTGACCAGCACCGAGTGGCGGATCAGCGCAATTTCGGCATCCGATTTGATCATGCGCTGCAGCTCGATCCAGCCTGCCACCGGTTCCGCCGAACTCTTCAGCGGCAGCCCCTCTTTCAGGGATTGGTACATCTCAAAAGTCATGCGGCTGCGCTCGAATGCCACGCGGCGGCTTTTCTTCTTGCGCAGAACCGGCAGCACGTGGCCGAGCAGCGGCCCGGTGCCTACTCGCACGCGGCAATCGGCTTCGAGGGACGCTTGAATGCGATAGCGCGGATCGGTGAACAGGATGGCGCCGCCCGCCGAAAGCACCAGCAGCAGGCCGTTGCTTCCGGTGAATCCGCTGAGGTAGCGCACGTTGGCGGCGGAGGAGACTAGAAACGCATCCAGTTTCTCCGCGGCCATCCTCTGCTGCAAGACACTCCGGCGCTGCCGGAAGCCGTTACTTGGCACGCTCAAGTTCCTGGGCCAAAAGCAGTGCACGATCCGCCAGTTCAACCGCCTGCTGGGTTTCACTGCGATCGAGCGCCTGCCGCGATTGCTTGGTAAAAGAGCGGATGCGTTCGACGGCGCTGCGCTGATCGTTGTTGAGCGCGCGGGCGGAGAGACGGTCGACCATCTCTTCGGCCTGGCGCAGGCGTTTGTCGGTTTCTTCGATCAGCTGGCGGCGTTCGTCGGCGGGCAGCAGCGGCTCAATGCGCGGGCGCGGAGTCTCGACGGGATGGGCGACGTCGGCTGTAGCCTCCGGCGGGGTCTCCGGCTTGACTTGCGCAGCCGCGGGAGTGCGGCGGGTGCGGGGCACGCTGGGATTCACCGGCGGCGGATCGGGCAAAATGACGGGCTGTGTGGCCAGCGCTTCCGGGTCGATGGACTGCGCTTTGGGCAGCCGCACATGGGTCTGCGGAATGGACAATGGCTCGCCCATGGATTCGGCGGGGCGGGCTTCGGCTGGTGTGGGGCGAGCCGCCGAAGGCGTTGGCGGACCGGGTGTCTTGGCCTGTGGAGTGCCACGCGCCGTGCATCCGGCCAAGGCCAAGCCGAGCGATAACATCAATGAGAGAGTAATCCGTTTCAATCGAGCTCCCTCAACTTGCAGCCGCGGCTTTGGCGAGGCTGATCACGAAAGTGGCGCCTTTCCCAGGCTCGCTGGCGAAGTCGATTGTACCATCATGCAATTGTACGATCCGAAAAGTCATTGCCAGGCCGATTCCGGAGCCTTTCTCCTTGGTGGTAAAGTACAGGCGGAATATCTTTTCCCGCAGCGCCTGCGGAATTCCGGGGCCGGAATCGGCAATGCGAATCTCGGCATTTTCGCCCATCACGGCCGATTCGAACCGCAGCCGCCCGCCGGCGGGCATGGCTTCCACCGCGTTCATGACGATGTTGAGGATAGCCTGCTTCAGCAAGTCGCGGTCCACGCGAATCGAAGCTCCCTCGGTGCGCTGTTCCACCGAGACTTCAATGCCCGCTGCTTCGGCCAGCGGCCTGGCGAGTGAAACAATCTCTGCCACGAAGCTTTCGAGCGGCACTTCCACCAGGTGCAGAGCTACGGGCCGGTTGAAATCCAAGAATGTTTTTACGACGCGGTCCAGGCGGACAATTTCGCTCGCAATAATATCCATTTGCGGAGCCAGATCGGTCGAACCTTGCGCCAGTTTCAGGCGCGCCAGCTCGACGTGGGTGAGGATGGCGTTCAGCGGGTTTTTGACTTCGTGAGCGACGCCGGCGGTGATGCGTCCGATGGCTTCCAGGCGGTTGGCGGTTTGCAGTTGACGCCCCAGCTGCCGGGTGGCTTCGGGATCGCGCAGGCGCACCATCAGGGCGGCGCCGGAGCCGAGACCGTCGCCGGTCTCGACCGAGAGCAAGGCCTGGAAGGGATCGCCGGCGTTATCGCGCGGCATCGGCACGCGCAGATTGCGGATGGCGCGTCCCGATCCGGCGGCCTCTTCGAGCAAGAGACCTACGGAAGTTGACGGCGGGAAGACTTCGGCGAGCGACTTGCCCAGCAGATCGTCGCGGTCGCGCCCCAGGAATTTTCGCACCGCGCCGGCGGCAACGACCAAACGGCGATCGCGGCCGAAGATGAGTACGGCATCTTCAAGCTCGGCCATGAGGCGTTCGAAATTCCCGCGCAAATCGGAAACCTGATACTGCGCGCCGCGCAATTGCTGGCCCAGCAGGCTCACCTTGGAGGCTACGACGTGGAACTCGTCCTCAGAGGAAGCCGGCGCCGGAACCGCCTCCGGAAACTCGAACTGGCCGCTGGCGAGAAGGTCGAGCATGCGTCCCAACTTACCGAGTGGACGGTAGGCGATAGTCGAAAAAAGAAATGCCGCCACGATGGCGCCGCCCAGCAGCGCGGCGGAAATTTCGGCGTGGGAGAGCAGCGTGGGCGTGATGTCCTTGCGGATCAGCCCGGTATAGACCACGACACGAACGTAGAGCACCGGCGCCCGGTCCCCCGATGCGGCCAGCGCCTGGTAGAGCTGATAGTTCTGCGGATCTCCCCACAATACCCGCAGTTTGTCCACGAATCGCCCTTCCACCAGCGGCCGAAAGTCCTTGTACTGCCCAAATTGCTGCAGCGTGCGGCTGGGATCGCTGCTGGCCAGAATATTGCCGCTGGTATCGCACACCGAAATCTCCAGCAGCGACGATTTGGTGCCTGCCATGATATCCAGCAGCTGGCCGGGCAGATCGGGATCCTTCAGCACCGCATCCTGGAACGACAGGGTGAGATCGCGATTCAAATTGCGCCGGACAACATCGACGGCGGCGCGTTTGAAGTACTCGGCGCGCTCAAGGGTAGATTCGAATTGGGTGGAAATCTCGCGCGCCAAATCCAGGCCGGAGACGATGCCCACAATCAGGCCCATCACCACCACCGACAATAGCGTGAGGCGCGCCCGCAGACTCATGGAAGCATCATCAGCCGGGCAACAGCAGCAGCTTGCCCGCCGTGGCGCGGCTTTCCAGATCGCGATGGGCCTGCGCCGCGTCCGCCATTTTGTAGGTGCGATCGATCTGTAATTTCAGCTTACCGGAAGCGATCCATCCCAAAACATCGCCGGCCCGCCAAAGCAGCTCCTCGCGCGTCGCGCAATGGTGGCCGAGCGAAGGCCGTGTGAGAAACAGCGACCCCTTGGGGTTGAGGATATTGGGATCGATGGGCGCGACAGGACCGCTGGATTGGCCGAATAGCACCATCATGCCGCGGGGACGAATGCAATTAAGGCCTTTCAGAAACGTGGTGGCGCCGACCGAATCGTAGATGACGTCCACACCGCGGCCGCCGGTGAGGCGCTTCACCTCGGCTTCGAAATCCTGCTTGGTGTAGAAAATCACTTCGTCGATTCCCGCCGCGCGCGCCAGCGCCGCCTTGGCTTCGGTGGAGACGGTTCCGAACACACGCGCGCCCAGCATTTTTGCCATTTGCACGATGAGACGCCCGGCGCCACCGGCAGCAGCGTGCACCAGGCAGGTGTCGCCGGCTTTCAGCGGAAAAGTCGAGTGGGTCAGATAATGCGCAGTCATTCCCTGCAGTATGGCGGCGGCAGCCGTTTTCGAATCGGTGCCTTCGGGAATCTTGACCAGTTGCGCCGCGGGAACCACGGCGTATTCGGCGTAGGAGCCGCGAGTCATGGCCCAAGCTACGCGGTCTCCCGGCTGGATTCCGGCGGTATCGGGGCCGATGGTGTCCACCACTCCGGCGCCTTCCATGCCCAAAGTGATAGGCAGGTCTGCTTTGTAGAGGCCGGTGCGAAAATATACGTCGATGAAATTTACCCCGGCCGCGGCCACCTTGATACGCGCCTGGTGCGGACCCGGCTCGGGCGTCGCAATATCGCCGTACTCCATCTTCTCGGGGCCGCCGCACTCTTTTACCTGAATGGCCTTCATTGGAATCCTTTGCGTAAGGCGCGCCCCAAATGGGTGGCCGTTGCATAGAGTAGCAGATACAGAAAAATGAACGGTAACCGCAGAATTTCGACCGCGGTGTGCGCCGCCGTGCTTCCCGCGAAGCCCGCGCGATACTTGGCGAACTGGCGAATGGCGGGAGCATGCGCGTAATCCAGCCAGAAAAAATCACCGTTCTCGTTGACCACGAACACTTTGGCCGGGAGCGATGCGGCCAGCGTCCACTTCCATTTGGTGAGGATCGGCTCGCCCGAACAAAGCATTCCCATCACGGCATACCGGTTGCGGCGCAGCTGGCGGAACAAGCGCCGGCGCGCCCCCCGGTACTCGTTGACATCGAACATAATGCTGGTTTCGGGGTGCAAACCGGCGGGCACGCCGCTCGCGCAGGTGAGCACGTCGATGGTGACCGGCTGGCCAAAATAGGCGTGCAAGGCCGGCAGCGCGCGCTCCAGAGGCCGCCGCGAGCCGCTCTCGACCAACAGAATGCGCGGCGATTGAGGAATCCGCCGCCGGAAAAAATAACGCACCATCTGACTATAGCGGAGTCCGATAATCCGGCGGTATCCGCTTGCCGGGTCATTATAATGGAATACGCATGAAGCCCAAGCGCTCCAGTGAAGTGGAAGCCCTGCGGGCCGAATTGCGCCGCCACGAGCACCTGTACTATGTGCTCGACCAGCCTGAAATCAGTGATGCCGAATACGACGCGCTGATGAACCAGTTGAAGGTGCTCGAAGCCAAGCATCCGGAGCTGGCGACGCCCGATTCGCCCACGCAGCGTGTCGGCGGCAAACCGCGCGAAGGATTTGTCAAAGTCGAGCACAGCTCCCGCATGTTGAGCCTGGATAACGCGCTGAGCGAAGACGAGCTGCGAGCTTTCGATGCGCGCGTGCGGGACCTGCTGGGCGGCGCGGCGATGCGCTACGTGGCCGAGCTGAAACTGGACGGGCTTTCAATGGCGGCGCATTATCGCGATGGCGTCTTTGTTCAGGCGGTCACGCGAGGCGATGGGCGCGTGGGCGAAGAAGTCACCGAGAATGCCCGCACCATCCGGTCGCTGCCCTTGAGCGTGCCTTCGGCCAAGGCGCCTTTCGAAGTGCGCGGCGAAACCGTGATGAACCGGCGCGCGTTCGAACTGCTCAATGCCAGCCGCGATGCGCAGAGTCTGTCGCGCTTCGCCAATCCGCGCAATGCCGCGGCCGGTTCGCTGCGCGTGCTCGATCCGGCGATTACCGCATCCCGGCGTCTGGACTTCTATGCCTACTTCCTGCTGGAAGAAGGCCGGCCCAAATTCGCCACCCAGTGGGAATCGCTCGAGGCGCTGGCCGCCATGGGTTTCAAAGTGAACCCGCAGCGCAAGCTATGCAAGAGTCTGGAAGAGCTGCTGGAATTCTGCGCGTCGTGGGAAGGCAAGCGCGAGCAACTGCCGTATGAGATCGATGGCGTGGTGGTGAAAGTGGATTCGGTCGCGCAGCAGGAACAGCTCGGCTACACAGCCAAAGCGCCGCGCTGGGCCATCGCGTACAAGTACGCCGCGCGACAGGCGGTGACCATCGTCGAGGACATCCTGGTGCAGGTGGGCCGGACCGGCGCGCTGACTCCTGTCGCGGCCCTGAAGCCGGTTGAAGTAGGCGGCGTCACCGTTTCCCGCGCGACTCTGCACAATGAAGATGAGATCGATCGCCTGGGCCTGCGCATCGGCGATTCGGTGGTGATTGAACGATCCGGCGACGTGATTCCCAAAGTAGTTCGCGTGCATACGCAGGGCTCCCCGCGGCGGCGATTTCACATGCCCAAGCGCTGCCCGGTGTGCGGCGGCAAGATCGTGCGCGAAGAGGGAGAGGCGGCGACGCGCTGCATCAATATCAATTGTCCAGCGCGCTTGAAGGAATCCATTCTGCATTTCTCGGCGCGCCCGGTTATGAACATCGATGGACTGGGCGATGCGCTGGTGGAGCAGTTGGTGGATAAGAAGCTGGTGTCGAGCGTAGCCGATCTGTACGATCTCACCGTCGACCAGCTCGCGGGCCTCGAGCGCATGGGCAAACTCTCTGCCGCCAATCTGGTGAAGAACATCGATAAGTCCAGGCAGAATCCGCTGCCGCGCGTGCTCCACTCGCTGGGAATACGTTTTGTGGGGGAACGCACAGCGACGTTTCTGGCCGAAGCCTTCGGAGAGTTGGATCGCATTGCCGCTGCCAGTCCCAATGAATTGCAGCTCGCCGAAGAGGTTGGTCCCAAAGTAGCGCAAAGCGTTTACGACTTTTTTCACGAGGAAAGCAACCAGAAATTAGTGGAGCGCCTGCGCTCGGCCGGGCTGCAATTCACCTACAAAGTCAAACGCAAGGCGGGCGGGCCGCTCGCCGGGCTGACGTTCGTGCTTACCGGCACGCTGCCTGGGCTCACGCGCGAGGATGCCAAGGCGCGTATTGAAGCGGCGTCCGGAAAAGTTGCCAGCGCCGTCAGCCGCAAGACCAGCTACGTGGTGGCGGGCGAGGACGCCGGATCGAAGCTGGACAAGGCGCGCACGCTCGACGTTCCGGTGATCGATGAAGCTCGCTTGCTCGAAATGCTGGACGGAGGGCGCTAGCGAGCCATGTCCCGGCGCTTCACGCTCCCCGAAGCCGAAAGCCTGCTGCCCGCGGTCGACAAAAACATCCGCGAGGCGCTCTCGGTCAAGACGCAATACCAGGAGGCCGAAGAGTTTCTGCAATCGCTCGCCCAGCGTGTGATGTTGATGGGCGGCGTGGTGCTCGACCGCGAAGGCATCCGCGCTATGCGCGCCCAGCGCGATGAAAGTGGTGAGCGCCTCAAAGCCGCCCTGGAAGCGCTGCAGGAAATCGGTTGCCTGGTGAAGGATCTGGATACCGGCCTGGTGGATTTCCCCACGCTATTTCGCGGTGAAGAAGTTTATCTTTGCTGGAAGCTGGGCGAGAGCGGGATCACGTACTGGCACGGTGTAAGCGAGGGTTTCGCCGGGCGCAAAGCAATCGATCAGGATTTTCTGGATCATCACCGCGGCGACGCGACGAATTGACAAGCGGACGGGTTTGAACCCCGCCCCTAGGATCGTGCTTGCGGTCAGCGCGGTCGCATTCATCGTCACTTTTCGGTGGTGCGATGCTTTTGCGAATGATGGGCGGGTTTGAACCCCGCCCCTGGATCGTGCTTGCGGTCAACGCGGTCGCATTCATCGTCAATTTTCGGTGGTGCGATGCTTTTTCGAATGACGGGCGGGTTGAAACCCGCGCCCTGGATCGTGCTTGCGGTCAGCGCGGTCGCATTCATCGTCAATTTTCGGCACTCAAACTGGTGTTGGGATTGTCGCGCGCCGCGGTCGGATTCATCGTCAATTTTCGGCAGTGCGATGCTTTTGGGAATGTAGGGGCGGGTTTCAAACCCGCCCTCCACTACGCGCTCGGCGCGGTGGGCTTGAATGTATACCGGTACACCAGTGCGCCCAGGGCGATCGTACCCAAGGCCGAAAACGACGCTTTCGGCTGCCAGATCATTCCGTAGAAACACATGCCCGTCCCTACCAGCACATAAGCGGCAGGAATCAGCGGATACGCAAAATTCAGCGCCGGCAATTGGCGCCAGTCCGGTCTGCGGCGGAAGACAAACACGCTGGCCACGGCCGCCACTGTAAAAAACGTCAGGCTGAATCCGATGTAAATCATCAATTGCGGAAACGGCGTCAATGTCATCAGCATGGCGCACACGCCCTGCGCGATAATCGCGGCCACCGGCGTGCGCCACGTCGGATCCACTTTCGCTGCAATCGGAAAGAACGCCCGGTTCTTGGCCATGGCGTAATACACGCGCGGGCCGATGGTCACCATGGCGTTGACCGTC
The DNA here is from genome assembly GCA_016185465.1 of Candidatus Solibacter usitatus. Taxonomy (GTDB): domain Bacteria; phylum Acidobacteriota; class Terriglobia; order Bryobacterales; family Bryobacteraceae; genus JACPNO01. Next base: position 34,892 of record JACPNO010000037.1, read on the forward strand.
GACGTGATCGACAGTGCCATCAGCGCGGCGAACAAGCCGGCGACGTTCGGTCCAAAGAGCCGCGACGCCGAAAGCGATCCCACCGCTACCACGCCCTTCAAGGTTTCGAGCGGCGTCGAGTAAATGAAAACCAGGTTCAAGCCCAGATAAAGCGCGGCGACTAATGCCGTTCCCACCGCGAGCGCCGCCGGCAGCGTGCGCTCCGGGTTTTTCACTTCTTCGGCGACGTAGGTAGCGGCGTTCCATCCGCTATACGCCACCATGATCCACAACAGGCTGATCATGAACTGCACCGGCAAAGATGCGGTGGAGGTGCGCACGGCGGGCGTGGCGAAATTTCCCCAGTCGCCCGCGCCCGACATGAATCCGAACAATATAAACGCCAGGATGACGGCGATTTTGATTCCGGTGAGCGCGTTCTGCACCTTTGCGGTGCGGCCCACGCCCAGGCAGTTCAGCAGCACGAATCCGGCGATCAGCGCCGACGCCAGCAACTGCGCGCCGCCCACTTTGAATGAATACTCGCCCGAGCCGACGACATACGCCGCGCTGGCCTGGCGAAAAAATGGAAAGAAAAATCCGATGTAGTCCGCAAACGCCAGAGCCGCGGCAGCGATCGGGGCAGAGAATCCGCCGAAGAACGAAACCCAGCCGGTCATGAATCCCCACGTCGGTCCGTAGGCGCGGGTGAGATACACATATTCGCCGCCGGAGCTGGGGAAGTTCATGCCCAATTCGGAATAAGTGAGCGCGCCGCACAAAGCGAATAGCGCGCCGAAGGTCCAGACCAGCAGGATCAGGCGCGCGTCGCCCAGGTCGCCGGCCATGAATCCGGTGGTGGCGAAGATGCCGGTGCCCACCATGTTTGAAACCACCAGAGCGGTGGCGCTGATGAATCCCAATTGCCGGAGCAGCGAGGATGGTTGCACCACCTGCTGGGTAGACGTGGCCATGCGCGGCCTCCCGATTCTCGGTTTATTGTACGACGTTATGCTCGTTGAGATTCCGATAAAGCCAGTCGATCGGCAATCCCACGACATTCGCGTAAGAGCCTTCGATCCGGGTTATGTAGCGTGACGCCAGGCCCTGAATGGCGTATGCACCGGCTTTGTCCATCGGTTCGCCGCTCGCCACGTACGCCGCGATCTCGCCGGGCGAGAGCGGCGCAAACCAGACGCGGGAGACCGTCGAGCCGCAGGTGAGGCCGCTGCGCCGGCGGAGGCAGACGCCGGTGATCACTTCATGCTCGCGCCCCGAGAGCGCTTGCAGCATGCGCGCGGCGTCGGCGGCGTCCACAGGCTTGCCGAGAATGCGGCCATCGATGACGACGACGGTATCGGCGCCGAGCACGATGTCGTCCGCGCCCGCCTCGACGGCCAGAGCTTTAGCGCGCGCCAGCCGTTCGACGTGGGCCTGTGGCGATTCGCCCGGAAGCGGTGCCTCATCCAAGTCCGCGGGGCGGACGACAAAATCGAATCCTGCGTTCTTCAAGATCTCGGCGCGGCGCGGCGATTGGGAGGCCAGGATGAGCATGGTCCCGCTTACTTGGAACGCTTGTCGGGTTTGAAATTCAATTCGCCCGCCTCAATGCGCACAGCGAGCGCATTTTGCGGGGGTGGCAGCGGGCAGGTGGCGTACGCCGTGTAGGCGCAGGGAGGATTGTGGGCGCGGTTGAAATCCAATACCACTTTGCCGTTTCGCGGCATTTCTGCATACAGAAAACGGCCGGCCGGATACGTCTGCTTGCCGCTGGTGAGATCCTTGAACATGAAGAACAGCTGGTTGTCTTCGGTGACCGGCTCCAGGCGGTACTCCTTGCCGCGTATCGTGAAGGTCACGAATCCGGGGCTCGCGGTCGGCGTCGTTTCTCCCAGGACGTCGGCGATTGGAATCATCTTCGGCTCCGCATACGCGGTAAACGCGGCGGTGATACGGTATTCCTCTGCTGCCGGAAACCAACCCAGTCCGGGAAAATTCTGGCGCGCCCGGCTGTTGTTGTCCCACAGACGAATCGCGAAGCGCTGGCCGCGCACCAGAACCTGCATGGCGAGATCTCCCAGCGTGATCAAGTCCGGCGCTTCCGCCGAATCGGGCGCGAGGTAGCGCGCCGTCGCCGGCTTATCATTCAGCTGGAGGTCCACGTCGCGCTCGATGTTCAGCCAAACCTTGCCTTCGTGCAATTCAAAGCTGCCCGCTTGTGCAGGCGCGCCGGAAGGCAGGCGGATCTCGTTGGCCGCTGCCGAGCCAAATCGATTCTGGCCGTCTTTCAGCCAAAAAAGGCCCGTCACGGCGAGCCATCCATTTTCCTTTTTCAGACCGGTCTCATAATTACGGCGCCAGTTGACCATCTGGGATTGATAGCCGGGATCGGCCAGCAGAACCGCGGCGAACAGGATGAATGACGAGCGGTACAACATGCGGAATTCGCGACCAGAATAGCATGGGAAAAGAAAAAAATTCTCGCAGAGACGCAGAGTACACAGAGAAGTAAGAAGAAATTTATTTCTTAGATTTTCTCTGCGTTCTCTGCGTCTCTGCGAGAAATGAGTTTGTTTTCCCCCGCATGCTAAAATGGATTACTCCATTCAGCATGCAACGTCTCAGCAACCTCATGGGGAAGATGAAATTCCCCGGCGACACGGTTAGCGTCGAACAAGTGGCTTGCGCGGCTTGGCCGGTCGCGGTGGGCCGCCGGATTGCCGCTAAGGCGCGCGCCGTGAAACTGGTGCGGTCCCATTTGGTGGTGGAAGTGGAAGACGCCGTTTGGAAGCACCAGCTGTTCGCGCTGCGTCACCAAATCCGTCACAAGATGGACCAGAACATCGGCGCCGGCATCGTGGAAGATATCGAGTTTCGCGTGGTGCCGGCGCGCCGCGAACCAGAGCGTGCCCGCGCCATCGCGGCTGCCGCGGCGCAGACCGACGATGCCGAGGCCATTGCCGATCCGTTGCTGCGGCGAATCTACAAGGCAGCGCGTGGAAAGAAATCGGCGTGAGAATCACCGAAGACGAAGTGCGCTACGTCGCCGAACTCGCCAATCTCGCGCTCACCGATGGCGAAGTGCAGAAATTCCGCGCCGATCTCGACCAAATTCTGACTCACGTCGACCAGCTCAACCAGCTTGATACCGAGGGCGTCGAGCCCATGGCTCAAGTATTGTATGACGCCGAAGAAACCGCCACCCTGCGTCCCGATCGCGAGCGTCCTACCCTTGGCAACGAAGCGGCTCTGGCCAACGCGCCACTGAAAGGCGCGGGCTATTTCAAAGTGCCCGAAGTCATCAAGAAGTAATGAACATTCCCTCGCTCACCGTCGCCGAAATCCAACAGGGTCTGCAAGCCCGCAGCTTCAGCGCGGCGGAGCTGGCCGCCGAGGCGCTGCGTTTTGCCGAGGCGGAAAATCCGAAAACCAACGCCTATCTGACTTTTTGTCCGGAGCGGGCGCTGGCGGCGGCGGCGCGCGTGGATCAGGCGCTCGCGCGCGGCGAGAATCCGGGGCTGCTGGCAGGCGTGCCGGTCGCCGTCAAAGACGTGATCGTCACCCATGGCGTCCGCACCACATGCGGTTCGCGGCTGCTGGAGAATTACGTTCCGCCCTACGATGCCACGGCTGTGGTGCGTTTGGAGCGCGCCGGCGCGGTGATCATCGGCAAAGCCAATTGCGATGAATTCGCCATGGGCTCTTCCAACGAGAATTCGGCGTTCGGTCCGGTGCGCAATCCGCATGCGCTCGATCGTGTTCCCGGCGGATCGAGCGGCGGGTCGGCGGCTGCGGTTGCCCAAGGCACGGCGGTTGTGGCGCTGGGCTCGGACACCGGCGGCTCCATTCGTCAACCGGCATCTTTCTGCGGCGTAGTGGGGGTGACGCCTACTTATGGCCGTGTCTCGCGTTATGGACTTACGGCTTTCGCCAGTTCGCTCGACCATATCGGGCCGCTGGCGCGCAGCGTCCGGGACGCGGCTTTGGTGCTCGAAGCCATGGCGGGCCGGGATGAAATGGATTCGACATCCGCCGACGCCCCTGTTCCGCAGTACGCCGCCGGGCTCGATGGCAACGTAAAAGGCCTGAAACTCGGGCTGCCTCGTGAGTATCTAAAAGACGTGACCAGCGAAAGCGGCGCGCTCATCCAGCGAGCCATCGATACGCTGAAAAAGCTGGGCTGTGAAGTGCGCGAAATCAGCCTGCCCAATACGGAATACGCCATTGCCTGCTATTACGTGATCGCCACCGCCGAGGCCAGCTCCAACCTGGCCCGCTACGACGGCGTGCGCTACACGTTCCGCTCGCGCTCATCCGAAAGCCTGCGCGACATGTATCGCCATACGCGCGGCGAGGGGTTCGGCGCCGAATGCAAACGCCGGATTATGCTGGGAACTTACGTGCTTAGCTCCGGCTACTACGAAGCCTACTACCGCAAGGCGCAGAAGGCGCGCAGCATCATCACGCGGGATTTCAGCGATGCGTTTACTCAAGTGGACGCTATCGTTGCGCCGGTGTCGCCGTTCCCGGCGTTCAAGCTGGGCGAGAAAATCGACGACCCCATGGCCATGTATCTCTCCGACATTTACACCATCACCGGAGACCTCGCTGGAGTTCCCTGCATGAGCGTGCCTTGCGGCCGGACCGCCGACGGACTTCCGGTGGGCATGCAAATTCTGACCCGGCATTTCGATGAAGGGCGGATGTTTCGCCTTGCCGACGCTTTTGAACGAGCTGGCGCAGCTGCCGGCTAAAACTTTTTACAAGGAGAAAAAATGCCATTCACTCTGCCACCGCTCCCTTACGCCGTTGACGCGTTGGAGCCGACGATCGACAAGATGACCATGGAGATCCACCATGGCAAGCATCACAACGCCTATGTGACGAATCTGAATAAGGCGCTGGAATCCGCGCCCGCCCTTGCAGGCAAGAGCATCGAGGAACTGCTGGCCAACAATTGCGCCATCGTGCCGGAAAATATTCGCACCGCCGTCCGCAATAATGGCGGCGGCCACTACAATCACTCCATGTTCTGGCAGATCATGGGGCCCAGGGCCGGCGGCGCGCCCAGCGGGAAGCTCGGCGACGCCATTAACGCCGCCTTCGGCAGCTTCGACGCCTTCAAGGAGAAAGTCAATACGGCCGCAGCCACCCGTTTCGGCTCCGGTTGGGCCTGGCTGGTGAAGAATTCCGCCGGCGCGCTCGAGGTCTATTCCACCCCCAACCAGGACAGCCCGGTGATGGAAGGCAAGCAGGCCGTGCTGGGAATCGATGTCTGGGAGCATGCCTATTACCTGAAGTACCAGAACCGGCGCCCGGATTATGCAAGTGCCTGGTGGAACGTAGTGAACTGGGCCGAAGTCGCCAAAAGGTTCTAGTAAGTGGGGCAGGTCCCTGACCTGGCGGTTCTTCATTTTCATTTTTTCGGGCAGGTCGGGGACCTGCCCCACTGCTGTCACTTACAGTTCATGTATTCGTAATTGCTCTGTAACAATTGTCGCGCTATCTTCAAGGCAGGACAGGCGGCATGCGAACCATCTTACTGATCGAAGACGACAGCGATCTCTTCACATTGCTGAAGTACAACATCGAGAAGGAAGGGTTTCGCCTGGTGGGCTCGCAGACCGGGCGCGGAGCCGTCGATCTCTGCCGGCGCGAGAAACCCGACCTGATTGTGCTGGACATCATGCTGCCGGATTCCGACGGTCTGGAGATTTGCCGCGGCATTCGCAGCAATCCGGATTTGGCCCATATCCCGGTGATTTTTCTGACCGCGCGCGCCTCGGAAACCGACCGCATTCTGGGTCTCGAGCTGGGCGCCAACGATTACATCGTCAAGCCATTTTCGGTGCGCGAATTGATCGCCCGAATCCGCAACCAGTTCCGGCCGCAAAGTCCGCCGGCACGGGTGCTGCGCGCCGACGGTTTGGAGCTGGACCGCACCAGCATGCGCGTGACCCTCCACGGTAAACCGCTCACCTTGACCGCTACCGAATTCCGCCTGCTCGAGTTCTTCATGAGCCGGCCCGGCACTGTCTTCAGCCGCGAGCAACTGCTGGATTCGGTCTGGGGAATGGATCGCGCCGTCACCGACCGCACCGTCGATGTGCACGTCCTTCGCCTGCGCCAAAAAGTGGAAGGCGATCCGGCTAACCCGTTGCTCATTCGCTCGGTCCGCGGCTTTGGCTACATCTTCGAAGCCAGCGCCACGGCCGAAGTTCAGCACTAGCTTCGCCCCGCCCCGTTCCGGGCCGTGGGATATACTAAAACTGAAAATAAGGTGAGCCGAACCGGTGTCTACGTCCGCCCAAAGTGTTACGCAGTTACTGGTCGAGTGGAGTCATGGGGACCAAGACGCGCTGGAGAGATTGACGCCATTGGTGTACGGTGAGCTGCGCCGCCTGGCGCGCCGCCACTTAAGCCGCGAGCGTTCCGATCATACGTTGCAGAGCACCGCGCTGGTCCATGAAGCCTACTTGCGCCTGGTCGATCAGCGCAGCGTGCAGTGGCAGAACCGCGCTCATTTCTTCGGCGTGGCGGCGCAGTTGATTCGCCGCATTCTGATCGATCACGCGCGCGCCCGGCAAGCCGGTAAGCGCGGCTCTGGCGCGTGCCTTTTGTCGCTCGACGAGGCCCTCGATTCCCCCGGAAGCGCTGAGCCGCCCGCAGGAACAGCGCGCCGAGTTTATCGCCCGCGCGTGCGGCGGCGACGAGGAACTGCGCCGCGAGGTGGAATCGCTGCTGGAATCCTACCGGCTGGCGGGCGATTTTATCGAGTCTCCGCCGCTGGCAGCTTCTTTCCCCGGATCGGTTGAACTATCCGAGGCATACGCCGACTCCGACACCGGCCAGATGGAGGACTCGGCCATCGGCCGGCGCATCGGAGCCTACCGCACGGTTCGCGAAATCGGGCGCGGCGGAATGGGCTCGGTGTACCTGGCCCTGCGCGACGACGAGGCTTTTCAGAAGCAGGTCGCCATCAAAGTGATCCGGCGCGGCATGGACATGGATTTCCTGATCCGCCGTTTTCGCACCGAGCGCCAGATTCTGGCCGATCTCGATCACCCCAATATTGCCCGGCTGCTGGACGGCGGCACCACCGAGGACGGCCTGCCATACGTTGTCATGGAATACGTGGAGGGGCAGCCGATACATCGCTTCTGCGATGAGCGCCGCCTCTCGGTAAACGAGCGGCTGAAGCTGTTTGGCCAGGTTTGCGCCGCCGTCGCCTATGCCCATCAGAATCGCGTGGTGCATCGCGACATCAAGCCGGGCAATATCCTGGTGACCGCCAATGGCACGCCGAAGCTGCTGGATTTCGGCATCGCCAAGCTGGTTGGCACTGGGCCCGCGCCGGGCGGAATGCAGTTCACCACCGCCACCTTCCCGATGATGACGCCGGCCTATGCCAGCCCGGAGCAGTTGCGCGGCGAACCGGCTACCACGGCGAGCGACATCTATTCGCTGGGTGTGCTGCTGTATGAGCTGCTCAGCGGCCGCCGGCCCGCGCGCGGCCGCACGCGGCTGTGGGAATCGGCCGGCGACAGCCGTCCCGAAGAAGATGCTCCCGAAAAGCCCAGCGCCGCGGTGGTCCGGGTCGAAACCCCGCAGACCGGCTTGGAAGCAAGCGCGCTCATGCCGGAATCGGTGAGCGCGCTGCGCGGGACAACCACTGCCAACCTGCGCGAGCAATTGGCGGGGCCGCTCGACAACATCGTGTTGAAAGCGCTGCGGGCTCAGCCGCGCGACCGCTACCAAACGGTCGAGAGTTTGGCCGAGGATATCCAGCGCTGCCTGGATGGATTGCCGGTCGCGGCGCCCGTATATTTGCTGGCGCCCGCCGCGGTCGAAGGCGATGTCACCTCTACCGCCAGCGGCCCGATTTCGCTCGCCGTGCTGCCGTTCCGGATGCTCAATCCCGAGGACCGCAGCGACGAGTACCTGGGAATTGGCATGGCCGATGCGCTCATCACCAGGCTGAGCAACATCCGCCGCATCGAGGTTCGCCCCACCAGTTCGGTGCTGAAGTTTGTCCAGATGGAATCGGACGTGATCGCGGCGGCGAACGAATTGCGCGTGCGCTTCGCCCTGGATGGGCGCATTCAGCGATCGGGCGAGCATGTCCGGGTTACGGTGCAGTTGATCCGGGCAACCGGCGGCGCGCCCGCCTGGGCCGCGCAGTTCGACGAAAAGTTTACCGACATCCTGAAGCTGGAAGATTCGATTTCCGAGCAAGTAGCGGGCTCTCTGATTCAGCGCCTCACGCTCGAGGAAAGCAAGCTGTTGCATAAGCGCGGCACCGAGAGCATCAAGGCGTATCAGGCCTACCTCAAGGGCCGGTATTTTTTTAGCTCTTCCACTGAGGAGGGCCTAGCCCAAGCGCTGGTTTGCTTCATGCAGGCGCTGGCCGAAGATCCAGGCTACGCCCACGCTCATGCCGGCGTGGCCGATTATCACAACCGGTTGGGAGTGTATGGCGTGCTTCCTTCCGGCGAATGTTTCGCCGCCGCGAAACACGCCGCCCTGCAAGCGCTGGAGCTCGACCCGTCGCTTGCCGAGGCGCATGCTTCGCTCGGCTTCGCGCTGTGGGCGCACGATCGCGAGTGGGAAGGCGCCGAGCGCGAATTCCGCAGGGCCATGGATCTCAATCCAGCCTACGCTCCCGCTCACCAATGGTATGCCTACCTGAGCAGCGCGCGCGGACGGCACGCCGACGCCATCACCCGGATTGAAGCCGCGCAGGGATACGATCCTCTCTCGCCCATTCTCGGCGCCGCCGCGGCATTCGTTTTCTATAACGCGCGCCAGTACGATCGGTGCCTGGAAGAGCTGCGAGAGTCGCTGGAACGGACTCCGGATTTCTACGTTACCCAGCAAGGCATAGGCTGGGCGTACATCGGCAAGGGGATGTATGCCGAAGCGGTCGCAGCCTCGCGCAAGGCGGTGGCGCTTTCCGGCCGAAAGCTCCTTACGCTGTGGACCTTGGGCTATGCGCTGGCAGCGGGCGGAGAGACCGCCGAGGCGCGGGAAGTCTTGCAAGAGATGCTGGATTTGTCCGCCAGCCGCCATGTGCCGCCCTACTACATCGCCGGGATTTACACGGCGCTCGGCGAATTCGATGCGGCATTCACCTGGCTCGAGCGCGCGTGGGAGCAAAAGGACTGGTGGCTCATGTTTCTGGTGGTCGAGCCTCGTCTGGACCGGCTCCGTCCCGATCCCCGCTACGCAGATTTAGTCCGCCGCCTGCGCCTGGACGGCGACGACACGGTCACGGTTCGCGGAATCACCCGGCCCGCCACGACGGCCATGCCGGAAACTGAGCGGGACCGCACGGCTACGGTCGCCCTGCTTCCCGAAGCAGCTCCCGCGCGCACGCGCCGGAGTTTCTGGTGGCTGGCAGCGGCGTTGACCGTGGTGCTGGTGGCGGTCGGCCTGGTGCTCTTCCGGTCCATCGGCCCGCGTACTTCCGCCACTTTCCAACGGACCGGCATGACCCGGCTTGCCGTCAACGGCAACGCCGTGCAGGCTGCCATTTCCCCGGACGGCAAGTATGTCGCCTACGCCCTGCAGGAAGGCGGGCAGCAGGGTTTATGGATGCGGCACGTCGCTGTTTCGAGCAGCATTCGCATCAATCCGCCCGCCGAGGTGCATTACCGCGGCCTGGAGTTTTCCCGTGACGGCGCGTCGCTCTACTTCGCCGTGCAGGAGAAGAACAACTTGAATCACGGCACGCTTTATCAGGTTCCCGTGTTGGGCGGACATCAGAAAAAGGTGATCGAGGACATCCAGAGCGCCGCCGCGCTTTCGCCCGACAGCCGGCGCGTGGCCTTTGTGCGGCAGAATGTGGCGCAAGCGTCCGACGATCTGGTGGTGGCCAACGCGGACGGCGGCGGGGAAAGCGTCCTGGCGTCCCGCAAGCATCCATTGCATTTTGCCTGGTCGTCCTCGCCCACCTGGTCGCCGGACGGCAAACAGATTGTCGCGGCGGTGGAAGGCTCGGACGCGCAGGGATATTTTGTCACCCTCGCCGCGTTTCAGGTAAACGGTGGATCCCAAAAAGCGCTTACGCCGAAACGCTGGCGATTCGTCGAGCGCATGGCCTGGCTGGCTTCGGGCGACGCCGTGCTGGTGGTCGCGCAGGAGCCGGAGGCGCGATTCCAGCAGATTTGGACCTTCGCCCCCGGCAGCGGCAAAGCTCGCAAGATTAGTAACGACTTGAGCGATTATCTCGGCTTGAGTCTTACCGCGGACTCCCGCACGCTGGTGTCGGTGCAGTTTCAAACCCTGGCCAACATCTGGGCCGGCGCCGGCACGCAGCCGGAGGCCGCGACCCAAATCACGCCCGCCGCCAGCCGGTACTACGAACTCGCCAGGACTCCGGACGGCCGATTAGTGCACGCATCGGATGGCAGCGACACCGTGGACCTGTGGATCCGCAATGCGGATGGATCGGGCGCCCGCCAGCTTACGTCGGCGGCGCACCGCAACTACGCGCCCGTCAGCTCGCCCGACGGCCAGTTCATCGTGTTCCACTCGGATCGCTCCGGCAACTGGAATATCTGGAGGATGGACGCCGCCAGCGGCGACACCAAGGCGCTGACCTCCGGCAATCAGACCGAGAGCAATTGGCCGCAGGTAACGCCCGACAGCAAATCGGTGATCTATCATCAGCCCGCTCCCGGTGGAACCACCCATCTCTGGAAGGTGCCCTCCGATGGCGGCACGCCCGTGCAGCTCACCAATTACAACTGCATGCGGCCGGCGCTTTCACCCAAGGACGGCTCCATCGCCTGCTGGTATAGCGAAACCGTCGCCAAGCCGCAATGGCGCATCGCCATCATAGGGCCCGAGGGCGGCCCGCCGGTCAAGGTATTTGATTTTGCGCCCACCGTTTCGGTGGAGAGCACGCTGCATTGGACCGGCGACGGCAAGGCCATCACCTATGTGGACAATCGCGGTGGCAACGGCAATATCTGGAGCCAGCCGCTCGATGGCTCCGCGCCCCGGCCTCTTTCGAATTTCACGACCGGCCAGTTGTTCTCGCTGGCCTGGTCGCGCGACGGCCGCCTGGCCTATTCACGCGGCCTGCAGACCAGCGACGTAGTGCTAATCCGCGACGAGCCATAGTGGGGCAGGTCCCCGACCTGCCTCTTACCACTTGACCACTTGGACCACTTGGGACCACTTGGACCGGACCACTTGGACCACTTGGGGACAGTCTGCGTGTTTCCTGGTTTTCCCGCAACTCCTCCACCAATAAACCAGGAAACACGCAGACTGTCCCCGGCGGAGAAACTGTTGCGCTGGCAGGTCGGGGACCTGCCCCACTTAGCTTAATTCCAGTAGTGTCACCGAATGGGCCGGAAATTCGAAGGTGAACGCCGGGCTGCCGAATTCGGCGTAGGCGCGGCTGGCCAGCGTTACCTCGCTTGGCCGCTCAAGCGTGTTGCGCGAATCGGGCGACGGCCCATGGATGCTATAAACCTTGCCCGCGCGCCCAAACTTCGCTCCGTTGATTTCGAAGCGCGCTGGCAGCGCCCGGTCCTGGTGCCGGTTGACGACGCCCACCATCAAGGTGCCGCCCCCGCGCGTCACGCACACGTCCAGATAATCCACCGGGCCCATGGCTTTCGATTCGAACACCGGCCCCGTGCACGCGCTGCTCACGACTTCAGCGCCACACCGCGCGCGATACAGCTCCAGCGGAAAGAAGGTCGGCTGCAAATACATTCCCTGCGGGCTGGTCATGATGGGAGCGATCACATTCACCATTTGCGCCAGATTGGCCATGGTCACTTTATCGCCCCAGCGCTGGAACACGTGCAGCATCGAAGCGGTCCACAGGGCATCGCGCAAGTTGTAGGGTTCCTCCAGCTTGGCTTTCACCGAGCGATCGCGCCCGTCGCGCCGCCGGTACCAAACGTTCCACTCATCGAATGCGATTTCGATGCGCTTCGTTCGCAGCGGAAACTCCACCGGAGGCCGCGGCTTGCCGCGCAACTTGGCAGTGGCAAATTCGATCGCGCCATCGGCCTCGCGCAGCAGGCGCTCCACATTTTTCACCGACGCCAGGGTTTCGTAGTAGTCGTCGCTGCCGGTGTAAAAATGCACCGAAAGGTAATCGACCACCGGCCCCAGCATCTCCAGCACGGTAGTGTTCCACTGAGGGTCGCCCGCGCCGCAGGCGATCAGGTGGATCGAAGGATCCACCCACTTCATCATCTTGGCGGCTTCGAGGGCGACCTTGGCATAGTCTTCCGCGCTTTTGTGGCCCGCTTGCCACATGCCATAAATCTCGTTGCCCAGGCCCCAATATTTGACGTTGTACGGCTCGGCGTGGCCATGCTTGCGGCGCAAATTGGCGTAATGCGTGTCCTCGACGCCGTTGCAATACTCCACCCAGTTGGCGGCTTCTTCAATCGTTCCCGTGCCCAGGTTGATGCAGAGATATGGCTCGGCGTGGATGCGCCGGCAGTATTCCAGAAATTCATTGGTGCCGAAGCGGTTGGATTCGACGGCAAACCAGGCGGTATCGAATCTGCGGGGGCGCTGATCTTTCGGCCCGATACCGTCTTCCCAATGGTAGGAGGAAACGAAATTGCCGCCGGGCCAGCGCAGCACCGGTGGGTTCAGCCGCTTGACCGCGGCTTCCACATCTTTGCGATACCCTTGCGCGTCCGCCAGCGGCGATCCCTCTTCGTAGATGCCGCCATAAATGCAGCGGCCCAGGTGCTCGATGAATTGGCCGAAGATCATGGGATTCACTCGGGCAATTACGCGGTCGGCGTCGATCTTGACTTGCGTGACCGCAGACGCCTGGGCGCGCAGCAGGCTGGCGGCGGGAATCGTGGAAAGCAAGGAGCGGCGGGTGATCATCAGACGGTTACCTCCTGGGCATCGTGGGCGCGCGTGCGCGCCAGCACATATGGGCCCTCGGGAATCAGCGCGATTGCCGCGTCGCGGGGCAGGGAGGCCGTGAGCGCTTCAATGGCCGCGGCGGCGGTCTGGAAAGACCGGCCCCATAGCGATGCGTGATATTCGCGCGGCAGGCCCGGCGCGTAAAACATCACTTCGGCGTGCGCCGTTACCAGACCCAGCTTTTCCAATTGCCACTGATCGATTTCGACCGGCGCCGCCGCGATGCGCCGCATGAACTCGGAGTCGGATGGATTCTCACTCAACATGCGGCTGAATTCCGGCGCGCCCGCGCCTTCCTCGCACGCGGCAGACAGCAGAATTTTTCCGCCGGCCTTGACGATGTGCGCTGCCGCGGTCACGCCTTTGATGGCTTGGTAGAAAGTCAGGTCCAGCGGATAGCCGGCTGATGTAGTGATGACGGCGTCCACCGGCTCTTCCAGAATTTCCAGCATCACCCGCGACACGAATTCCACGCCCTTCCGGTGCGCCTCCACCGGCGCGCCCGCAAACACCCCGGCGATGGGCCGCTTGCCCGGCGCGCCTTTGCCCAGGGCCACATCCAGCAGAAAATCGTGACGGGCCATGCGCGCGATTTCAAGCAGCTCGCGATGCAGCGGATTGTCCTCGATCGAGCCCTCAACCGAGCGCGGGTCGCGCATGAACTTGGGGCTGTGCAGCACGCGAATGGTTTCCTGCGCGGCCAGGCCCGGGGCAATCAGCTTGCGCCCGCCGGAATATCCCAGCATCAAGTGCGGCTCGATGAATCCGAGAGTAATGTGCAGATCGGCCGCGATAAAACGCTCGTCGATATACACCGGCGTCCCGGAGGCGGTCGATCCCAGGTGGCGGTGGGAAGCCAGATCGCGGGCGTCGTGATTCACCACGCGATAATCCCGCGCCGTCCCTTCGCCGACGATCTCCATGACTTCGAGAGCCGTGGCCGGCCGGTGCAGTCCGGTGGCGATCAGGATGGTGATGCCGTCGCGCGGAATGCCGGCACGCTCCAGACGCGCCAGCAGCGGCGGCAGCACCTGGCGATTTGGCGCGGGACGCGTGATATCGCAGACCGAAATCGCGGCGGTACGCTTGCCGCGGGCTAATTCTTCGAGAGGCGGGCAGCCGGCCGGGGCATCCATCGCGGCTTCGAGGGCGGCGTCAGGATCCGGCAGCGAGCGGGCGGATCGAGCCTCCAGAATCCGATAACGAAAGCCATCAGGCAGGTCGACCTGAAGCCCTGTCTTGCCGAAAGCGAAATCCAGCCGCATACGGGCAACGTACCACAACCGGCCCGCGCCCGGCTTCGGCATTTGAATTGCAAGAAAGAGGCCGTGGAGATTGTAATGATACCCGGTGTTCTCGGCGGATTAGTCATCTTTGCCCTGTTTTTATCGATGCTTTCCGCTCCGCCCAAAGTCGGCCGCTGACTGTCTAATCCGCGGCATTTTGTCTCATTCTGAGACACGCCGGGGCACGTTTTTCACGGTAGTTCACTCCTTCTGATGTCCCTCCAGTTTGCCGGAAGCTAGTCCCTGCTCTATACTTAAAGTTCACAACAAGATGCCGAAGCGAACTTTTCAACCGAACAACCGCAAACGCGCCAAGACGCACGGATTTCGGACACGCATGAAGACTGCCGACGGGCGGGCTGTGATATCGCGCCGCCGCGCGAGGGGCCGTAAGAAGCTTACGGTCAGCTCCGAGAGGTAGCAGAATCGCGGGATTTCCGAAACGTGTCCGGATTTTACGATCCAAAGACTTCCGCAGGGTTTATGCCGAGGGCAACCGCTACACTTGCCCCCTGTTCGCGGCGTTCTGCGTCCGCGGGGAGGAGACGGACGGTCCGCGCGTCGGCTTCACCGTGCCGCGCGCTTTGGGCTGCGCCGTCGTGCGCAACCGAATCCGCAGGCGCGTCCGCGAGGCCGTTCGCCTTCGGCTGGACCATTTGAATCCGCAGTGGGAAATTGTATTCAATCCCCGGCGCGCGGCGAAGAACGCTCCCTTCGCCGAACTGGAGCGGGAAGTGGACAAACTGTTCCTGCGATGCGGCGCGCCATGATTGCCCTAATTCGCGGCTACCAATATTTGATTTCTCCGCTGCTGCCTTCGGCATGCCGCTTTCATCCCACCTGCTCGGAATATATGCGGCAAGCGGTCGAGAAACATGGGATCACGCGCGGTGTCTGGCTGGGCTTGAAGCGCCTGGGCCGCTGCCATCCGTTTAACCCCGGCGGGGTGGACCGCATCGCATGAGCGACGAAATCAAACCCGACACGCCCGACACGCCCAAGAAGGGCAAAGAGCTGTCCATGGAGATGCGGCTGCTCATTGCCTTTATTCTGATGGGCGCGGTGTTGTTTGTTACGCCGTATTTTTATAAGTCCGTTAACCCGCCGGCGCCGGTTACGACGAAAAATAGCCCGGCCGCCGCTGTGAACGCTCCAGCCGAGACCCCGCCTGCGCCGGAAGCATCGAAGGCTGCCGGCAAGGCAGAGTCCACCAAGGCAGCGCCCAGTGATCTCCCGCGCGTCGCCGCCGAAAAAGAAGAAACTTTTGTCGTAGACACAGACCTGTACCACGTGGTTTTTTCCAACCGTGGCGCGGTGGTCCAAAGCTGGCTGCTGAAAAAGTTCGCCACCAGCGCCGGCAAACCGCTGGAGTTGATCAATACAGCCGCCGCGGCCAAAGCAGGGTACCCGTTCCAGTTGGTATTCAAGGAGCGCAAACCGGCGGTGGATCTGAATCAGGCGCTCTACAGCGCCAAGCAGGGCGCCGATTCCCTCACCGTGAGCTATGAATTCGCCGACGGGAAAACCCAGGCGCGCAAGAGTTTCCATTTCCAGAAAGACAGCTACCTGGTGCGCATCTCGTCCGAAGTTCTGGATACCACCATTCCCGTTCCACATCTCCTCGCCTGGCGCGGCGGCTTCGGGGACTCGGCCCTGCCCAATGCTTCAGGGCTGCAGCACAGCATTCATTACGATGTGACCGCGTCCAAGCTGATCACCAACGACGCCAAAGCCGCCAAGAGCGGGCCCGTGTCTTCCAGCGGCACTTATTCTTTCGCCGGCATTGAGGATACCTATTTCGCGGCGGCATTCTTGCCCGATGGCAACGGCGCCGTCGAGATCATGACCTTCGGGGACAACGTCCCCACGCTCATCAATCCCAAGGAAGAGCTGCACGTCGGCGCGGCCGTGGGCGGCGCGGGACGCAACGAGTACTCCGTGTTTGTGGGTCCCAAGGACGTCGACATTCTGCGCAAGGTGAATCCCCAGCTCGAGCAGATCGTCGACTGGGGCTGGTTTGCACTGCTGGCCAAGCCCATCTTCCTGGCGGTGCATTATGTCAGCGAGCGATGGGTCCACAATTACGGCTGGTCCATCATCATAGTCACCATTGGGATCAATTTCGTGCTGCTGCCGCTGCGCATGGCCAACATGAAGTCGATGAAGAAAATGCAGCTGGCCCAGCCGGAAGTTCTCAAGATCAAGGAAAAGTACAAGAACGTCGGCCTGCGCGACCCTCGCAAGCAGCAGGAGAACGAAGAAGTGATGGCGCTCTATAAGAAGCACGGCGCCAACCCCATGGGCGGCTGCGTGCCCATGCTTCTGCAAATCCCCTTCTTTATCGCGTTCTACAAGGTGCTTTCAGTAACCATCGAGATGCGCAATGCCCACTGGTTATGGGTATCCGATCTTTCGTCCCCCGAGCAGCTGGCCATACGCATCCTGCCCATCGCCATGATCGCCACACAGTTCATCATGCAGAAAATGACCCCTGCCGCCGGCGTCGATCCGGCCCAGCAGCGCATGATGATGCTGATGCCGCTGATGATGGGCTTCTTCTTCTATAATCTGTCGAGCGGCCTGGTGTTATACTACGTGACTACGAATTTGCTGGGTATCGCGCAGCAATGGTTTTTCAATCAGACCATGACGCCCGCCGATGTAGGGCCAGCAGCGATTAAGAAAAGGAATGGCAGGTAGCGGCGGGTGAGCGAAGCCAAATATACAGTCAGCGCGATCGGCCCTCGCATCGAGGTGTTTCTTAAACCCCTGCTGCATGAAGCCGGCTTCAAGCTAAAGTTCGAGATCGCCGAAGGCGGCTCTCCGCATCCCGAGTTCGAGAATCCGGAAGTGGTGGTGAAATTCACCGGCGCCGACCAGGATTTGCTCCTAAGCAACAAAGCCGAGCTGCTGCTGGCCCTCGAGCACGTCACCATGGAGGCGCTCGACATCGCCTCCGAAGATCACTCCCGCATTGCCTTCGATGTGCAGGATTACCGCATGCTCCGCATTGAGGAGCTGCGCATGAGCGCCGCCGCCGCCGCCGAAAAGGTCAAACGCACCGGCGCCCCGTTCCGGTTCAATCCCATGAACAGCCGCGAGCGGCGCGTCATACACCTGGCACTGCGCGCCGAGACCACGCTGCGCAGCGAGAGCTCCGGCTTCGGCGGACATCGGCAGGTAGTGATTTATCCGGCGGGCATGGCGAGCCTTCCGGATGAGCCGCCGCCACCGCCGGCCTATCGGGACAGCCGCCGGCCGCCTGGCGGACGGGACCGCGGCGCGCGCATGCAGGGCCGCGGCGGACGCCGCTGATCCCGCTGTTTTTTTGATTCTTAACGACACCATCGTAGCTTTGTCCACGCCCCCAGGCCGCGGCGGGCTGGGCGTCGTGCGCCTTTCCGGGCCGGATGCCCGCGCGGTCGCCGAGCGCATTCTCCGCTTCCCAAAGCCTGATTCCCTGCAAAACTGGCACGCGGCCATGGCTGAGCTGATCGACGCGAGCGGCGCGACGGTGGATCATGTCGTTGTCACATTCTTCGCCGGCCCGCGCTCGTACACGGCTGAAGACGTCATCGAAATCTCCTGCCACGGCTCGCCCGTAGTGCTGCGGCATTGCCTGGAACGGGCCATGAATGCGGGCGCGCGCCCCGCTGAGCCCGGGGAATTTACGCTGCGCGCCTATCTCAATGGCCGCATCGATCTGCCGCAGGCCGAAGCCGTTCGCGATTTGATCGACGCCACCACGCTGTACCAGGCTCGTGTGGCCGCCCAGCAAGCCGAGGGGTCAGTTTCCCGCTGCATCGCGCCGCTGAAGGAGCAATTGGTTGAACTCATCTCGCTGCTCGAAGCCGGCATCGATTTCGCCGAAGACGACATCAGCGTGGCTCCAGCGACTGAAATTCTTCGGCGCCTGGATCCGGTAGTGGAAGGCATCTCCCGCCTGAGAGCCAGCTTCGCGTTTGGCAATTTGGTGCGCAGCGGATTCACCCTGGCCATCGTCGGCCGCCCCAACGTCGGCAAGAGCAGCCTGTTCAATCGCCTGCTTGAGCAGGACCGCGCCATCGTCACCGACATTCACGGCACCACGCGCGACCTGGTTTCCGAGGTAGCGGCAATCCACGGTATTCCCGTCAAGCTAGTGGACACAGCCGGCATTCGCGTGAGCGAAGGTCTGGTTGAGACGCTAGGCATCGAGCGCAGTTTTCAGGCCATGGCGGATGCGGATTTGACGGTGGTGATTTTGGATCTTACCCAGCCGGTGGCCTCCGAAGACAGCGAACTCCTCGCGCGCGCGCAACGCCAGGGCCGCTGGCTGCTAGTTGGCAACAAGGCCGATCTGGCGCAGCCGCCCGGCGAACATCTTGCCGTTTCTGCGTTGACCGGGCAGGGAATCGAGGAATTGCGCCAAGCCATTTTCGATTTGATCGCGCCCGCTGGCGGCATCGAGCAGGAAACCGGCTTCATCACCAGCGTGCGCCACGCGCAATTGTTGGATGAATCTGTCGAATACCTGGAGAAAGCGCGCGGCGCGGTGGCGGAAAATATCCCCCATGAGATGCTGCTGCTGGATCTGTACGGCGGCCTGCGGCCGCTCGATGCCATCACCGGCGCCACCACGGCGGATGATATTCTGAACCGGATCTTTTCTACATTTTGCATCGGGAAGTGAGATTGATGGGAAGATGGGAATTGTGAAGATCACCGTCGAGATTCCCGACCAGCTTTTCCGCGAGGCCCAAGCCGCTGCTGCTTTGCGAGGGATTCCACTCAAAGATTTCTTGGCTGAGGCGCTGCGCGAGCGGCTGCGATCGAAGTCTCCTGCAGCACCTCGCTGGATGCAGGCATTCGGCGGCTTGCGCGACCTCCATCGCGAAAACAAGCGTTTGGACCGCCTCATCGCGCAGGAATTCTGTTCCCTAGATAGCTGATGGGGATGAATGTTCGAGACATCCGACAGAAGGCACCAGTGGTCCTGGCCGGCATTCTGGATCCAGCAACTGATCGCTCCCCTCGGAAGCCTCTTTGCCGCAGGCTCAGCGACCCTTTGGCTCGCGGGCTTTTTTTACTCCGCCCCAAAACCTCTGAAGGAATGGGCGGGAGCGCTCGATTACGCATACCCTCTACTGGCCGGATTCATGCTCGGGTTCGTCGCGCGGCGTTTTTCGCCCAAGTCGAATCAAACCGGCCGCTGGGTCTGGGTCCTGCCCGTTCTGGTCTGCGTATTGGGATTTGTGTTTGACTTGACGCAGGATCCGGCCAATGCGATTTCAACTTTCTTCAAACCAAATGGGTCTGAACAGGGCATGAACTTGTTCTTTTTCGTATATCCCGCGGTCGCGTCTGGATTCTATTCTCTTGGAGTGTTAGTCGCTAGCCGGTGTTCGGCTTCTCGCGCCGACGAAAAGGCAACCAAGCGGGGCAGTTGAGTTAACGTGGTAGCAATGCCCCACACCCCCGCCGCCCTCGCCCTGGCCTTCATGGACCGCATCAACGCCCACGACCTCGAAGGCCTCGCCGCCCTGATGACCGACGATCACACCTTCATCGATTCTCTCGGTAAAGCCATTCGCGGCAGCAAATGGGTGCGCCCGGCGTGGAACATGTACTTCGAATTTTGTCCCGATTACTGGATCACCCACGAAGCCGTCATCGAGAATGGCGAAACGGTTGCCATCTTCGGCAAAGCCGGCGGGACCATCGCCGGGGAGCATCGTTGGGAAACGCCGGCGGCGTGGAAAGCCGTCGTCAAGGACGGCCGCGTGCAGGAATGGCGGGTCTACTCGGACAACAAACCGGTGCACGACATTCTGGCGCGTCAGGAATGCGAGTAAACGTCACGCAAAGACAATTTGCGCGATCACCAGCTCCGGCAGCGCCTGGTTCCAGCTATCGGGAATATTGTCGAAGGCCAGACGGAAATTCTTGAGATCGCCCGGCGAGAGCCTGCCTGCGCGGGCGCCGACAATCGCCACCCGCTCGCGCAGCACCACTTGTCCAAAGGCATCGCGGAACACGCAGTTGATTTCCACCAGCTTCAGCGTGCGGTCGCCCTTATTGCCGATTTTGCCACGATCGCGCACACCCAGTACGCGGGCGGAATCTCGATCTTTTGCTTAACTGGCTTAACGGCCTCCAACGGTCATCTCCCGAATCACCAGGGTGGGCGCGGCGGTTGAGCCGCGAAACTCCAAATCCGACGCGATCATTTCCACATTCATGAGCATATCCTTTAGGTTCCCGGCGATGGTCACCTCCGAAACAGGATAGGCCAACTCGCCATTGCGAATCCAGATGCCGGCGGCGCCGCGCGAGTAATCGCCGGTTACTACGTTCACTCCAGAGCCGATCAGCTCCGTGACATAAAACCCATTGGCAACCGACGCAATCACCGATTCCGGCGTAGGCGCGCCCTTCTCGATGTACAGATTTCCGTGCCCGATCCCGGCATTGCCCGTCAATCCACGGGATGCGCTGCCGGTAGTTTTCATGCCCAGCTTGCGCGCCGTGTATGTGTTCAACAGGTAATTCCGCAGGACGCCTTTTTCCAGAATGACGGTCCGGCGCGAGGGCACGCCTTCGTCGTCGAACGGCGAGGTGCCAAACAGGCCGGGCGTGGTCGCGTCGTCGATGACCGTGAGGTTTTCGGAGGCGACTTTTTCGCCCAGTTTGCCGGCCAGAAACGACGCCTGGCGGTAGACGGATTCGCCGTGCACGGCTTCAAAAATATTGCCCAGCAGGCTGCTGGCGGTGCGCGGCTCGAATACTACCGGCACGCGCTGAGTCTCCACTTTCTTGCCGCCCAGCCTGCGCAGGGCGCGCATGGCGGCAATGCGCCCGATGTCGGCTGGCAATTCGAGCGCGGCAAAGCGGCGCGCCATCGAGACCCAATAGTCGCGTTCCATGGATTCGCCTTCGCGGGCGATGGGAACGGCGGCGAGTGAGCAGTAGCTGGTGCGGTATTCGCCCAGAAATCCTCGCGAATTGGCGAAGATGTTGCGGCCCAGATGGGTATCGAAAGAGCCGCCTTCGGAATTTGAAATGCGCGGATCGGCGTCCAGAGCGGCGGCCTCGGCTTCGCGCGCCAGCTCGATTTTGCGCGGCGTCTCCAGTTGCGCGATGTCCTCGGAATAGAGCCGCAAATCCCCCGGGATGGCGCCCAGTTCCCCGGCGTCGGGCAGCCCGGCGTGCGGATCGGCGGTGGTGATTTTCGCCAGCTCAATGGCCGCGGCAACCATCTGCCGGATGCCCTCCGGCGAGAGGTCGGAAGTATACGCCGAGCCTGTGTTTTTTCCAATGAGAATGCGCAGCCCTGCCGCGCGCGATCCGGATTCCTTCAAGCTCTCGACTTCGCGCATGCGGATGTTGGCGGAAAATTCCTCGCCTTCCGAGATCGTGCACTCGGCATCGGCTGCGCCCGCCGCCAGAGCTTGCCGGATGCAGTCCGCGGCCAGCTCCGGCAGGTGATTACTGCTCAAGCCGTGCCTCCGACCGTCATGCGGTCCACGCGAATGGTGGGAATGCCGACGCCGACCGGCACGCTTTGCCCCTCTTTGCCGCAGATGCCGATGCCTTCATCGAGCTGCAAGTCGTTGCCCACCATACTGACGTATTTCAGGGCCTCGGGGCCGTTGCCGACCAGCGTCGCGTTGCGCACCGGCCGCGTCAGCTTGCCGTCTTCGATCAGATAACTTTCCGAAGCCGAAAATACGAAATTGCCGCTGGTGATATCCACTTGCCCGCCGCCGAAATTGACGCAGTAAAGGCCGCGGGGCACGCTGCGAATGATGTCGCCGGGATCGCTTTCCCCGGCCAGCATGAAGGTGTTGGTCATGCGCGGCATGGGGATATGCTCGTAGCTCTCGCGGCGTCCGTTGCCGGTCGGTTGTTCGCCCAGAATACGGCTGGAAAGCTGATCTTGCAAATAGCCGCGCAGGATGCCTTTTTCGATGAGTACATTGCGCGCGGTGGGATTGCCTTCGTCGTCTACGTTAAGCGAGCCGCGGCGATTGCGGATGGTGCCGTCGTCGATCACCGTGCACAGCGGGCTGGCCACCTGCTGGCCGATGCGGCCGCTGAATGCGGAAACTTGCTTGCGATTGAAATCGGCTTCGAGGCCGTGGCCCACGGCTTCGTGCAACAGAACGCCTGGCCACCCCGGGCCAAGCACCACGGTAGTTTCGCCGGCCGGTGCTTCCACGGCGTCGAGCTGGACGACTGCCTGACGGGCGGCATCGACGGCGAAATATTCCGGCGGCTTTTCATCGAGAAAATACGATAGCTCCACGCGCCCCCCGCCGCCCGCATGTCCGCGCTGGGGCGGCCCGCCGTTTTGCCGGGCCAGAGCCGAAACGCTCAGCCGGGCCAGCGGCTGGCGATCGTAGCTCAACACGCCGCCGCTGGTGGCGATAAGTACTTGCCGCAGATTGTCGGCATAGGTGGCCTGCACCTGGAAAATGCGCGAATCGTAATCGCGAGCGGCCTTGTCGGCGCGCTTCACCAGCTCCACGCGCTCGGCGAAAGCCGTTTCGTTGGGCGAGACCAGGACCGGATACAGGTTGCGCCGCATTCCCTCTTCGAGCGACGTCTTGTCGATTTTCGCGGGACCGGCCGCAATGCAGGCGGCAACCTTCGCGGCTTTGCGTATCTTCTCCGGGCTTAAATCGTCGCTATAGGCATAACCGGTGCGCTCGCCGGCGATTACGCGCACGCCCACGCCCACGGAAACGCCCTGGGTAGCGCTCTTTACAATGGATTCGTCCAGGCTCATCGAAGAGGTGGAAAGGTACTCAAAATACAGGTCCGCGTAGTCCCCGCCTCGGGACAGCGCGTCCGCCAGGTACGATTCCAGGTCGCTCCGCGTTATTCCAAACCGGTGCGCGAAGAAGGACTCCGAAAAGGCCATATAACTCCAGCCTAACATGCAGCCCGTTTGACCGAGAGGTTCGACGCAGGCGTCACCTGAGTAGCTAACCCGTGACAGTGTGAGGCGTCCAAGCAACAGCAGTCGTATGCTTCATTACCTTTCAGGAGTTTTCGCGTACATGAGCCGGGTCTCGCTGCTATTGTTGGCCTGCTTATTCGCTGTCCAACTCGCAAAGGCCAGCCAGACCGAATTTCGCCTGCAGGCCGTCCCGGCAATGGTCTACAAAGTAGACGATCCGGGAAATACCGGAACGTCATCATTCGTGTTCGATACTGCCGTGATCTGCTCCACCGATTGCGCGCTCACCCCGATTTCCGCCAGCGTGGAGCTCTCCAATGGCCGATCTGTGGTCGAGCGGCAGGAGTGGACGGCCGAACTGCTGGCGAAGATGAAGCGGGCTAACTATCGGATCTCGCCGGATACTCCGGCCGCATCTCCCCGGCGCATGTTTGCGCTGCCCGAAGCATTTGACCTTCACTTTTACTTCCGCTGTCCCCAGGCGCTGGCGATTGAGTCCGCGGCTGTGCGGGTAAAGGTCGCAGACGCAAAGGGTCGCCGGGGCGAACAGATGTTGAGGATCCCCATTCAGTACTACCAACAGAAGACATCGCTCCTCGTTCCATTTCGCGGCCGGGGCGTTGCCGGGCAGGACTGGATCACGAACGGCGGCCATGGCGGCGGCATTGGCACCGACTTCGCCATCGACCTGCGCGGCTTGGACCAGAATTATGCGGAAAAGAAAAACGATGCCGGCGAAAACGATTCGGCTTGGGGTTGGGGTCGCGAGATTCTTGCCCCCGCGGCTGGAATCGTGACCTATGCTCGCAATGATGTGCCCAACAACCCGCGCCCGGGAGACCCCGATATCAATTCGTTGGGGGCATTACATGACCCGGTTATGGCGTTTATGGGGAATTGCGTCATCATCGACCACGGCAATTCCGAATACAGCGTAATGGCGCACCTGCAACAAGGCTCAGTCACGGTGAAGCTGGGCGAACGGGTCGCCGCCGGCCAGGGGATTGGAAAGCTGGGAAACTCGGGAGACTCATTCGGGCCGCACCTGCATTATCAACTTCAATCGGGCCCACAGCCTTTTCACGGTCAGTCGCTGCCATTCAGGTTTCAAAACATCGATGATGCACAACTCTCCCGAGGTACACGTTTCACCACAAAATAGCAGAAGAGGGCGGTTTGAAACCCGCCCCTCCGAGGCGGCCAGTTAACAAGAATTAATCGCGCGTTCATGCCTGGTCAATGTATCCCCGCGTCTTTCTATGTGAGAGCGAACGATCGCCTCAGAAAAGGAAACAAAACACCATGAAAACGTTATCAGCTTTGTTGCTTGGCTCGGCGATGCTTCTCGGGACGGCGTTTGCTGCGGATCAAAAAGACGCAAAAGCGACCACCGATGCTTCCAAAACCACTGTGAAGAAGCACAAACGCGCCAAAAAGTCCGCCGCCAAGAAGACCACCGCCAACAACATGATCGCGAAGCCGAGTGCGTCGGCCGCGTCAACCACCCCGGCTCCGGCGAAGGCTGCTACTCCGGCTCCGGCAAAGACGGCTACGCCAGCTCCCGCGAAGTAAGCGGTGTCTCTATTTGCAGGGGTGGGGCGTTTCTTGGAGATGCCTCGCCCCTCTGTTTATCGCTTGAGTCCGAACTGGCTAAGCAGGTAATCGACAATCTCGGAGCGGTCTTCCGGTTTTACGCTGGCGCCCCAGCCCTTCATCTTGTCCACTTCGCGCTCCCATTGCGGGCGCGTCAGTCTCTGGCCGGTAATCATCTCTTCGCCGTGGCATCCGATGCAGGATGTTTTCACTTTTTCCGGGAACGGCGCATAAGTTGAAGGCGGCGGACTTTGCGGCAGCCCGGCCTTGGCGCCCACTTCCACTCTCACTTGCTGCACCACGTTCCAAAGATATCCGGAAGGATTCCACTCCTGCACCAGCGGCTGCGTTTCCCCCGCGCGATTGAACGCCCGCGCCATCAGGACATACGACCCGGCCTGGCGCGGCGTCCACTGTGCCTCCCACATACGCCAGGCGTAGCGGGCCTGATCCGTACCCAATTTCGCCGG
Organism: Candidatus Solibacter usitatus; assembly: GCA_016185465.1. Classification (GTDB taxonomy): domain Bacteria; phylum Acidobacteriota; class Terriglobia; order Bryobacterales; family Bryobacteraceae; genus JACPNO01. The sequence goes on from JACPNO010000037.1 coordinate 60,082, forward strand.
CTGCCAGGTGCGGCCGTTGTCGGTCGAAACATCCACGCGCGCGACCGGCGATTCGCCCGACCAGGCCACCCCGCGCACCGTTGCCGGGCCTTCAGCCAGCATTTGACCTTCGACCGGGCTGGCGATCACGGATTTAATTCCCAGCAAAGTCACCGGCGTCATCAGCGACGCATCGACCGGCGCGCCGGGGGTGACGGTGCGCACCGGACGGCGATACGCGGTCTTCATGAAAAAGCCGTCGAATTCCTTGTCGCGCACCTCGATATGAGTCAGCCATTTGACCCAGCTATCGCCAGCCCATCCGGGCGCGATCACGCGCAGCGGGAAGCCGTGGGAGGCCGGCAGCGGCTGCCCGTTCATCTCGAACGCCAGCATGGTATCGGCGTGCAGGGCTTTTTCCAGGGGAATGGCGCGCTGAAAATCCGGCATGGTTCCAATCGGCACATCGGCGCCATTGAACAGCACTTCTTTGGCGGACGCTTTGTAGCCGGCCTTTTTCAGAACGTCGGCCAGACGCACGCCTGCCCAGCGCCCATTGCCTACCGCGCCATGCTGCCATTGCAGCCCGGCGAGAGTGGGCTGGTAAAAACTGCGGCCGTTGCCGGCGCATTCGAGCACGCTCACCAGCTCGACGCGCGGAAGCTGTTTGAGCTCGTTCATGGAAAGCGTGAGCGGCGCCGAGACTTCGCCCTCCACCCGCAGGCGCCATGCGGCGAGATCAACAGACGGCGTGTACACGTGGGTGCGCACGAAGAACCGCTCGTTAGGAGTGATCCAGGAATCGAAGCCGCTGAGCGGCATTTCAAAGTCTTCCGGACGGGCCCCACGAATGATCATGTCGGCGGCGGGCAAGCGCCAGCCCCCGGCCAGCGCTGCGGCGGATAAGGTTTGAAAGAAATGTCGCCGGGATACGGCCATGCGGTTCTTCCTCACTCCAATGAGATTTTCAGGTAACTGGTGTTGTTGTTGCGAATCACCACGGGCTGCGTGTTGCGGTGTCCGTCTTTCTCCACCGTGACGTTGTAAGTCCCGGGCGGCAGGTTGAGTTTCGCGGGCGTGACTTGTGAGTCAGGCTTGTCGTCGATGAAGATGGCCGCGCCGGGCGGGGTGGAGGTGAGCATCAAAATGCCGCCGTGTTTCCGCAGGCGAATCGTGGGCAAGGTGAGAGGAGAATCCGATACCTGCAGCTCGCGGCTCTCGGGCTGATAGCCGTCGAGGTTGATCACCGCGGAGTGCTTGCCCGGGCTGAGCGGTATCATGCAGGGCGTGGCGCAGGAGGTGTCCGCCTGACCATCGACCACTACGGTTGCGGCTTGGGGTTCGCTTGCAAACCAGACATCCTGCGCCGCACCTCGCGCCTGGCGCTCGGGACGCGGTGCATCGCCTGGCGGCTTATCGCCGGCGGCCGATTCCGTCGCGGTTCTTACGGGCGTGGCGTCGGACCCGAGCGGGCTGGGCTTTTTCGCGTCCGCCTGCGCGGGCAATTGCGGGCTGGGCGCGTTGCTGGCAATCGCATCCGGAGGCTGCTGCTCCGGCATCGGCCAAACGCCTAATTGCCAGGCGGCAAGCGCTCCCAGACCGGCCAGAATTACCAGCGCGGCCAGAAACACGCCGGCCCGTGAGCGCTTCGGCGGCTCGCTGATGGCGGTGTCCTGAGTGGTGGGGGGCGGCGGGATCACCCGCTGCGTCTCCTGCTCCGTGGCGCCGAGCGTGGCCATGCCAAGATCGGATCCGCGCGCCAGCGGTTTCCAGCCCTTGGTCCCGGCGCTAGCCCGCTCCAGCGCCTCCACGAATTCCACGCAGTTGACGAACCGGCTATCGGGCTTCTTGGCGAGGGCCTTGCGCAGCACCCCGGAGATCCGGGGCCCGAGCGATGGATTCAATTTCTGCGCCGGCTCCGGTTCCTCGGCCACGATTTTGAACACCACTGTCGTCACATGATCGCCGGCGAACGGCTTGGCGCCGGTCAGAATTTCATAGGCGATCACGGCGAGCGAAAACTGATCGGCGCGGCCATCCACGGTCAAGCCTTGCACCTGCTCGGGCGACATGTAATTGGGCGTCCCCACCAGCGTGCCGGCCTGGGTGAATTGCTGCGAAGTAGTCACCTTGGCGATTCCGAAGTCGGCGATTTTCGCTATTCCGTTGGAAGTCACCATGATATTGGCGGGCTTGATGTCGCGGTGCACGATGCCCTTCTGGTGGGCGTAATCGAGCGCGGCCGCGGTCTGCCGCAGCAGGTTCAGGAAAAGGACGGGAGAAACGGCTTCGCGTTCGCACAGAAGCTGTTCCAGCGTGGGTCCGTCGACGAATTCCATGGCGATGAACGCCATTTCGCCCTGGTCATCCATGTCGTAGATGGTGACAATGCCGGTGTGGGACAGAATGCCGGCCGAGCGCGCTTCACGGAACAAGCGCTGCTGCAGGCGCGCGCGCTCCTCGGGATCGGGAACCTCGCCCAGGCGAATGGTTTTGATGGCCACCGGACGGCCAATGGTAGGGTCAATGGCCTGGTACACGATGCCCATGGCGCCGCGTCCCAGTTCTTTGACGATCTCGTACCGGCCGATCCGCTCCATGGCTGGCTCTCTAGTTTATAGTCGCACGGCTGGACCTTGACACGCATGGCACAGTCGGGGCGGAAGCATCCCTGCTTCCCGAACGAGAATCCCCTTGAATTTGCTTGCAATTGCCGTAATCGCGGCTACGTCTGTGTTCGCCGGCGCCGCGCAGCGCTCCCCGCAGTCACCATTCGAAATCGATAAGCTCAGCGCCGCCGTGCGCCGGAGCGAACCCGCCCATTCGCGCGCCGCCGCCGAGGAGGCACGCCTTTTGGAAATGCGGATGCAGGACGTCGTACGGGCGTGGAACAGCTTTGCGATGGAGTATGTGGATCGCGGAACTTTCAATCTCCGCAAGGCGCGGGAAGTCACCAAGGCCTGGCGCAAACTGCAAAGCGAGGCTACGTGGCCGAAGCGGTAGGGGGACGTATAATGCTCCGCAGCATGACCCGAGGGTCTGGCATTCTCGCCTTTTTCATAATCGCGATCCTGGCAAACTTGGACGGGCAGAAGCCTGATGAACCCACGTTTCGCGCGAAAGTGGATCTGCTCTCTGTTGCTGTTCGCGTGACCGACTGCAAGGACAATGAAATTCACGGATTAACCGCCGAACGGTTTTCATTGTACGAGAACGGTATTCCGCAGAAGATTTCGGCATTCGCCGCGGAAGAAGAGCCGGTCAGCATGGGGATTCTGCTGGATGTGAGCAGCAGCATGGCGGCGACCGGGAAACTCGATCACGCCAAAGACGCGCTATCCCGCCTGATCGGCGCCATGCGCCCCGAAGATGAAATGTTCTACCTTCGGTTCCATCGCAAGATAGAATAGATCGTCGATTTCACCCGCGACCCGGATCGTATTCGCTCGGCGATCGTCAAGACCGGCGCAACGCAGGATGGCACCAGCCTGTATGATGCCGTCGCGAGGGCGCTTTGCTACATGCGGAGCGCGCGCCGCCACCGGCGGGTGTTGCTGGTATTAACGGATGGCGCGGACCAGCACAGTCATCGATCCCTGGAGGAATTAATTCCTTTGGTTCAGGCGTCACAGGCGCAGGTGTTCATCGTCGGCTACATTGGCAAGGGGGAGTATGACTTGTACAAGAGCTCCCGCAATCAGAGGGTCACGCTGGTAACCAGCCAGGAGATCGACAACCCGGTCACGGTATTCAGGCGGCTGGCCAACGAATCGGGTGCTGAATCCTTCTTCCCCGGCATCGCCGGCCAAGCTTCAGGAGGCGGTCGATGCGGTGGCGCATCAACTGCGGACACAATACACGCTGGCTTACTACCCGAAATCCAATCAGCGCGATTTCCGGCGCATCGAAGTGAAAGTAGCGCAGCCGGGCGCGCGAGTACGGACCCGGCGTGGTTTCGGACAGATGCAACAGACAGGCGATTTCATCGAGCGGCCATGTGAACAGGAAGAACTCAAGCCCTACCCGTACGAATCCAAAGTTGCAGTGAAGAATGGCTGCACAGTCTACCACGAAGATTTTCAGAACCAGGCCAGCGGATGGCCCAGCAAGGAGCGCTACCATTACGGGGCTGGAACGTACGAGATCGTCAGCAAGAAAAATCCGGGGCCGGAACACACCCTTTCCGTAGCGCCAGGCAATCTTTCAACCATAGACATCGGAAGCGCGGATCCGGTGGAAGGGGTGCTGGTTGCCAACGGGCCGTCGTTTGGCGGCTTGAACGCTTCCATCGGCGTGGAATTGAAATCTACGGAAGGCGCCGGACTGGTGTTCCGCCTCAACGATCTCGGGTACTACGCGGTCATCATCAGCAGGGCCGCTGCCGGCTCGCGCAAGATCGCCTTCAAGCTGGTAAAGAAATATCACATGGAAGCACGAGCGCGGGAACTTTCGCCGTGGACAGAGTTTCCATTCAGTGATCTGATTGCGGGACCACAAAAAAAGATCTCAGTGCAATGCAGGGGCCCGGTCATCACAATTCTGCTTGCGGGCCAATCCGTCGGCACATTCGAGGACCGTGACTTCGATGAAGGCATGGTGGGGATGGTGCTTTACGGAACGGGGCGCGCCGTTTTTAGCGATCTATTGGTCGAAGAGGCGTGCGATGGCCGAAAGACGACGTGACCATGCCTACGGGGCCTGGGGCGACGTGATCTGGATTTCCTCGGTGAGAAATTGCCAGTCCGGTAATTCGTACACCCGCAGCTTGGTTGTCACCGGCGCGGTCAGCTCCTTGGATTCATAAGGACCAAGGGACGCGATCTTGAATGAGAACGAGCCGATGGGGTCGTCACCGGGCTTGGCCGCGCGGGTCGACAGATTGACTTGGGCCGCCAGATCGGCAATTTCGGCGCCCGAGTGGTTTACGACCACGAAACGGGCTTTGGCATTCTTGTTGTTTTCCTCGGTGAGGCGGAGGCCGACGATTTCGATGTACTTCTGCAGCGGATGGGTCTTGCCGCGGACAGGAGCAGCCGGCGCGGGTTTATCCGTGGCGACCGGAGTTGGGGCCGCTTGCCCGGGCTCACTGAAATACTTGATGACCCAAAAGAGACCGAATGCCACCACAATGAATCCGGCGGCGGAGAGCACCGCCATCAGCCAGGACGGCATGGCGCGCGCGGGCAGCGCTTCCTGCTTGGTGAACGCGGGCACGACGGGCGCCCTTGGAGCGGGACTGGCCACACTAGTCACATAGGGCGCAACCGGCGGTGGCACCTCGACGCGGGCCGGAGGCGGGGGCGGCGCTGCGGCTTTAGGGTTAGCCGCGCAATCTGGACATTCGTTGTAAGAGGGGGGCACTTCGCGGCCGCATTGCGGGCAAATCCAGGTGAACATCTGGTTCCATTGTAACAGTGGGGCAGGTCCCCGACCTGCCGAATTTCTCGACAAGAGGCAGGTCGGGGACCTGCCCCACTTAGTTTAGTTTTCGCCCGATGATCGCGTAGTCTAATCCACCGAATAACGCTGTGCGTACGCTCTCCGGTAAATCGGTTAACGCCGGGATGGATTCAATCGCGGGCGAACGGCGGTGCACTTCGGTATGCCCTACACCGAATTCCTGCATGTAGAATTCCAGTAGCGGGTGGGGCACGGGGCGCGTGTGGGTTGGATCGAGATAGAAATAGGTGCTGAAGATGGCTAGGCACTCGGGGTTGGGCGTCTCGATAGCCAGGACACCGCCGCGGACCAGGCGTGACGCCGCCAGTCGGACGAATTCCGGAATACGGGCGGGCGCCAGATGCTCTACAACCTGGGCGCAGAAAATGCCGTCGAAAGTTGCCTCGGGCTGTGCTTCGAGGTAGGCAAAAAGATCCGCCGTTTCTGCCTGCAGGCCTTTGGCGCGGCAGGCTTCCACCGATTCCGGGCTGAGATCGATACCGCGCGCTTCCACGCCGGCTTTACGCATCAGTTCAAGAAACTCACCGCGTCCGCAGCCGATATCGAGAACCTGCTGTTGGCCCTTGAAATAGTTCACATAGAACTTCTGCTGCTCTTTGACATGCTCTTCAGATCCGCGGAAGCGATCGGCGAAACGGGCGTAATCGAGCGCGGGAACGGCTGGCGGCGCCGATTCGGCCGGGATAGCCGGCGCGCCCGAAGTTTGCAGACGCTGGCGGATCAAACGCAGTTCGATGTGGATCAGTCGCTCGTAATCGGCGCGGATCTTCTCCATGTCCGCCCAGAGCTTGCTCTGAATTTCGACGGTGGCGCGATCGAGCGCGCCCAGATAATCGGCATGCTGGCTCTTGACGATTTCGCGAAAGTTCGACTCCATCAACGTCGCTCGATGTTGAAACGCGCCCTGCAAATCGGCTACGTTGCGCAGAAACTGGATTTCATTGGTGGCTAATTTGTGCTCCCACTCGAGGCGCCATTGCGACCAATGGGAGCGCATCTCTTTGAGCTCCTGGGCTTCCTGGCGCAACGGCGTAATGTCGGGACGAAGCGCGTCGGCGCCGGCGTGCAGCACGTCCAGCTTGGCGCCGGTCTGGGCGGCGAGCGAGGCGAGCGCGCGGTTCACGTCGTTCAGCGCTTCGATGGTGTTGTTCACGCAGGACATGGCTTCCCGGTTGAAAACAACCTGGTCGCGAATAAACCAGTCCAGGCCGCGGGCGATGATTCGCTTGCAAGCTTGAATGAGCGAATTGATCGCGCCGCCGGGCCGGGGATTCACGGTGCCGATGGAAGCCACTTTGGTTTCGGCGGAGTTGCGCGCTTCGACCAGCGGGGCCAGATCGGCGATGGGCGCGACGATGTGCGCGTCGGGATGAAAATTTGGAGTAGGCGCGGGATACCGCGCGCGCACCCGCTCGCGCACTTCGCGGATGATGGCCGCGAGCTCTTCGGTTTGCAGGTTGGTGGAATTACCGGCGGGCATGCGGCTTGCTCCAGGTGGCGGTGACTTTAGCATGCAATCCTCCGCGCGGCGTGAATTCACCGGTGACTGTGGCGCTCACCGGCTTGGCGGCGGCCACCACATCGCGCAGAAAGCGATTCACGACGTTCTCATAAAAGATGCCGAGGTTGCGGTAGGCTAGCACATACATCTTGAAAGATTTCAGCTCCAGGCAGAGTTTATCGGGCGTGTAGCGCAGAGTGAGCTTGCCGAAATCGGGCAGGCCTGTTTTGGGGCAGACCGAGGTGAACTCCGGCACCACGATTTCGATTTCGTAGCCGGGGAATTGGTTGGGCCAGGTTTCGATTTCGGGCAGCGGTGCTTTCAGCCCCGCGCCGGCGTGTTCATCGGTGTAGGCGCGCTTCATGCTTTGGCCTCTTGATCCTTCACTAGGATTCGCGCCAGATGATCCAGAAAAAGACCGACATCAGCCACGACACCGACGGCTTGCCCGGTGCCGCGATCGCTCACTTTCGTTGCGACGGCAGGATTAATATCCACGCAGACAATTTTCACCCAGCTGGGCAGCATGTTGCCGGTCGCGATGGAATGCAGCATCGATCCTAAACACAACACCAGTCCGGCGCTTTTGAGCTCGGCGGCGTAGGCGTCTTGCGCGGCGTTCATGTCGGTGATGGTGTCGGGCAGCGGGCCATCGTCGCGCAAGCTGCCCGCCAGCACGAACGGCACGTTATGGCGCACGCACTCGTAAAGGATGCCGGAAGTGAGCCGCCCGCTTTCCACCGCCTGCTTCACGTTGCCGCAATGATAAATGGCGTTGATAGCGCGCATGTGGTTGCGGTGGCCATGCTCTTCCAGGCGGCCATCGGACAGGCGCACGCCGAGCGAGGTGCCAAATAGCGCGGCTTCGATATCGTGGACACCGAGTGCGTTGCCGCTGAGCAGAGCGTGAACGAAGCCATTGCGGATAAGCTGCGTGAGCCCGTCGGCGCCGCCTGTGTGCACGACTACAGGCCCCGCGACCACGGCGACCTTTTGTCCTTGCGCCCCGACTTGCTGGATCAGGGCGGCAGTTTGCCTTACCGCGGTTTCTACTTGCCGTTCGGAGGAAATGCCATTGGCCATGAACGCAAACGAGTAGCGGTCGCGCTCCTTGGCTTCCGGCACCACGCGAATGCCGCGCATGCCGACCACGACTTGATCGCCGGCGAGCACATCGCGCAAGCGGCGGCACTCCGCTTTGCCGCCGGCGACTACTACCAGCGCGTCCATGCGCTGGCGATCGACGTCGATCCACTGCTGGCCGATGCGGACTTGCGTGCGATGGTTAGTGGTCGAGTAGAAATCTTCCGGAGCGCAGCGATCGCGCTCGACGGTGCGCAGTTCGGCGTCGCGGGAATCGACTGGCGTGCAGCCCAGGCCCAGCAGCTGCTGCAGCAGGCGGTTCATCCCCTCCCGGGTGGGCGCTTCGACCTTCATGCGCACGTAGGAGGGATCGCTGTTGGTGCGGCCGACGCGGAATTCTTCCACGTCGAAGCGGCCCTCGAATTCGACCACCTGATCCATGATCTGTTCCATGATGTGGGAATCGATCAGGTGCCCTTGGGCCTCAATGATTTCATGGATTGGCATGTAGCTCTTCATTGTAACCGGAGGGGGCGGGGCGGAGGCCATCAACGCGGACTCTGCAGATTGGGCACCGGTTGGTTGAATTAGTTAATGTTCTCGACGAGCAAGGGTGGATGGGCCTCGATTACGAAAATGTTCGGTGACTTAAATTTCACTCGATTGAGAGGTGCTGTGCTCAACGCTCCCTCTTGCCGGTAGACCAGAACTAGTTCCATGGTCTGTCCTTCGCACTGTGCCTTGAACGATGATTTCGCAAACCACCATTCAGCCAGTTAGTCAGGCTCACGTCTGGACTTTCGGCGCTTACGACTGGCGGATTGCCTTTCTTCCCAATCGCGATGGCAACCTTCGCGGTTCCCGTTATCCGAGCCTGCCAGAGAGCACCCGCATACACCGGTAAATCCATTTCTTCGACGCACGCCAGCCCATCAGTATTGGTGTGCGCTGACTGCGCTGCCACGGCACTAAGGAGCAGCAGAGAACACCAGATCGTAACAGTGAAAGGACGTAATCGTTTCATTTGACTCATTCCAAATGGATATGGTGAGACCCTTAAGGTCTTAGAGATCTTACCGCTCGCGCGGGCTCCACGGCGTTGAGGTTATCATGCAAGAAATGCCAGCGCAGGCCAGTCCGCCCACCAGCAGCAAAACGAACAGCCCGGGCGGCGCGTACTGCTTCACCAGATCCCCCCACAGCTCAGCCGACTCGGCTCGTTTGCCTCGAGGTTGCATGTAACTACAAAAATAGCTACAATAGTGATTGCTATTTGAGTGGGACGAGCGCAAAGCCGCTCAGAATATCGCCAAGCACGGCGTACTGTTTGAGTATGCAGCGCGGGTTTTTCTCGACCCACACCGGCTGGACGGCGAGGACATCCGCCGGGATTACAGAGAGGAACGGCGCTTACTCTCGGTGCGATCGAGGGGCGGATTTTTGTGGTCGCTTACACACAGCGCGGCACGGTCATTCGGTTGATCTCGGCGCGGAAAGCGAACGAACGCGAGCGGAGGAAGTACGATGAAACGCTACCGACTTGACCCGAAGAAACCCCGGCGACTGACGCCCGCGGAAGCGCGGCGGTTGGATGCAGCGCAATTAGACCATTCGGACATTCCACCACTTGGCGATGAATTCTTCGCAAAGGCTGCTGAAACTTGGCCCCCGACTAAACACCAATTGACCATTCGCCTAGACACGGATGTGCTGCATTGGTTGAAGGCTAACGGTAGAGGCTATCAAACGCGCATCAATCGCATTTTGCGCGCGGCGATGGAGAGCAAGCCGCCCCGTCGTTCTAACGCTCAGGCCCGCGTCAGGAAAATCGGTAGCCCGCGCTTGCTGGCGTAGTTGGGGCGGTAGCGCTCCGTGTTGTACATCGTGCCGACGTCCACTTTTCTGGGACCGAGGGCCGGATCGGGAATCGGCTCGACGGCGTAGCAGCCGCTGCAAATGGCCGTCATGACGCCGTGCTGGCCGCGCTCGATGCACTCCATAGCCATACCGGCAAAGGTCGACGCCACCATCTTGTCGAGGAAGTCCGGACTGCCGCTGCGCAGGTCGTAGGTCAGGTCGCTGACGATGGTTTCTTCGCCGGTTGCCTTCTTCACTTCGTCGCTGAAATCTTCGCCGAGGTTCGCCTTCTTCTTGTGGCCGAAGGCGTCGGCTTCGCCGGTTTCGCGGATCTTGTAGCCTTTCCATTGCGCGCCTTCCGAGAGAATCACCAGCGCGTAGTTGCTGGGAGTGCTGCGCTTATCGGTCATCAGCAGGTCAATCAATTTCGCCAGGTCGAATTCGTATTCGGGAATGCAGCAGCGCGTGGACGTTACATAAGCCGTGTAGAGCGCCGTGTGTCCGGCGTCGCGGCCGAAAATGCGAAAGATGCCGATGCGCTCGTGCGATCCCACCGTAGTCCGCTGTCGTTCGATGGCTTCAGTCGCGCGTGTGATGGCGGTAGAAAACCCGATGCAATATTCCGTGTTGCGGACATCGTTGTCCATGGTTTTTGGAATGGCGATGACGCGCATACCGGCCTGGTCGAGAGTGGCGGCGTAGCTCAGTGTGTCGTCGCCGCCGATGGCGACCAGGTAATCCAGGCGCAGCGCTTCCAGGTTGGCCAGCACGCGCTTGGTCATGTTGTACGTGGGGGCGCCGTCCTTGCCAGGCTTCGAGGGAAAATCCTCCGACCGCAGAAACGCCGGCAGGTTTTTCATCTGCGACGGATTGGTGCGCGAACTATGCAGGTAGGTGCCGCCGGTGCGGTCGATGGTGCGGGTGTTGTCGCGATTGAGCGGCTGAATATAGCGCAGGCGGCTGGCGGGCTCTTCCAGGTTCACGTGGGTGAGCCCTTCCCAGCCGCGCCGGATGCCGGTGATCTCGCAGCCGATTTCGCTGCCGCGATACACCACGCTCTTGATAACGGAATTCAGCCCGGGAACGTCGCCGCCGCCGGTGAGAATGCCGACACGCTTGGCCGCCATTTCGCGGCTTACACCCACCAGGCGGCCGCGGGCGCCTGTTTGATTACCAGTCCATCCAGGAACGTGATGGCTTTGGTTAAGCCTTCTTCGGGCGAGAGAATGCTGTCCTCATGCTCGATCGAAAGCACGTAATCGTAGCCGAACATGCGCAGGGTCGAAATGAATTCGCTCCACCACTCCGCGCCGTGGCCGTAGCCTACCGTGCGGAAAATCCACGCCCGGTTGCGCTCGTCGGTGTATTTTTTGGTGTCGAGCACGCCGGTAAGCGGCAGGTTGCGCCCGTAGATTTGAGTGTCCTTGGCGTGGACGTGGAAGATCGAATTGCCCAGCACGCGGATGGCGGCAATGGGATCGATTCCCTGCCAGAACATATGGCTGGGATCATAATTGCAGCCGATCGATTTGCCGGCAACGGCGCGCAGGCGCAGCAGCGTCTCCGGGCTGTACGCCACGAAGCCGGGATGCATTTCAATGGCGATTTTGACGCCGTGATTCTCGGCGAACTTGGCTTGCTTGATCCAGTACGGCTCGACTTTCTTCTCCCACTGCCAGGCCAGCACGTCCAGATATTCCGGCGGCCAGGGGCAAGTGACCCAGTTCGGATACTTGGCTTTATCGCTATCGCCGGGGCAGCCGGAGAAATCGATGACGATGGGAACGTCCAGCTTCTCGGCCAGGCGAATGGTATCGCGGCTGACTTCCTGGCTCTTCTTGGCGATCGCCGAATTGGGATGCAGCGGATTGCCGTGACAGCTGAGGGCGCTGATGGTGAATCCGTTATCGGCAAGCTTTTGCTTGAACTCCTTGCGCTCGGCCGCGTTGTTAAGCATGGAGAGCTTGCAATGCGGGTCGCCCGGAAAGTTGCCGGTGCCCAATTCGACGGTGCCGATGTTCAGGCCTTTCAGTTTTTTCAGAACATCGTCCAGGGATAGCTGCGCCAACAAGGCAGTGAATACGCCGACTCTCACGTGTGATTCTCCTTTGAAGATGTAATCGTACAGAATATCATGGCTGAGGGGCTCAACATGAAGACTCATCGGCGATCGTTTCTGACGGCGGCAGGCGGCCTGCTCGGCGCAGGTTTTTGGGCCGACGATACGCTGGACGCGGCGGTGCAAAATACCAACCGGAGCTCGCAGCCCTCCGCGCTCAAGATCACGGATCTGCGCGTGGCCGTGGTGGCTGGGGCGCCCATGACCTGCCCGCTGATCCGCATCGACACCAACCAGGGAATTTACGGGCTTGGGGAAGTGCGCGACGCGGCCAGCCCGACGTTCGCGCTGATGTTGAAGAGCCGGATACTGGGCGAGAACCCGTGCAACATCGACAAAATTTTCCGCAAACTCAAGCAGTTCGGCTTTCATGGGCGGCAGGCGGGCGGCGTGTGCGGAATCGAAATGGCGCTGTGGGATTTGGCGGGGAAGGCCTACGGCGTCCCGGTGTATCAAATGCTGGGCGGCAAGTTTCGCGACAAGATTCGCTGCTACGCCGATACCACGGAATCGGACGATCCCAAGATTTACGGCGAGCGGTTAAAGGCCCGCCGCGATCAGGGGTTCACGTGGCTCAAGATGGATTTGGGCATCGATCTTCTCAAAGACACGCCGGGGACGATTTCACATCCCCTGGGCGCGTCGGTCGAGGCCGAGGCCGGCAACACGCAGCACATGTTCAGCGGCGCGGAGCTAACACCCAAGGGCATCGCGATGATGGCGGATTTCGTGGGCCAGGTGCGCGACATCATCGGCATGGATGTGCCGTTGTCGGCGGATCACTTCGGGCATGTGGGGCTGAATTCCTGCATTCGCCTGGGCAAAGCGCTTGAGAAATACAACATGGCGTGGCTGGAGGACATGATCCCCTGGCAGTATACGGACCTGATGAAGAAGATCACTGACGCGATCGACATCCCGGTGCTTACGGGCGAGGATATTTACCTCAAGGAAGCATTCATCGAGCTGGCGCGCAACCATGCCGTCGACATTCTGCATCCCGACCTTGCCACCTCAGGCGGCATTCTCGAGACTAAGAAAATCGGTGACGCGATTCAGGAACACGGCGTGGCTATGGCCATGCACTTTGCCGGATCGCCGGTGGCCTGCATGGCAAGCGTCCATTGCGCGGCGGCGACGGAGAATTTCCTGGTGTTGGAAAATCATTCCGTCGATGTTCCCTGGTGGAGCGACCTGGTGGATGGCGTGGAGAAGCCTATCGTCAAGAGTGGCTTTGTTACCGTGCCCAGCGGACCGGGCCTGGGTATCACGCTAAATGAAGACACGGTGAAGCGCCATTTGCGCGATCCCGGATATTTCGCGCCCACTCCGGAATGGGACAAAGAGCGCTCACACGACCGGTTGTGGAGCTGAGTGGGGCAGGTCCCCGACCTGCCTAAGCCATAAGTCCAAACGGCAGGTCGGGGATGTTCAATGCCAGGACATACTTGACACTTTAGGACAGGACATCCCTGACCCTTTGCAGAGAGGGCAACAGGATGCCATGGCGAGAGTCGAGTGTGATCGAAGAGCGATTGCGGTTCGTGGTGCTG
>JACPNO010000073.1 GCA_016185465.1 Candidatus Solibacter usitatus
CCTTGTCAGCCGGACAGCGCCTTCCATCTTCGCCAGTTGTGCCTGGCCCGTGGCAGCGGAGACTTACGGCCGTGCGTTCCCAACGATATCTGCAACATCATTGTCTCGATCAGCAAATATAAAAAGCTGACGCCGCAGATCAACCCCCTGCAGTTGGAACGGGCTGTGAATCTTTACTTCGGCAGCGGCGAGCTGAAGACCAGCACTGGCACGTTCAAGGTATCCGGGCCCATGGCCAACGTCGAAGATCCGCAACCGCGCGAGCGTCCGGCACGGGAGTCGTTTAAGATCGACGTGGTTCACACCATGCCGCTCAGCACCGCGCCGGCCCCGATGCTCGCGTCCGTGTAAAGCTGAATATACGAAGCCGTAATGGCATCGGACGCGCGAAATCCCAGCGCGCGCCGCGTCCGCTCGATCCAGCGCGGCGGCCCCTCCAGTTCGAGAAAGCAGCCGGCCGGCGTCTCATCCAGGCAAATGATTCCCTTGGAGTCCGCGCCGGCATACTCGGTGCGGAATTTCCGATAGCTAAACACCGGCCCGAAGCCCAGGCGCGCCAGAATCCTTGCGCCCTGCGCGGCATCGCCGATCTCAATTTCCAGCTCTTCCCGCGATTTGTGTTTGCCCGGCCGGAGCGGGCCTTTGTAGGTGAGAATGACGCGTCCGCGGGATTGGCGGATGCGCAGGGCGGTGCCGGCACGCCGCAAATTGCCGCGCTCGGTATCGAAAAGCGTGTTCTGTTCCAGGGCGCGGCGCTTGCGCGGACGAAAACCAGCGCGCTTCAAGAGCCGTTTTCCGTGCAGCGCGCTTTCCAGGGGAAGCTTGATTTCCGTCTCGACGGTCACGACCCGCCGCCGGCCAGCGTCTCCAGAAATCCAGAGGCAATGGGCCAGCGGCCCAGCACGCGGCGGCCGGTGTGCTCGAACACGCCGCCGGTCAGCACGCCGCTCAAGTCGTTGGGATCCGGCTGGCGCTTCTCGCGCGCGATGGAATCGCGCAGCAGGGCCGTGATGCGCTCCAGTTGCGAGCCCAGCGCGGCCGCATCCTGATCGTTGCGGCACATCACTTCAACGCGGGCTTCGAATTGCTTGCCTTGTGGGCCGGCCGATAGCAGAATACTCTCGGAATCTTCCATGGCTTTGGCCAGCACACGCGTGCCGCCCGGAAGCCCGTCCAGTTTGCGCAGCGCAGCCGACGGAAGCGAGAGCCACACGGGCTGGCTGGGAAGATCCTGCGTGGGACGCGGGCCAGCTTTGGCGGCAATGCGCGTGGCCGCCATCGCATCCGGACTCACGGCGAGCGCCATCACGCCTTCCTCCAGCCGCAGAAAGGAAATCTGGCGAGTGGGTGTGCTGCCCGTCAGGCGGCACAGGTCGTTGTAACAACTTCCGCCCTGGCTCTGCGCGTAGGCTTGCAGCTTTTTCCAATCGAATCGCCCGCGCACCGTGAAAAAATCGCCATCGGGCCGGAAGGCCGCCGCCGCGGCGTCGAGATCGGATTTATAGTCGAAGCCCGTGCTGGCGACGAAGGCCTGGTAGTCGGGTTCTTCAATGACTTTGGAGCGGTTGGTCAACTGCAGAACGCCCCCGCGCCGCAAAGCGTCGAAATCGACGTAGAGTACAGCAGCGTCTTCGACAGGCAGGCGGGCAATGAGGCTGGCCGGGGTCACCGCCGCGGGATGAGCGCGCCGTGCGGCCATGTACCAGACCACGCCTTCCGCCACCACGGCGCAGTTGACGATGACGATCAGGGCCCACTTGCGCGATGTCACGGGACGAGTATCACACAGCCGCTGCGAGTTCGCTGAGACGCGCTTCCTTCCACAGGCGGATGTACGGCTGAAGCTGGCTCATCATGCTCTGGAACCCCGCCAAAGTCAGCGATTGCGCGCCATCGCTTACGGCCTTTTCGGGCTTGGGATGCACTTCCACAATCAGGCCGTCGGCGCCCACCGCTACAGCGGCGCGGGCGATGGCCGGCACCAGGCTGCGCTTTCCGGTGGCATGGCTGGGGTCGAGAATTACCGGCAAGTGCGTCATCTCATTCAACACCGGAACGGCGGCGATGTCGCACGTATTGCGGGTGGCGGTTTCAAACGTGCGAATGCCGCGCTCGCACAGCAGCACGTGAGGATTTCCGTGGGCCACCAGATATTCGGCCGACATCAGCAGTTCTTTGATGGTAGAGCTCATGCCGCGCTTGAGCAGCACCGGCCGCCCGCATTTTCCGAGCGATTTCAGCAGCGCGAAGTTTTGCATGTTGCGCGCGCCTACTTGCATGATGTCGGCATACTCGGCCACCAGGCGCACATCGGTATCGCTCATCACTTCGGTGATCACTGCGAGCCCGGTTGCCTCCCGCGCCTTGGCCAGCAGTTTGAGGCCTTCCTCTTCCATGCCCTGAAAATCGTACGGTGACGTCCGCGGCTTGAACGCCCCGCCGCGCAGAATACGCGCTCCGGCTTCGCGAACGCCCTCGGCGGTTTCCATGATCTGCCGCTCGGATTCCACCGAGCACGGCCCGGCCATCACAATGAATTCGGAGCCGCCGATTTCCAGGCCGTTGATGTCCATCTGCGTGCGCTCCTGCTTGAATTCCTTGCTGACGAATTTGTAAGGCGCCGAAATGCGCACAGCGCGCTCCACCCCCGGCGTCGCTTCGAGCGATTCCAGGCAGGCGGTGACGTCCCCCACGCCCACTACGCCGATCACTACCCGCTCTTCGCCCACAATCGAGTGCACTTTATAGCCGAACTCGCGAATTCGCTCGCAGACGTGATCGACTTCCTCTTTCGAGGCGTGCGGACGCATTGATATGATCATGGCGGGGCTCCTCTCTCCCCAAAAACACAAAAACCCACTCTTTCGAGTGGGTTGGCTCCGTTTAATCCCTCAGGTCTGAACCAACGCCACTCTATCTGGTCTTGGTAAAGTACCAAAACTGATAGAGAAACGAACTGGCGAAGGCCCCTGACATCAGGAAAGCAGTATACTGCGGCCAGCCAGCCGCTGGCAAGTCCCGCTTGGTATCAAAGAGCTTACAGGAGCCTCCGGACCGTGGCGCGCCCAACACAGCGTCACAGCCCGTAAGGCACCCGGACAGGAGAAGGAAACAATAAATGGCCCTGTCTGTATCGTAGACGCGCTCCGGTCTAATCCGGTTTACAGCCAGTATTGCCACTGGTCGGCTTTCAGCACATAAGCGGCCAGGCTGGCATTCGTTACAGCGTGGGCCAGGATGCAATCCGCCAGGTTCTTCGTCCGAATGATCCACCAGTTGTAAATTATGCCGGTCAGCAGACCCACTTCCCAATACGAGCCGTGCTCGGAAGCAAAAAGTACCGCCACCACCCAGAAGGATAACGGCGTGTAACGGCCCAGGGGGACCTTGAGAAAGTCTTTATCCACCAGCAAGCGGATCAGCCAGCCTCTCCAGAACAGCTCTTCGAGGATCGGCACGGTAATTACGCTCGACAGCACGCGGAACAGAATCACCAGCGTATTAGCTTTTGCGGCGGGATCGATCGAGCTTTTGGGAACACCCACCAGGCTGTTGCTGAAAAGCCAATGGCTGCGGTAGTGGGGCCATAGATAATCCGGCCCCACCCAAAGCGCAAACACCGCGACGCCCAGCAGAATGCTGGCCAGCGTATGCGACGGCCGCAGCGTGATGACGCCGCGCGACACGAAAATCAGAACCGCCAGCACCAGGAAAAACCGCAGGGCGAATTGCGCGAGCGGTCCAAACGGCAGATATTTATCGACCGAGATCAGCGCAAGGTAAGCCGCCATTCCGGCGATGTACGGAACAGCCGGATGCTTGGCGATCGGTTCACTCATGTCGAAGTGGGGCAGGTCCCCGACCTGCCGGTGTTCTTTTCTTGACGCTCAAATCGGCAGGTCGGGGACCTGCCCCACAGTCCTGGTCCTTGGGTACTACAGAAACCTGGCGCGTTTCCTGTTACCGATTAGACCACAGGTCCATGGCCGGCACACGCAAACAGCGTTACGCTCCCAGAATGCCGATGGCAATGCTGGCAGCAACCCCGCCCGATTACATGGCAATCGGCGTGGCTTTGTTAGCCTTATCTCTGATTTTGCGGAAATACGCCCGTTAAGCCGGGGCGTTGATTTGCGCCGACAGTTCGGCGGCGCGCTCATAGAGCATGGCGGCATCGCTGCTGCATCCCAGAAAGAGCATGCCGCGGTCCTTCCAGAACCGGGCCAGCGCCGGATTGCGGGTCTGAATTCCCGGCACCACGCCGTGCTTCTTGCAACTGTCGCGCACGGCTTCAATCGCCTCCACCATCTTGGGATGTTGAAACTCGCCCGGCACTCCTAGCGAAATGGAAAGATCCGCCGGACCGATCAGCACCGTGTCCACGCCCTTGACCGATAGCAGCTCATCGCGGGCATCGAGGGCGCGCTGGGTCTCGATCTGCAGCACCACCATATTGTTGGCGTTGGCATGCGCGATGATCTCGGGGAATTTCAGCGGCTCATAGTCCACCTGCCAGGCGCCCAGGCCATAGCCGCGTATGCCGGCCGGGGGAAACTTGGTCCAGCTCACCGCTTTCGCCAGCAGGTCAGGCGATTCGACGCGCGGGAAAATAACCCCCTGCGCGCCGCAATCGAGCGCGCGGGCGACCAGCGAATATTGCAGATCGCCGACCCGCACGATGGGCGACAGCCCGCAGATATTCGACACGCGGCAGATGTCCTGCACGGTTTCCAGATCGAAGCCGCCGTGTTCGGTGTCAACGAACGCCCACTGAAATCCAGCAGCGGCGAGCATCCGGGGAACTTCCGGTGAGCGAAACTGGCCGAAGCCGGTTCCCAGTTGCACTTTGCCTTCAAGTAACGCTTGCTTAACAATATTTTTTTTCATGGAGTCGGTGGAATCTCTAGATTACTAACAATTGATGATCCGGGCATTCCAGGTGGGTATTTTCGTACAGCTGCGCAATCAGTTCCAGGCCGTGTTTGGCCAGAAAGGGAAGAATCGAGTACAGCCGCTCCTGCAAATGTTTGTGCGGATATACCAACCCGGATAGCGAAGCGGCATCGGTTGCCGCTCGTTGATCGCGGGTCAGCGTCTCGCGCGCAATCTTACGCCCGATCTTGCTGAGCTGATACTCAATCTTGCGGCTGCTGCGCTGCATAGCTGCCACCAGCGTCGGGTCAAACCCCGCCAGGGCGGTTTCCAGGCCCTTGATGGCCTGCGCCGAAGCCGCTTTCGATGCTTCGAGCGCCTTACCCACCGCCGGCGGCACCAGGCCGGTCGCGATTCGTTCGCGCAGCGCTTCGTCGCCGTGGAAAATATCGGCGAGCGTTAGCTGGTAGCGTGCCATCAACTTCTTGCTGCGGGCGTCGAGCAGCGTGAACCCGGCACGGCTCAGCGCCACCGGCATGCGGCCCAGAATGCGGCGGTAAATCACTTCCGATTGCGCCAGATAGGCCAGTTCGGCAGGTCCGCCGATATAGGCCACGGTCGGCAGGATGGAATCCTGAATCACCGGGCGCAGCAGGGCGTTGGGCGAAATCTGCTCGGCCCGCTCCATCAGCTCTTCTGTCGAAATGCGGCGTCCCTGCGCCAGGTAATCCCGTTCCTGCTGGCGCAATCCCACCCGCTTTCCGTTCTCCAGCAGGAAGAAGAACGACGTGTCGCCCTCTACGTGCACCTGGGCGTGGTAGCCCGCTTCCACCAGCTGCTTGTTGCGTTCGAGTACCAGGCGCTTGAGCTCCGGAGCGGTGTCGAGCGCCGTGCGGATGGCGCCGGCGGCGAGCGCGCGGACGGCCGCATCCATGGGGTCAATCTGCAAAATATCGAAAGAAGGCAGCAGGCTTTTCAGTAGCACTCCGAAGGCCTCACCCAGCGAGCGGCCCGGCCGGTACGCCTCTGCCACCAGCGAAGTGACTTCCTCGCCGAACGGAAACCCCGTCAGCGCCTGTCGCAAGGCGTCTATAGGAGGCGCCGTGACCGGCACGCCGCCCACCGGCTGGCTGGACGACCAGGCGCCGTCGATTTCAAGCTTCCGTGCCTGGTGCCCGGCGCCGAAAACCCAAGTGTGATTGATCTCAGCGAAGTCGTGATCTTCGGTCGCCAGCCAGAACACCGGGACCGCGTTGATGCCGCGCGCCGTCAAATCGCGCGCCAGCTTGGCTGCGGTAAGCGCTTTGTAAATCGTGTAGGCAGGTCCGGAGAACAGGCCTACCTGCTGTCCCGTAACCACAGCCACGGTTCCCGGCTGAGCCAGCAGGGCGAGTGACGGACTGTCGCCGTTTTTCTGACGTAGAGCCGAGACCAGGGCCGCGCGGCGATCTGCGCTCAGATTGATCTGCGCCGCGGCCGTCTGGAACGACGCCGGGTCATGGGGATTGTAAGGATAGAAGGAGGCAACGCGATCGTAGTGATAGACCAGGTCTAAAAAGAGCTTGCTGGGATTAGGCAGCTCGAAGTGGGGGACGCAGCTACATTCCATGCAAAGGCTCAGGTTACCAGATGTTGGACGTTGACCGGAGGATTCGGTAATGTGGGGCAGGTCCCCGACCTGCCCATAATTTCTTCCAGAAAACCGTGGACAGCCACATGTTTTTGTCCCCGGTTTTTCGGTTAATTTCTTCCGCAACGGCAGGTCGGCGACCTGCCCCACTTCAACCCGCCGGCATGATCTTCGAGATGTCGTTGTAAAGCACAAACGCCACTACGACCATCAGGAAGACGAATCCCACCTTGAAAACGGCCTCTTTCACGCGCAGGCTCAAATCCCGGCCCAGCAGTATTTCGACCAGCAGCATCATGATCACGCCGCCGTCCAGACTGGGAATTGGCAGCAAGTTAA
>JACPNO010000038.1 GCA_016185465.1 Candidatus Solibacter usitatus
CAGAGCCCGCCTCCGCTTCACCGGCACGCCCATCCTAAATCCGTTCCGGGATCGGCCACAATGAATTTACAGCGAACGGTCAACAGTGTCTTAACTGTTTGTCTCAGCCCAAGGGACCACCCCAGGCAGTGTCTCGCTATCGCCATTCGGAGATGCAGTGTTAGAGTGCTGGAACGCCCTACCCGACCACTACAAGAATTTGACTCTAGATGCTTTTGTGGTGATGCCCAGCCACATTCACGGCATCCTGATACTAGATGTACGGGCGGGTTTCAAACCCGCCCACGCTCTCCCAGAAATCGTCCGCGCGCTTAAAACTTTCTCTGCCCGCCGCATCAACGCCATGCGCGCCACCCCCGGCCAACCCGTCTGGCAGCGAAATTATTTCGAACGCATCATCCGCAATGAAAAAGAGCTAAACGAAACCCGCCATTACATCGATGACAATCCGGCCCATTGGGACAAAGATCCGGAGAAAGGGCGGGTTTGAAACCCGCCCCTACAAGCTCGCAGTACATCGGATGTCGCAAGAACCGTGCGTTCGGCGTCCAATCCGTATCGACAATCCCGCGTGTTGGACCAGCGTGCGTTGATGTTGTAGGGGCGGGTTTCAAACAGTTTCAAACCCGCTCTTCAGAACCAGCGAAACCAACGCAAAATGATCATCAACACTACCGTTGTCCCCGCCATGATCCCCGTTACAATCCAGGTGGCATTCGGCGAATCGATCCACGGCAGTCCCTTCATGTTCATTCCGTAATAACTCGAAATCACGATCATCGGCAGCGCGATCGTGCCCACCACGGTCAGCACTTTCATTACCTGGTTGGTTCGGTTGGCGACGCTGGAAAGATAAATGTCGAGCGCGCCCGTCAGCAAATCCCGCTGCATTTCGATTAGATCGAGATTGCGCGCCACGTGGTCATACACATCGCGCAGAAATGGCCACATATCGCGCCGGATCAAATCGCTTTCGGTGCGCTGCAAATGGCCGGCCACGTCGCGCGTGTTCACCAGGACGCGGCGCAGGGTAATCATGGCCCGCTTGGCCGTGAAAATCCGCGCCAGCGCCTTGGGCTCGGGGTTCTCCAGCACCAGGTCTTCCAGCTCGTCCACCTCTTCGTTGAACCGATCGAGCAGCGGAAGATAGGAATCCACCACCGCGTCCATGATGCGATAGAACGCTTGGTCGGCGCGCATTTCCCCGCACGCCGCGCGCACCTGATCCACAAATCTGCGCGCCGGCTCACAGTCTTTCGGATGCACCGTGATGATAAAGTCACGCCCAAGAAAGATATCCAAATCGTCGATTTCGATCTCGACGCCTCTGGCTGGCGTCACCAGCTTCAGCACTGCAAATAGATATCCGGGACTCTCCTCCACCTTGGCGCTCTGGTTGCGGTGGCGGCAGTCCTCGATGTGCAGCGGATGCAGATGATAGCGCGCGGCCAGCCGGTCGAGCTCGGCGTCCTGCGGGTCGCGGATATCGTGCCAGTCCATTGCGGGAAGGTCGGCGGGCCTATAGGATCAGCATACAATCGCCGTATGAGTAAAAGCGATATTGTTCCTCGACGGCATGGCGATAGGCGGTGAGCGCCAACTCCGTTCCGGCGAACGCGCACACCAGCATGAGCAGGCTGGTGCGAGGTAGATGAAAATTGGTAAGCATGCCGCCGGTCGCGCGGAACTCAAAGCCGGGATAGATGAACAGGTCCGTCGAACCCGTGAGATTCCCCGAACGCGCCACGGTCTCCATGGTGCGTACGCTGGTGGTTCCTACGCCAATGGCGCGCCCCGCCCTGCGAATCTTGGCCGCATTGTCATTGCTGACGGCGTAGAATTCCGGATGCAAATGGTTTTCCTCGACGCTGGCGGCGTGCAGCGGCTGGAACGTGCCCAGCCCGACATGCAGCGTCACATACGCAATCCCGGCGCCCGCCACCCGGCACGCGCCCAGAATTCCCGGCGTGAAATGCAGCCCGGCCGTAGGCGCCGCCACCGACCCCCGCTCGCGCGCGAAAACCGTCTGGTAGCGATGGCGGTCCAGCGGATCATCGAGACGCTTGATATAGGGCGGAAGCGGGACGTGCCCATGTTGCTCCAGCTGCTCATACACATCCGGGCCGGGGGCAAATTGCAGCGTGCGCTCGCCGAATTCGGCGTGGGAGAGAATCTCGGCTTCCAATCCGCCTTCACAAACAATGCGCTCCCCCACGCGCATTTTGCGCCCGGGCCGCACCAGCGCCTGCCACTGACGCGCGTCGGCGGAGAGGGGCCGCAACAGAAAAATTTCCACTTTTCCGCTCAGGTTTTCGGGAGCGCCAAACAGCCGGCACGGGAAAACTTTGGAATCGTTCAGCACCAGCCAGTCGCCGGCGTGCAGGTATTGCGGAAGATCGCGGAATTCTCGGTCTTCCCAGCGGCCTTCCTTCCGGTGGAGCACTAACATGCGGGATGCGGCCCGGTCGGCGAGCGGCGTCTGCGCGATCAGGTTTTCAGGGAGCGTGTAATCGAATTGGGCGACGTCCATCCCAGCGACTACTGTAGCGGAAACAAGGACCCCTGCGGTTCCGCGTCCTCCCATTGCTCGGGCCGATACTCAACCGGCGCCTCCGCCAGGCCGTAGCGATCGCGAATTTCGCCGAGCCGTCTCTTGAGCTTCTCCACGTACGCGCCGCGAATATAGGGGCTCGCTCCGTAGCGCGCCTGGTAACGGCCCAGCAAATGAGGAAAGCGCTCCGCCAGAAACGGGAAGAAAAATTTTTGCGCCGAGGGACGCAGGAACAACACATTGCCGCACAAGTACCTGGCGCCTGCGCTGCGCGCCGCCCGCGCCAGTTGCTCCAGGTTTTCCCGGCAATCGGTGATCAGCGGCAGCACCGGCATCGCGAACACTCCCACGGCAATGCCGGCTGCAGCCAGTTGCTCGACCGCCGCCAGACGCAGGTCCGGGCGCGGCGCCCGCGGTTCCAGCAGACGCGCCAGATCAACGCTTAGCGTGGTGATCGAAATGTTCACGTGCAGCATGTTGCCGCGGGCAATCGCGCGCAGCAGGTCCGTATCGCGCGCCACCAGGTCGGATTTGGTCGTGATCGAAACGCGCCGCCCTTTGCCAGCCGCAAAAACTCCCAGGATGCCGCGCGTCACTTCGAAATGCCGCTCGGCGGGCTGATAAGGATCGGTGGCTGTTCCGATGGCGATCGGCTCGTCGCGGGCCACTCGAAGCAACTCGCTCTTCAGGATGCGCGCCGTATCGGATTTGGCATAGATCCGATCCTCGAAAGCGCGCCCGTCTCCCATCCCCATGAATTCGTGCGTGTAGCGCGCGTAGCAATATGGACAGCCGAATTCGCAGCCGCGGTACGGGTTGATGGTCCAGCGAAAAGGCATGTTGGCCTTGCACGGATTTAATACGCTGCGCGCCGCAATCTGAAAATATTGCACCTGACGCTTGCCTTCGAGCAAAGCACTTTCCGCCGCCAGCCGGGCGATGCCTTTGAGAGTGGACTCGGGCTCGATCTGAAACAGCACCCAGCTATTTTCGCTTTTTGTTCGCCATACTGCAACCGAGGGCGGGTTTGAAACTGTTGCAAACCCGCCCTGTTGCACCCACTGGACAGACGCCGTCTGCTGACCTACGCTATTAGCCATGCGGCGCCGCCACTTTCTGACTCTTTCCGCCTCCACTGTAGGCGGCCTGCTGGTGTACTCGCTCGACCGCACGCCGTCCCGGGTCCATGCCCAGGAAGGCACGCTGCGCGTCCCGCTTAAGTTCTTCACCGAAGAGCAGGCCCTCGACGTGGCCGCTGCGGCGGCGCGCATTTTTCCCAGCGATGAATCCGGGCCGGGCGCGACCGAAGCCGGCGTGGTGATCTACATCGACCGCCAGCTGGCCGGCCCCTATGGCAAAGACCGCTACCGCTACACCCAGCCGCCGTTTGAGAAAGGCTTGCCGGAACAGGGCTATCAGGATGCCGCCAACCCGCGCGACATTTACCGCGAAGGCCTCAAACCACTGGCCGGCTTTCATCGCCGCGAGGCCGCCGAGCAGGACAAAATCCTGACCGGCATCGAGAGCACGGTCTTCTTCACTCTGCTGCGCACCCATACCATCGAAGGCATGTTCTGCGACCCGATGCATGGCGGAAATCGCGACATGATCGGCTGGCAGTTGATCGGGTTCCCCGGCCCGCGCATGAGCTATTTGGAAGAAGTGGACCAATACCACGGGCGCGCGTTCCGTCCCAAGCCGGTCAGCCTCGCTGAGGTGGTGGGGCACCGTGTGCGGCCGAGCGAAGAAGAGGAATGAAGCGCCTGGCGCCGGTGGATGCGGTGATCGTGGGCGGCGGGTGGAACGGCCTGCTCATGGCCTCCGAACTTACCCGGCGCACGGGACTGTCAGTGGTGGTTCTCGAGCGCGGCGAAGCCCGCAAGACGCAGGATTATGCGGCCGGCATGGACGAGCTGGACTACGGCATCCGCCTGCGCATGATGCAGGCTATCCGCGATGAGACCGTAACCCTGCGCCACCAAACCCGCGAGCGCGCGCTTCCCATCCGGCAATACGGCTCGTTCCTGCCCGGCTCCGGAGTAGGCGGCGCGGGCGAGCATTGGAGCGGAATTTCTTATCGCTATCAGCCCCGCGATTTCCGCCTGCTCTCCCATTTGTGCGAGAAATACGGCGCAAGGAGTCTGCCGCCGGATCACGCGCTTGCCGATTGGCCGGTTACCTACGACGAGCTTGAGCCGTATTACGATCGCACGGAAAAAATGATGGGCGTTTCCGGCAAGGCCGGCAACCTGCGCGGTAAGCGCATCGAGGGCGGCAACATATTCGAAGGCCCGCGCAGCGCGGAGTATCCGACGCCGCCCATGAAGAGCCCTTATCTCGCGGCACTGTTCGGCGAGGCCGCGCGCAAGCTGGGCTATCATCCTTACCCGCTGCCGGCCGCCACTACCAGCGTGGACTACACCAATCCCGATGGCGTTTCGCGCGCGGGCTGCTCTTTTTGCGGCTATTGCGAGCGCTTCGGCTGCATGATCGGAGCCAAATCGCAGCCGACAAATACGCTGATGCCGCTGCTGCGCGGGAAGAAAAAATTCGAGCTGCGGGCGGGCGCGTGGGTGCGGCGCATCATCGCGAAAGATGGCCAGGCGCAAGGCGTGAACTACGTAGATTCCAAAGGTGAGGAAGTCTTCCAGCCGGCCACCATGGTGTTCCTAGCGTCCTGGACGCTCAACAACACGCGCCTGCTGCTGCTGTCCCAGATCGGCGAGCCCTATGATCCCGCTAGCGGCAAAGGAGTGGTGGGGCGCGGTCTCACCCACCAGGTCTCTACGGCCGCTGCCACCGCGTTTTTCGATAAGCCGCTCAACCGCTTCATGGGCGCCGGATCGGCCGGCACGGCCATCGGCGATTTCGATGGCGACGCCTTCGATCACGCGGAGGCGAACTTTTTGGGCGGCGGCACGCTCTACACGGTTTGCTACGGCTTCCGGCCCATGGCCAACTTTGGCGTGGTGCCGGCATCGGTCCGCTCCCGCTGGGGTCGCGAATGGAAGAAATCAGCCCTCGAGTTTTACGACCGCACCGGCCGCATCTCATTCTATGGAGAGCACTTAGCTTACCGCCAGAACTACATGGATCTGGATCCAACCTATAAAGACCATCTGGGCGACCCCTTGCTTCGATTGACTCTCGATTGGCAGGACAACGAGCGCCGCATGGCCAGTTTCATGAGCGGCAAGGCCGTCGAGATCGCCCGGGCCATGGGCGCCCAGGAAATTACCCGATTTCCAGGGCTCGGCCGGTACGATACAACCCGATATCAGTCGACTCATTTACAAGGTGGGGCGATTATGGGTGCAAACGAAACTGAATCTGTGGTAAATTGGTACTTGCAGCATTGGCGGGTTCCGAACCTGTTTGTTCTGGGCGCCTCTGCTTTCCCGCAGAACCCTTCCGGCAACCCAACGTTGACGGCGGTAGCCCTAACCTACCGAACGGCCGATGCAGTCATCGATAGGTACCTAAAGCACCCGGGCACATTGGTGTAACCGAACCGAACCTGCGCACACCTCAAGGAGTAATCACTTCCCATGGACAGCGATCGTAAGTACCGGCAACGAGGCTACCAGGACTCAGACCCTAAACCGGAACGCAACGGCAACGGTCCCCGCCCCTCTGGCCCTCGCCCCCCCATCGACATTACCGGCCCTCGCCTGCCGAGACTTGTCCAGGCAGTTACGGCGTCGCGTTGTTACAACTGCGCGACTGCGATTCCGCCCGGCACTGACTACGCCGGCGCGTGTCCCAAATGCGGAGCCGCGCTCCATTGCTGTAAGCAGTGCGGCCATTTTGAGCCCTCTACGCGCTTCCAGTGTTTGAAGCCGATCCCGGAGCGCATTCCAATCAAAGACAAGACCAACGAATGCCCGTTATTCGAGCCGCGCGTGACCGTCGCCCGCGATGCAGCGCCGGCGCCGCCTCCGGTGCAGCACAATTCCAATAACGTAGTGCGCAATCCGAACGACGCCCGCAGCGCTTTCGACGCGCTGTTCAAAAAACCATCGGAGTGATCGCCCGCGGTATTGTCTGCCTTACCCTCGCTCTCCTAGCACAAGCACAGCCGCGCCCCTCTGTCATCGAAGCCGTTCACCAAGGCCATGCCGTGGGACACGAGCAGGATGGCGTAGACGCGGTGCGCGCGGCACTGGCCGCCGGCGGCGATGTGAACGAGCGCGACATCGATGGCTCGACGCCGCTCATGCATGCGGCGCTGGAATGCCGCGCCGAGATTGTGAGCCTGCTGCTGGAACGCGGCGCTGACGCCAGACTGCGCTCCCAGAGCGGGCGGCCCGGGTCCTTCACCGGCAATGGACAAACGGCGCTGCTGGTGGCTTCCGGCTGTTTCATGGCGCGGCGCCGCGCGGAACTTGCACCAGAACGCCACATGCCGGCTGGCTATGCTGCCTACGAGCTGGCTGCTCCACTGAAGATGGCGCGCGACTTGATCGCCCACGGCGCCGAGGTCAACACCGCCGATGCCGCGGGCCGGACGCCGCTGATGATGGCGGCAATGCAAGGGTGGGCGGATGTGGTGCGGGAACTGATCGCGGCCCACGCCGCGGTGGATGCGCGCGACCGCGAAGGGCGCGTCGCTTTGGATTATGCCGATGAGGGCACTGCGGCGCTGCTCAAGCAGGCCGGATCGCCAGCGCCAAGCGGGCGCTCTGGCCGCACGGCTTGCGATGTCGAGCGGGCGCTCGCCAAGCTGGGCTACGATACGCCGATTATCGACTGCGATGCGGGAAGCATGCTGCGCGAGGCGGTGCGGAAATTCCAGAAAGATCGCTCGCTAATACCGACTGGCGAGTTGGACGCGGCAACGCTGCAAGCGCTGCACGTGCACTAAGTGGGGCAGGTCCCCGACCTGCCAATCTCTCAAAGGGCAGGTCGGGGATGTCAAGAGCCAAGACATGGTGGACACTGACTGCCAGGACATCCTTGACACTTTTGGGAGCGGGATAGGGTAGAGGGAAAGGGCCGGCGTTTGTGGCCCTTTCCATCTCAGCACTGAAGTGACCCGGAAACATCGGCAGGGATG